>DASXTX010000060.1:0-25072 GCA_036505195.1 Actinomycetota bacterium
CGGCCCTCGCCGATGGAGGCGAGGGCCGGCGGGACCTGTTCGGCCGCGGCGTGCGCCTGGTCGTCTCGTACATCCGGATGCACCCGCGGCCGTTCGCGATCGCCGTGTTCGGGGCGTTCCTGTACGCGATCGGCTCGGTGGCGGTCACGGTCGCCCTCGGGCGGGTGACCGACCGGGTCCTGCGGCCGGCGTTCACGCCCGAAGGCGTGGACGCCTCCACCGTCTGGCTCGGGATCGGCGCGGTGATGGGGCTCACCGCCCTCCGGGCGCTCGGCATCGGGATCCGGCGCTACTACAGCGGCGTGACGGGAGCGGCCGTGGCCGCGACGCTGCGCGAGCGCGTCTCGGACCGATACCGCGACCTCGCGCTCTCCTACCACCGCACTCGGCCGACCGGCGAGCTCCTCGCGCACATGGAGGCCGATGTCGAGGCGGCGATCGAGGTCCTGTACCCGATCCCGTTCGCGATCGGCGTGATCTTCCTGGTCCTGTTCGCGCTCGTCTCGCTGGTGGCGACCGACCCCTTCCTCACGCTGATCGGGCTGCTGACGGTGCCGGCGCTCGGTCTGATGAATCGCTCGTTCGCCCTGCAGATGCAGGATCCCGCCCGGCGGGTCCAGGAGCGGATCGGCGACGTGTCCGCCGTGGCGCACGAGTCGATCGACGGGGCGCTCGTCGTCAAGACCCTCGGGCGCGAGCGCGTCGAGGTGGACCGCTTTCGCGAGACGGCCGAGCGGCTGCGGACCGAGCGGGTCGCGGCCGGCTACATCCGTGCGTGGTTCGAGGTGGCGCTCGAGGCGCTCCCGAACCTGGCCGTGATCCTGATGCTCGCCTTCGGTGCCTGGCGAGTCTCGACCGGCGATATCACCCTCGGGACCCTCGTGCAGGTCGTCACGCTGTTCGGTCTGCTCGCGTGGCCGATGCGCTTCGTCGGCTGGATCCTCTCGGAGCTTCCGCGGGCCGTCGTCGGCCACGGCCGCATCCTCGAGGTCCTCGAGCAGCCGGACACGATGACCCGGCCGGCTGAACCCATCTCGTTGCCGCCCGGCCCGCTCGATGTACGGGCCGAGTCGCTCACGTACGGCTTCGACGGCGCTTCCGTGCTCGACGAGGTGTCGTTCCACGTCGACCCGAACGAGTCGGTCGCGATCGTCGGGCCAACGGGCGTCGGCAAGTCGACGCTCGCGCAGCTCCTGGTGCGCCTGGACGACCCGCCGGGGGGTCGGATCCTGATCGGCGGCGTCGACATCCGTCAGAGCGACTCCGACGAGCTACGCCGGGCCATGTCGCTCGTCTTCCAGGAGTCCTTCCTGTTCGCGACCACGGTGGCCGAGAACATCTCGCTCGACTCCGGCGCGAGCCGGGACGAGATCGAGCGCGCCGCCGCGATCGCGCAGGCCGACCGCTTCATCCGTGCCCTCCCACATGCCTACGACACGGTCCTCGGCGAGCGCGGGCACACGCTTTCCGGCGGCGAGCGGCAACGCGTGGCGCTGGCCCGCGCGTTGGTCCGGCAGCCGCGCGTGCTGATCCTGGACGACGCCACGAGCGCCGTGGACCCGACGATCGAGGCGGAGATCCTGGCCGGCCTTCGGCGGGAGCTGGAGACCACGCTGATCGTCGTCGCATACCGCCTGTCAACGATCCGGCTCGCCGACCGTGTGCTCTTCCTGGAGGAGGGCCGCGTGCGGGCGACCGGCTCGCACGAGCAGCTGATGGCATCCCAGCACGGCTACGCTGCGATGATCCGCGCGTACGAGCGGGGCGAGCGATGACCGCCACGGCGATCGACGAGGCCCGAGTGGGGACCCCGAGCCGCGAGGAGCTCCCGATCCCCGATCACCTCAGCAGCGCGTGGCGCGTCCTGATCGCCGGGCTCCGGCTCAGCCCGGAGCTGCGACGGGGTCTCGTCCTCACGGTCGTCGTCTCGCTCGGCGCCATCGTGGGCAACCTCGTCGTTCCGATCCTGGTGCAGCAGATCTTCGACCACGGGTTCGAGGGCGGGTTCCGCCCGGGGTTCGTCTTCGGGCTCTGCGGCGCGGCGTTCGCGCTGGTCTTCGTCGCGTTCGTCGCGGGCCGGACGGCGGCGCGCCGGCTGGTGCGGGCCTCCGAGGAGGCGCTGATGGCGCTCCGTGTGCGGGGGTTCGAGCACATCCACCAGCTCTCGATCGCGACGCAGTCGCGGGAGCGCCGCGGCGTGTTCGTGGCGCGCGTAACCGCGGACGTCGACACATTGTCCGAGTTCACCGAGGAGGGTGGGATCGAGTGGATCTGGGCGGTCCTGCAGATCTCGGCGACGCTCGTGATCATGCTGCTGTACTCGTGGCAGCTCACGATCCCCGTCGTGCTGATCGTCGCACCCCTGCTGCTGGTCATGGGCAAGCTCCAGGGCAAGTTGTCTGAGGCGTACGACCTGGTGCGCGGGCGGGTCGGCGAGATGCTGGCCGAGGTCTCCGAGAGCGTGATGGGCGCCGACGTCGTGCGCGCCTACGGTCTCGAGGACCGAGTGGACCAGCGGGTCAAGCGCTCGATCCACGACCGGTATCGGGCGCACGTCCTCGCGCACCTGCGGACGGCGAGGCTCTGGCCGATGGGAACGATCTTCTGGGGACTCGCGCTCTCGACGGTCATCCTGGTCGGCGCGACCATCGGGCCAGAGTGGGGGCTCACGTTCGGGACCGTGTCGGCGTTTCTGTTCCTCGCCGACCTGTTCCTGCACCCGTTCACCGACCTGCCAGAGATCTACGCGCAGACCCAGACGGCGATCGCGGGGTGGCGCAAGATCCTCGCGCTGCTCGAGCTGCCGGTCGAGATCGCAGAGCCGACATCCGGGGTGACGCTGGGCCACGGGGCGCTCGCCGTGCGGGCCGAGGGCGTCTCGTACCGATACGGCGACGGGCCGGTGGTGCTCCGGGATGTGTCCTTCCAGGTGCCGGCGGGCGCGCACGTGGCGATCGTTGGCGAGACCGGCTCGGGGAAGACCACGTTCTGCAGGTTGCTCACGCGGCTCGCGGATCCCCTGCGCGGTCGGATCGAGCTCGAGGGCGTCGACCTGCGAGAGGTTGCGTCGGCCTCGCGCAGGGGCGTGATCCGGATGGTGCCGCAGGATGGGTTCCTGTTCGACCTCACGGTGCGCGAGAACGTCCGGGCGGGCCGCGAGGGCGCGACCGATCGCGAGGTCGAGGCCGCGTTCGACGATCTCGGCCTCGGCGATTGGGTCGAGTCGCTGCCCACGGGCATCGACACGCGCGTGGGCGAGCGGGGCGAGTGGCTCTCGGTCGGCGAGCGCCAGCTCGTCTCGCTCGCGAGGGCGCAGATCGGCAACCCAGGCGTGCTGATCCTCGACGAGGCCACGAGCGCCGTGGATCCCGCCACCGAACGACGGATCTCCGAAGCGCTCCGTCGCCTTTCGGCGGGCCGCACCACGATCACGATCGCCCACCGCCTGAGCACGGCCGAGGGCGCCAACGAGATCTTCGTCTTCGACGCCGGGCGCATCGTGGAGCGCGGCCCGCACAGCGAGCTCGTCGAGATCGGCGGGACCTATGCCGGCCTCTACCGCAGCTGGCTTGGCAACGTTCGGATCTAAGTCGCGAACCGCCCCTCACCCGCTACAGGATCAAGGCATCCGTGGTCAAGGGCTCGGCGGCAGTCTCGCGCTGTCGGGCGACCCCGTAGTCTCTGGTTCACCATGCGTCCAAATGAGCTAGAGAAGCAACGACAGGAGCGTCTCGAGTTCTGGGGCTACTCAGAGAGTCGCGCCTTCGCCGAGTTGCTGATCGACTGTGAGGAGGACCGGACGCTCGGGCCGGTGCTGGTCGGCATGCTGCGAGAGCCCGACCGCTCGAGTCCGGGCTGACGATGACGTCGCCCAGGTTCATGTGGCTCGTGGTGGCGGGCAGAGGTCACTCCAGCGAGCAGCGCGGCCTCACCGATGACCTGGACGACGCGAAGGCGAACGTGAACGAGCACGCGGAGCGGCTTCGTCGCGAGGGCCGGACCGACTGGTTCGGCTTCGTCTTGGACCTGGATCGGCCGACCGTCATCGCGCCGGCCGGCAGCACCCAACCGATGCTCGGGTGGGAGCGCGTGTACTTCGTCGCCGGGCGCGACCGAGCGCGATCTTCGCCGAGCTCCTGATCGCCGGCGAGATCGAACGCTCCGGGCCATGTGGTCGGCATGCTGCGGGAGTCCGACCGAGGTCGTTAGGCGCCAAAGCCCACGTGATCCTGAACCGCACAACCGGACCCCAGCGCAGCGCGGGCGCCACGAATCTAGGTATCAGTCATCCGGCTGACTGCACCCGCGGTATGTAAACGAGCAATGGCCACGAGTCATAGTCGATTCGGGAGCTGGAGAGGATCGTGGCCAGGCTACTCACACAGGATGAACAACTGGTTCTTCGGCATCTCGTCTCGGGCGAGAGCAGTGAGGAGATCGCTGCCACCCTGGGGTGGCCGCCCCAGGCGGTACGGAACTGCACGCACGCGCTCATCACATGGGTTCTGGACGAACTGGGAGCAACTGGACGAACTCCAAGCGAGTACCTCCCGGCCCCTCCTCCTCCGGTCGGAAGCGAGGAATAGAGCCGGGGGTGTGGGATCGGCGCGAGGTCGTGGCGGGATTGGTCGGGGCTGCCGCTTCGGCCGCGGTTCGTAATCGGACGACCGGAGCACTTGGTTCGGTCCGGTGGCCCCGCGGGACCTGTCACCCAGCGCTACTCGGCTGATGGAGGCGGCGGCATCACTGGCACGCGGACGCCGGCGATCAGCATCGGCGGCAACGGGCCAAGGACGGGTGGGGCAACGGCGCGTTCCTGAAGAGCAACGACGGAGCGCACGATCATGATCGCCAAGATCGCCGCGACGACCGTGACGCCGTTCGCGACGATCTCCCACGTGTCGTGACGGATGACGTCCGAAGGGCTCTTCAACGAACCAGCGCGGGCGATGAACCGCCCGAGCACACTCGCACCGAGCCAAACGCCCCACCACCAGCCGATCACACTCCAGGTGGCGACGACCCGTCCGTTGTCCCCACCATGGCTCGCCTTCCACAGCTCTCGCACCGTCTGGAACGGCTTGACCAGGTTCGCGAACGGGACGAACCACCACCCCACCGCCCATCCCGGAGTGAACTCGAGCTTCCTGTACGCGAGCTCGATCGCGTTTCGCTGCGCGCGGTGTTGCCACACACACCACACGATCCCCGTAACAGCGAACAGGACGAACCAGACGACCGCCGACGCGACGACCAGGGTGTTGGCCTGCTCGACCTCAGCCAGCGTCACGAAGTGGCCCTCCCTGGCGCGTTCGGCGAGGCGGATCCGATTGAGCAGGGCAAGCGCTTCGGCGCCGAGCAGGAAGGCCTGCGTTGCGAGCAAGGCAACGACCGCGTCCGCGATCCGCCTCGTCGGGCGGATCGGGTGGCGAGCTTCCGATCGGGACACATAGGCTCCGGAGGGCCCGAAGACGCGGTCCCGGCGGTTCTCCCCAGACGAACCGAGAGGTGGATCCGATGGATATGGGTTCATGGCCGAACTCCAAAGTTGCGATCAGTCTGCACGGATGTATCGGGCCGGGGCCGAACCAGCCATAGCGTCCACCCATCGCTGGATACGGGGCATCCTTCACCCGACGCTCGAGCGGCTGTGTTAGTAGATAGGGAATGGCCGATCGGTGGGGGGACGCATGAGTGAGGCTGTCGGCGTCGGACGGCCCTCGGGCGCGTTGCGGAAGATCCTCGTTCCGCTCGCACTTGCGCAGTTCATCTGCAGCTTCGCCGGCTCGAACATGAACGTCATGATCACCGACATCAGCAGGGACCTCGATACGACCGTGCAGGGCGTACAGATCGCGATCACCGTGTTCTTGTTGGTGATGGCCGCCCTCATGATTCCCGGCGGCAAGCTCACCGACCGTTGGGGCCGAAAGCGCTGCTTCACCATCGGCCTCGCCATCTACGGGATCGGCGCGCTGATGGGCGCGGCTTCTCCCGGTCTCGGCGTCCTCATCCTCGGCAACTCGATCTTCGAAGGGGTCGGCACCGCATTGCTGATCCCGCCCGTCTACATCCTCACGACGCTGCTCTTCAGCGACGTCACGTCGCGGGCCCGGGCCTTCGGGATCATCACCGGGATGGGCGGCGTCGGCGCTGCCGCCGGACCGCTGATCGGCGGGCTCATCACCACCGCCATCAGCTGGCGGGCCGCCTTCCTCTTCCAAACGCTGATCGTCGCGGTGATCCTCTGGCTGAGCCGCGGCATCGTCGACCCCATCGCCCCCGACCCGAGCCGGCCCTTCGACACGCTCGGCGCGGTCCTGTCGGCCGCAGGCCTCATCTTCGTCGTGATGGGCGTCCTCTCCGCCGACAACGACCTCGCACTCATGGCGGTCCTGTTGGTGGTCGGCGCCGCCTTCCTCGCCATGTTCTTCCTCCACATCCGCGCCCGCGAACGTCGCCACGAGGAGCCCTTGCTGTCGACCGGGCTGTTCCGCAATCGCACGTCGAACCTCGGGCTGGTCACCCAGAACGTGCAATGGCTGATGCTCATGGGCACCGCCTTCGTCGTCTCCGCGTACCTGCAGGTCGTCCGCGGCTACAACGCCATCCAGACCGGCGTGATCTTCACCGCCGCCACCGGAGGCATCCTGCTGTCGTCGCTCGCAGCCGAACGGCTCGCCAGGAGGTACGCGCAGCGGACGCTCATCATGGCCGGGTTCGTCACCACGATCGCCGGGGTCCTCGTCCTGCTTGCCCTCGTGAAGGGCTCGCCGAGCCCCTGGGCGTTCGCGCCGGGACTCTTGCTCATCGGCCTCGGCGTCGGCGTCATGCTGACCCCTTCCGTCAACGTCGTGCAGTCCGCATTTCCCGAAGAACAGCAGGGGGAGATCTCCGGCCTGTCGCGCTGCATCTCCAACCTTGGCTCGTCGCTCGGCACCGCGGTCGCCGGCACCATCCTCGTCTCCAGCCTCACGAACCGGTCCTACGCCGCCTCCATGATCGTTCTCGCGATCATCGGGATCTCCGGGCTCGGAGCGGCCCTCCTCCTGCCCACCCAACCGGCTCGGCGCGCGCTCGACGTCTAGACCGCAGACGTCGTGCCTGTGACCGAACGCGGTGCACGAGTGGTTTCGGCTCGAGCGATCCCCGTAGCCATCACCCTATGGTTGTCCCGGGACGGGCACGATCCCTACGATGGTCGTCCCCACCCCCGGCTGAGACCTGACCTCCAGCGTCCCGTCGATGGCTGCAAGTCGGTCGGCCACGCCCTGCAGACCCGTCCCGTAGGCGGTGGTGCCCGGGTCGAAACCGACCCCATCGTCGGTGACTTGGAAGGTGAGCTGCCCATCGTCGCCGATCAGGCTGACCATCGCGTGGGACGCACCCGAGTACTTGGCCACGTTCTGGAGTGCCTCGAGGACGCTGAAGTACACGGCTGCTTCCGTCTCCGACCGGTACCGGGAGATCCCGACTGCTTCCACGGCCACGGGAACCGGGGAACGCTTGGCTTGCGCGTCCAGGGCGACGGCGAGTCCCTGGTCGGCAAGGATCGGTGGATAGATGCCTCGGGCAAGGTCGCGAAGGTTCTCGAGCGCCTCATGGGCCTCGGTCTGGATCTGCGATAGCACGTCGTGCGCCTTCGCCTCGTCGCGGCCAACGAGCGAGTCGGCCAGACGCGTCTTCACCGCCAGAGCCACAAGTTGCTGCTGTGCGCCGTCATGGATGTTGCGTTCGAGGCGACGCGCCGCCGCGTCTTGGGCCGACACGATCCGCTGGCGGGAAGCCCGAAGCTCCCCGATCAAGCGCGCGTTTCGAAGGACCAGCCCCGCCTGTGATGCGACGTCGTCGAGGAGCTTCCTCTCGGTCGAGGTGATCGGATCGCCCGGCGGCTTCTGCAGGGAGAGCGCTCCCAATACCTCTCCCTGATACCGGACCGGCACGGCCACCGCTCCGGGAACGTCGATCGAACCGTTCGCGATGAGGGGAACGGGCGCGGCCTCCACGGGCGGCCAGGAGCCCGCCGCCCGAAGCTCCGAACCGACGAGGAGCCACACATCGGACCGGATCGCGCCCGTGCCCTCGGTCAGCATGCGAGCGATATGGGGAAGGACGTCTTCGACGGGGTAGGCGCCGGCCATCTGCTCCGCGAAGTCCGACAGCACCTCGTACGGAGTCGCCCGCTTGCCGTAGACGATGCGGTTCGCCAGGCGTCCTGCGCGCTGCCGGATGGGCTGGAAGGCGACGGCGATCACGGCAGCGGCGATCGCGGCCAGGAGGGGGCTCCGCGTGTTGCCGACGAGCGCCCCCACGCCGGCCACCAGGCCCACGTACACGAGGGTGATGAAGACGGCCAACGTTCCGTAGACCACCGCCTTGCTGATGACGACGTCGATCTCGTAGAGGCGGTACTTGAGCACTGCGATCGCGATCGCCACCCAGCCGAACGCGACACCCAGGTTCTGCATCACGTAGACGACCGCAGGAGGGCTGCACAGGAGGCAGGCGTACGTCGGGAGCGGAAGGATGAACGTAGCGACGAGGACCACCGCCGCGGTCGCGAGCCACTTCAGCTGCAGGCGCTCGTCCCCCGACGACCCCAGGAAGCGAACGACGACCGCAACGATCGAGAGCAGGAGCGATCCGGCGACTGGAAGGGCCAGCAGGAGCAGCACCGTCCGATCGCCCCGTGTCGATGGGCCGAAGGACTCATTCCGGGACAGGGTCCACAAGGCGAGGGTGCCCAGGGTGGTCAGCGCGAACGCGCCACCCATGAACCAGCCGGCCGGACGCCAGCGCGGCGAGGGGAGGTGTCCCGTCGGGAACAACAGGAAGAGGAAGGGAAGCAGGCCGATGGCGCTCACCAGCATCCAGGACCCGACCCACGCGATCCCGTGTCCCAGGGGCAGCGAGCCGGGGGCGACGAAGACGGCTCGGACCGCGTAGGAGAGGCCGAACGAGTAGAGCCCAATCAAGAACCCCGCGGCCAGGAACAACCACCCGATCCGGTTCTCCGGTCGCTTGGACGCGAGGACGACCCCGATCACGGGCATGCCGAGGTTGACCACTTCGTTGAAGACGTTCGGAAAGTTCCAACGGTAGTCGGAGACCGTGGCAGGCAGCGTGGCGTCGCGATAGCCGAACATGAGGACGAGCGCGCCGATCATCAGCGCGATCGAGAAGATCCCGACCGACCACGCGAGCCTGGAGGCGGTCCTAGGCCTCATCTTCGTGGTCGATTGTGCCGTCGATGCGATCGGAAACGGAAGGGTGGAGGCGCGACGGACCAGGCGGGCAAGCCACATGATCGGTCGAGTGGTGCCACGCAGATTCACCCTCGGACGCTTTCCTCCGTCAACGGCGCACCTGTGGCGCTCGCGTCTTCTCCTCCGAGGCGATTCGAGCAGGCCTCCTGAGGAAGGCCCGTGGGGGGTTCAACCCCCTCCTCGTCATCGAGGCTCGAAGAAGACGCTACGTCTCCGGCGGTCGCTCCCAAGACGTGAAGCGGCGGTGAACGAAGGGCTCGCGGTAGTGCGCCTCCCACTTGTGCTGGATCTCTTCATGAATGGCCTCGTGCTCCCAGGCACGGACATGATCGATCCCGTACCACTCGGACACGACGATGTACACCGACGGTTCGACCATCGAGGGCCCCATGTCGGACCAGAGGTACCCGGGTTGAGCCTCAGCCAGCTCAGCCATGGCCCTCAGGTCGCCCTCGAAGTCGTGTCGATCGGCGGTCTCGGCGAGACAGAAGCGCATATAGACAAAGATCGCCATGGGGGCAGCCTATTCAGCTTTCCACCTCAAGCTCCGCTATGGCGGGTCGGCGATCGCCGCTCCGAAGATGCTCGAGTTGCCGAAGCTCGCGTTGCAGTCGTTGTTCGGTTCGGGCCTGGGCGGGTCGTCCTTCGTGTCCTTGGTTCTGAGCGCCGCACGCCAGGCATCCACGGCCGGGCAGTCCGCGGCCGTTCGCACGTCGTTCCACACGAACGCGCCGAAGTCGTTGGTCGCCGTCGCGTAGACGTAGTCACCGAGGAACTCCCCCGTCAGATCGTTCTGACTGGATCCACGAGCGTCACCCGGTGTACTCCGGTGCATCTCGGCGAACGATCCAACGAGGCCGCCGGTCACCTCGGCGTGCGCGACCACACCGACGAGCGGCCGGGCCGCCGATGTCGTCGTTTGGTACGGGGCGGTGAAGGCGTTGTACACGAGCCAGACGTCGCTCCCGTCCGGCGAGACCGCGGCGGCAACGTAGAGCCCACGGTCGGATGCGCTCGTCTCGACGTTGACCGGTGCCGCCCATGTGTCCCCGCCATCGACGGAGGTGGAGAACCTCACGTGTTCGTCGTTGAGGGTCTGGCCGTCGATCCAGGTCATCACGATCCGGTCGGTGCCGCCCGATCCGGTGGGTGAGCCATTGGCGATGTCGACGCTCGGCGCGGTCGAGAGGTCGGCGCGTGCCCCCGCGATCCCGTCCATCGTGTTGCGGCCGAGCACGGGATCGAAGACCCCGGTGGGGTGAACGACGAACAGACGACGGCGGTTCTCGAAGGTGGCGCCTCCGTCGAACGAGCGTGACAGGAAGATCCCCTCCTCCTTGGTGTTCATGTTGAACCCGTGCCAGAACAGGTAGACCGTGCCTCCGCTGTCGGTCCGCATCGTGCAACCGGTCGCGCCCGATGCAAGCCCCCAATTGCCCGACGCCGCGTCCGTGTTCTTCTCGACGACCACCTGCGACCAGCTGGCTCCGCCGTCCGTGGACCGAGCCACGATCAGACGAACGGAGTTCGAACCGGCGCTCGGCCCGCCGCTGAAGTCGCCGTAACACACGTAGACGTTGCCGAAGAAGTCGCTGCTCGCCGCGGTGTCAGACCAGATCTGCTCCTTGTCCGAGAAGCCGGAGGTCCCGGAGGGGATCAGCGATGGTGCCATCCACCGTGCCTTGTCGGCGAGCTGTGCCGCCTGCGTCGCGGCGACCGCCGAGGTGACGTCGATCCTGGAGACGCCGAGGGCCTCGACGCCCTTGAACGCTCCCTCAGAGTGCTTGGAGGGGAAGTTCGAGGTCAGGTTCGTGAAGTACAGACGGGAGCCGTTCGACCAGTCGAAGCCGTTCGGGCCGGGTGACGGTCCCCAGGCCACGGCCGGGTCCCCGTCGGAGACCAGACCGTTCTCGAAGTACCAGGGCAGGGTCCCGATCGGCCCTCCCTCCTGGGGCACGCAGGCGTCCGTCGGAACGGCGCCCGGTGGGTCGTTCACGCCGGTGCAGTTCCGCGCGCTGAAGCCGGTGAAGGTCGGCTGGTGCCAGTTGAGCCCGCCGTCGATGGAGTACTGGATCCCCGTGGTTCCGACACCCGCCGTGAACGGGCAGCTGCTGTCCGCGCCGGCGTTGCAGTCCTCGAGGTCGATGTTGTCGTTCGCCCCGGCAACCAGCAGGTTGTGGTGGTTGGGATCGACAGCGAGCGTGGGCTCGTTCTGCTTGTTCCCGCTGAACGGGTTCGAGCTCCCGACGGTCACCTCCGCGTCGGTCGCCGCCGCCGCCGGCAGAGCCGAGACGATCAGCCCCGTCGCCGCGAGCACGGATCCGAGTGCGAAGCGGATCGATCCATGAGGAAGTCTCACCTGCGCCATCTCCTTCCCGGGAAGCGGTAGCGGGTTCGTCATCACCCTTGCATACCGAGCCAGAAATTGCGCAACGTCCGATCGTGCATGGACCGAGCTGCCCTCAGAGCGTCCGCACGACGCGGCACGGGGACCCCACCGCCACCACCCCACTCGGGATGTCGCGCGTGACCACGCTGCCCGCCCCGATGATGGAGTCGTCCCCCACCGAGACTCCCGGGAGCACGACGGCCGCCGCGCCGATCCACACGTTCGATCCGATCGAGACGGGCCGAGCGAGCTCCAGGAGGCTCCGGCGGGCCTGCGGGTCTCGCGGATGGTCGGCCGCGAGGAGCTGGACGCCGGGACCCATCTGCGTCCCTTCACCGATCGACACCGAGGCGCAATCCAGGATCACGGTGTTGAAGTTGACGAAGACGTTGTCGCCGATGGACAGGTTGTACCCGTAGTCGCAAGCGAAAGGCGGCTGGATGAACGCGCCGCTGCCGATCCCGCCCAGAAGTTGCTCGAGGAGGGCCAGTCGCAGATCCTCACCCTGCTGGGCGTTGAACGCTTGGAGCACCGATCGACACCTCTGACGTTCGTGAACGAGCTCCGGATCGGACGCTCGATACAACTCCCCCGTCAGCATCTTGTCCTTCTCGGACTTTCCCATCTACCTCTCCCCTCGCGATCCGAACGTCGCCCGGGACGGAACCGTATCCGCCGACGGTGCGGAGTAGATTGAATGCCCCATGGGGTTCGAAGCGCACCCGGTCACGAAGGAACGCTGGCCCGACCTGGTCCAGCTGTTCGATCGGCCCATCGTTCGAACCTGCTTCTGCCAGTTCTATCGCAAGGTCGGAGCCGGTACCGGCGTCGGCCAGCAGAACCGGCTGGCGATGAAGGCACTCGTGGATCGGGGCTCCGTGCCCGGGTTGATCGGATACGACAACGGCGTTCCGGTCGCATGGGTGTCGCTCGGGCCCAGAGAGGACTACGAGAAGCTCCGCCGCTCCCCGGTGATGAAGCCCGTGGACGACCGGCCGGTGTGGTCCATCGTGTGCTTCTTCGTCGACCGTGACGCTCGAGGTCGAGGCCTCTCACGGCGCATGCTCGAGGCCGCCGTGGACTACGCGCGTTCGCGCGGCGTTCGCCTCGTCGAGGCGTATCCGGTGGACAAGGACCAACGCACTCACCCGGATGACATGTTCTTCGGCGCGAAGTCCATCTACGACCGCGCCGGATTCCGGGAGGTGGCCCGTCGGAAGCCCACCCGGCCCGTGGTGCGCAAGTCGCTCCGGCCACCACGCGCTGCACGTCGCTGATCGACGTCAGCCCGAGCGTTCGACGCAGCAGACTCACGCACCAACCGAACGTCCAAGGCGACCTCAGACGGCCTCGAGATCAGATACCCGCTCGATCACGGATCCCAGGAACCGGACGATCCGTCGCGCGTGGACCCGTGTGGGATCGAGGTCGGGGTTGTAGATGGTGACATCCCAGCCACGGGGGTCCAGGCGTAGGGCGGTGGTGGCGACAGCCACGAGCTCGTCCCAGCCGAGGCCCCCTGGCTGCGGGTAGTCGATCGCAGGAAGCGCCTCCGTCGACAGCACGTCGAGATCGAGATGAAACCACCACGGCTGCGGAAGCGACGCGCCGGCGGCCGCCGCGATCCCGGCGGGATCGGCCGCGAGACGCTCACCGTCGACGAGCGCCACCCTGTCACGCAGCGACGCGACACCCTCGGCGCGAAGGAGCTCCGCGTCACGTGCGCCGAGGATCCGAACGTCGGTTGGCGCGACCAGAGGAAGCAGGGAGGAGAGCTCCCGGGACCATGCGGCATCCGCCATCCCCAGCGCGAACGCGAGCTCCATGTCGGCCGCCTCTCCGGTCGACGACTGCACGGGGAGGTAGGCATCCTCGTGCCCGTCGACGAACAGGAGACCGACTCGGTCCCGTCCCGAGGACGCCGCGAGACACCCGAGGAGCAGGGGGCAATCGCCGCCGATGACCAGCGGGAGGTGCCCGTGATCGAGGATCGGCGCGACCGCATCTCGAACACGGGCGACGAGCGCATCGAGGCCGTCCGGATCGATGACGTGGGACCGCGATTCACGTGTCGGCGACGGGTCGGGCAACGTGACGTCCCCGTAGTCGTGCACCTTCGCGTGCCGATGGAGGGCATCGACCAGGCCCACTTCCCGCAACACGACTGGGCCCTGTGCGACTCCGTCGATCTTGCCCGCCGAGTTCGTCGGCACACCGAGGAGCCCGATCGTGCGCATCTGGACCGAAACTACCGGGTCGAGCACCTACTCGACGCAGAGAGGCTGCGGGATGCGGCAGCCGTGCTGAAGGCGAGGTCGCTCTCGGGAGAGGAGTGTGTATGGCGGGCAGCAAGGCGCGTGTCCCACCTCGGTGGTTCGTCGTGACCGCGTGGCACGTGCACCGATGGATCGTCCGGGCCACCCGGCGGCGCATGGGACTCTGGCGTCCGCGTCGGGACAAGTGGGGCGCCTTGCGGCTCACGACCCGCGGCCGGCACAGCGGTGAGCCGCGGCCGGTGATCGTGGGCTACTACGAGGACGGTCCCAACCTAGTCACGATGGCGATGAACGGCTGGGGTGCGGCCGAGCCGGCATGGTGGCTGAACCTCCAGGCCCACCCGGAAGCGGTCGTCGAGCTGGCCGGCGGGATCCGGCGGGAGGTGCTCGGGAGGGCTGCGACGGGAGAGGAGCGTGAACGGCTGTGGCACCGTTGGGGCGAAATCGACAAGAACCTGGACGGCTTCGCTGCGCGACGCCCGCGAGAGACGGCGGTGATCGTCCTCGAGCCGCGCCCGACGGCCGAATGAAGGGGGCTCGGCCGACTCAACTGTGGACGGACCGCGGACCTCCGGTCTCGGCAGCGATCGTCTAGGGCCGTGCGCGTCGTACCTCGGCGCGGTGCTCCCGGTAGTGGATGACATCCCAGGCGATGAGCGCGCAACAGACCGCCGTCACGAGTGCGAGCGAGGCGAGCGCCGGCAACTCGAGCGCCGCCGGGATGAGCGCCAGCATGGCGATCCCCGTCGCGAGCCTGCCCGGGCCGATCCATCCGGGTCGCTCGGCCGTCGTGCGGCGGATGAAGCGGACCAGGCGCAGACGCAGGCCGACGTGGGTGAGGAAATAGAGCGCGAGGCCACCGCAGAGTGCCACGGCGGGCACCGCGGCCAGCGGCTCGCCAACGTGCTCGATCGTCGTCTTGAGGCCGAGAGCGAACAGGACGATCCCGGCGATCATCGGCTCGTGCAGGTAGCTGTAGTAGTCGCGAGCGAGCCGTGCTCGCGCCGCCCCGGTCGTCTGCGCGAGTTGACGTTGCGACATGACGGCGACGACGTCGAAATACGCCCACCAGAGCGCGGCCACGACGACGACACCCAGGACGGCGGCGGAGATGATGCCGGCAGAAAGCGGGAAGCCGGCGGCTCCGACGCCGAGCGCGATGATCGACTCTCCGAGCGCGATGATGACGATGAGCCCGTACCGTTCCGCGAAGTGCGACGGCGAGATGTGCCAGCCTCGCCCGCGGCCGATCAGGGCTCCCCCGTACAGGACGGCGAGCCCGACGGCCCAGAGCGCCGTCTGCGCGCCGCCGTCGACGAACCCGGCCAGCAGGATGCACACGGGCCCAATCGTGGCCGCCGGTGCGAACCCGATGAGCGCGCGAAGGAGGTCGGGGTCGCGCCTGCCGGCGATCGCGTAGAGCACGAGATTGAGCAGACGCACGAGCAGGTAGGCGACCCCGAACAGCACGGAGTCGGCTCCGAACGCGCCCGGGACGGCGAGGGCGACGACGAGCATCGCAGCCATCGCACCGAACATCCCCGCGCGGACCTGGCCCTCCTCCGGTTCGAGTGCGTTCGTGAGCCACGCATAGCCCGTCCACGCCCACCAGATCGCGGCGAGGACGAGCAGTCCGCGACCGATCCCCCGCCAGGTGAGGTCGTCCGACATGAACTCGGTCACCTGCGTGAAGGCGAAAACCACGACGAGATCGAAGAAGAGCTCCAACGGTGTAACCCGCTGCTCGCGCTCGTCTCGCTGGGCGTCCATCCCCTAGCTCGTCGAACGCGGCACGAGCCTGATCGTCACCGCGTGGGCGAGAGATCCCACGACGGTTCCGACGATCGCGGGGCCGTACCGCTCGTACTTCCCTCGATACGTGGCGTCGATGTCGGGGTGGACGTCCGGAGCTGGCTCGGCGAACGTGACGTATCGCTCCACGCCACCGGCCCGGATGCGACCCACACCGCTCGCCTTCGCCCGCCGAAACCACGGGTTGTTCGCGCCGTACGCGGACCGTACGTACAGTTCGTCGTCCACGCGGACGACCCACATCGTCACATACGGCCGGAGCGTACCGTCCGGGCGCTCCGAGGCGAGCTGCAGCTCCTGGGCCTCGCCGATCCGTCCAAGCTCCTCGTCCGTCCATGCGGTCATCGGCGCACCTCGCATCACGAGTTCGGCATCGGAGACGCAGCAGACTCGCGCACCAGCCGAACCGCCTCCTCCACGCCTCCCGTCCAGGGATCGCCGTGGCCGGGGAGCACGAGGTCCGAGGACACATCCTCGATCCGCGTCAGCGACTCGACCGCCTGTGCGGCGTCCGCGGTGAACGGGGCGACGCCCGGGCCCCGAACCCCGGTCGTCACCGCGTAGGTCGCGAACGCATCGCCGATCAAGAGCGCGCCGAGCGACCGGAAGTGGAGCACGGCGCTGCCCGGCGTGTGGCCGGGCGTGAGGGTGACGAGGGGGCTCCCGGGCACGTCGAGGGTCGCACCGTCACCGTACGTCGAGACCTCACCGAGGTGACGGGTCCGAAGGCCGCCCCGCAGCAGCGAGAACCAGAGGAACCCGAGCAGCGGACCGACCTTGGTCGGACCGAAACCCTTCGAGGGGTTCGGCACCTCGCCGCGAGCGAGCGCCGCGTCGGCCTCGTGGACCGACACGGGGACGTGTCGCTCGGTGCGGAGCCGCTCGGCGAAGCCGATGTGGTCGCTGTGGCCGTGGGTCAGGACCAGGGCGCGCACGTCCTCGATCGTTCGGCCCATCGACGCGAGCTCCTTCGGGAGGTCGCGGTACAGACCGGCCACCCCCGCGTCGACGAGGGTTACCTCGTTCGCCTCCTCGATCAGATAGGCGTTGATGATGCTGCGGTCTCCGATGCGGTGGATGCCCGATGCGATCTGCATGTCGACCTCCCGACCCCCGTCGCCCGACCTCGAGGGTCCGACCTGCCATCCCTCCGCTCGCCGCCGAGGATGGGCGAACGGAGCCTACGAGAGATCAGCATGGCCTTCTCGCCCTGCAGGGGTCGGCCTGCCCAGGGTCTCTTCGATAGGGTGGAAGGGTCGACCGGGAGGTTCAGCGCCGATGGAGCAGCGGAGACTCGGGCGCCTCGGCCACGTGAGCAGCGTGCTGATCTACGGCGGGGCGGCCCTCTCCGAGGTCACACAGGAGGTCGCCGATCGTTCGATCCAGCTTGCGCTGCATTCGGGCATCAATCACTTCGACACGGCGGCGGACTACGGCGACTCGGAGCTGAGGCTCGGAACGTGGATGCCGAGGATCCGCGATCGGATCTTCCTCGCGACCAAGACGGGAGACCCAACGGCAACCGAGGCGTACGACAGCATCCGCCGATCGATCGAACGGCTGCAGGTAACCCGAGTGGACCTTGTCCAACTCCACTCCGTCGGGGCCTTCGACGATCTCGACCGGCGAACGGCGACCGGCGGAGCGCTCGAGGGTGCGATCCGCGCTCGTGAGGAAGGGCTCGTCGCCGCGATCGGCATCACGGGCACGGGATGAAGGCGCCCGCGGTGCATCTGGAGGCGCTGCGACGATTCCCTTTCGACACGGTCCTCACCCCGTACAACTATCGCCTCACTCGCTACCCGGAGTTCCTGCACGACTTCGAGGCGCTCGTGGAGGAGGTCCACGCGCAGGATGCGGGCCTCATGTTGATCAAGGCCGTCGCCCGCAACCTCTGGAGAGCGGGGGAAGAGCACCGGTTCGCCACGTGGTACGAGCCGCTCGATGAGCAGTCGACGATCGATGCGGCGATGGCCTTCGCCCTGGGTCGGCGGGAGGCGACGGGCGTGTGCACGGCGGGTGACGTGCGACTCCTTCCGATGCAGATCGAGGCGGAGCAACGCATCGCCTCCATCCCGATCGATGAGGCCGCTGCCACCCTCGAGCGGGTGCCCGACCTCGAACCGCCGTTCGTGCGGGGCGAGGGGCGGGTCGTGCCGGAGTGGCTCGAGCCCTTGCTGGATCGCTGACCTCAGCTACGCGGGCGACCGTGGCGGTCAGCCAGTTGACTCCGAGAGCTTCCCCGGTGTCGACTGGGAACGGAGCGACCGCGGAGGAGGTCTCCGGTGCGCACGCGACCAGTAGCCCTGGCGGCGATCGCGGCATCGATCGCCATCATCGTCGTAGCTGCCGCCCCGGCCGTGGGCTCGAGTGGCTTCGACGACGAGGCACCCGCCGGATACGACATCAACCCGAAGCACCAGAGCAACTGGGAGCCCACGATCGCGGTGGACCCGAACCACCCGAACCGCGTCTACCAGCTGATCACCGGCATCAATGCCCGTGCCTGCAAGGGGAACTGCCCGGGCACAAGCGTCCTGTTCCGACGCTCTACCGACGGAGGGGCGACCTTCGGCCCGGAGTCCTTCGTCTGCGTGGCCGCCTGCAAGACGATCGGGTGGCAGTTCGACCCGCAGATCCGGGTGGCGAACGACACCAACGCCGCATGCGGCTGCGGGACGATCTACGTGGCGTTCATGAACCAGTACGACCCGGGCGTGCAGCTGTTCACGTCTCGCGACGGCGGCGATGCCTGGAGCCCTCCGGTCACGATGAACGGCGGACTCACCTATATGGACAAGCCGATCCTGGTGATCTCCCCGTCGGGTCGGCACGTCTACGTCGCGTTCAATCACAAGTTCGACAACATGGTGGTGGCCTCCCACGATTTCGGTCGCTCATTCCTCCCACCCCAAAGGGTGAACGAGGATCACGTGTGGTGGTACGCGAACGGTGGGGCTTACGCGCCAAACGGCGACGTGTACTTCGCCCTCAACGGCGAGAGTAGCCTGTCGGGACACGGGCACGACTTCGACGGGCCCGTGCGGGTGGCCCTGCTGCGATGCTCGCCGTCGACGACGCAGTCGTGCGCGAACCCCACGCTCACCTCCTTCGTGGACGCCGCCCAACCACCGCCCTGCCCGGTCCCGGGGTGCTACCCGGACTACTTCGCCGCGACGGGCTCGATCGCCATCGATGCAACCGGCCACATGGTCTTCGCCTATACGTTCTCCGACGAGCCGAATGCGCCGAAGCGGCTCTATGTACGAACCTCGGACGATGGCGTGCACTGGAGCACCACCACCCCCGTAAATGCCCTCGGTGATAACAACGTGCCGCAGATCGACAGCGGCCCTACCGCCGGGGACTTCCGCCTCGCGTGGCAGGACGATCGAACCGGCAGATTCAATACCTGGTATGCGAAGAGTACCGATGGCGGGAGCACGTGGGGATCGCACGTTCGGCTCTCGAACCTCGGGTCCGGTGCCCCCTACAAGAGCCCGGACGGCTATACGTTCACCGACGGCGACTACTTCGGGATCGCGGTCGGCTCCACGGGCATCGCCAATGTGATCTGGGGCGAAGCCGATGGCTCATCGCTGTACTGCTGCGGCGACGTCTGGTACACGAAGGGGTCCTGAGCGGCCCCACACGGTTCCTCGCAGGAGCTCACGAGGGAATCGCCGCGACCGCGCTGACCTCGACCAGTGCACCAGGCACGGCCAGCCCGGCCACCCGCACGCCTACTACCGGTGGCGCCGCTCCGGCCAACTCGGAGGCCGCGACCGGATAGGCAGCGGCGAGATCGACCCCATCGACGAACAGCACCGTCATCATCACCAGATCGTGGACGCTGGCACCTGCCGCGGCGAGCGCGACGTGCAGGTTCTTCATCACCTGTTGGGTCTGAGCGGCCACGTCGTCGCCGCCGACGAGCTCGCCGTCGCCGTCGACGGCGTTCTGGCCGCCGATGTAGACGGTCGTCGCGCCCGGCGGCACGACCGCGACGTGCGTGAAGGCGGGAGACTGCACGAGACCTTCTGGACGGAGCAGTGACGTCTGAACCATGCACGCAACCCCCTTGCTTCGTGTGGTGCGCCTCAGTCGAGATGGTCCGGTTCGAGACTAGGGCGTTCCCCCTCGGCTGCGCAAAGACGGTCCGAGCTTCCGCCAAGCCGTGCGGAGTCGCCGGCGCGTGGAGCGGTCGCCCGGATCAGGAGGACGTTAGGGCCTCCAGGACGCGGGTCAGCGTGGCGTTTGCCTGGCGCAGCTCCGCCTCCCCGATCTCGGCGCCGAGGGACTCCGCCCACGTGCGCTGTCGCAGGCGGATCTCCCGGAGCGCGGAGAGCCCGGCCGGGGTGATGCTGAGCAGTTTGGCGCGGCGGTGGCTCGGGTTCGCCTTGTAGGCGGCCAAGCCATCCTTCACGAGGACGTCGGCGACGCGCTGCACGCTCTGGCGGGTGAGCCACCACGCGCGTGCGATCTGCGCCACCGTGAGCGGCGCATCGCCGATCGCCGCGAGGACCCGCCATCGGGCGGTGGTCTGTCCGGAGGGCTCGGCCATCGCGTCGCCCACGGCGATCAGCAGGCCGTTCAGGCGGAACACGTCCACGACGAGCCTGCTGACGGCGTCTCCCGCGGCGGAACGGGGAGGCCGTCGGGGCGAGCGTTTAACAGGATGCTGTCGTTTCGATAACGTTTCGGACATGACAGGATTCTGTCATACGGAACAGGGCTCGTCACGACGAGCGGAGGATGAGGGGAGGCCACGGTGGACGACACCGATCGCTCGGACCAGGGGATCCGTCCGTTCAGGGTGGAGGTCCCGCAATCGGACCTCGACGACCTGCACGACCGGCTGGCTCGAACCCGCTGGCCCGACGAGCTGCCCGGGGTCGGCGACGAGTACGGCGTGCCGCTCGGCTACGTCCGGGACCTGGCGGAGTACTGGCGAACGGGGTACGACTGGCGGAGCTGGGAGGCCAGGTTCAACCGGTACCCTCAGTTCACGACCACGATCGACGGGCAGACCATCCACTTCCTCCACGTCCGCTCGCCCGAGCCGGACGCGCTCCCGCTGATCCTCACGCACGGATGGCCGGGCTCGGTCGCCGAGTATCTCGACGTCATCGAACCCCTGACCGCGGCCGGGTTCCATCTGGTGATCCCGTCGCTGCCCGGCTACGGCTTCTCCGGTCCGACGCACGAGACCGGATGGAACCGGTACCGCATGGCGAAGGCATGGGCCGAGCTGATGCGACGCCTGGGGTATGAGCGCTACGGCGCGGTCGGCAACGACGCCGGGTCCATGATCAATCCGGAGCTCGGGCGGATCGATCCGGAGCACATGATCGGGAGCCACGTCACCCAGATCTTCTCGTTCCCCTCGGGAGACCCGGCCGAGATGGCCGACCTGACCGAAGAGGAGCAGCAGCAGCTCGGAACGCTGCAGTGGTTCTACGAGAACAAGTTCTCGTTCAATCAGCTCATGTCGCAGCAGCCGCAGACCCTGTCCTACGCGCTGGCCGATTCACCGGTCGGCCTGCTCGCGTGGAACGCCCAGCTGTTCGGGGAGGGCCTGGACGAGGACTTCGTTCTGACCAACGTGTCGCTCTACTGGTTCACGGGAACGGGCGGTTCGGCGGCGCGCCTGTACTACGAGGACGCCCACGCGACCCCCGCGACCGAGCCCACCACGATGCCCACGGCCGTCGCGGCGTTCGGCGGTGACTTCAGCGGGATCCGGCGGTTCGCGGAGCGCGACCACCACAACATCGTCCGGTGGACGACGTTCGATCACGGCGGGCACTTCGCCGCACACAAGGCGACCGACCTGTTGGTGGGCGACGTTCAGGCGTTCTTCGGACCGCTTCGGTGAAGCTGGCCGAGATCGTCTCGGCGTCCGCCGCCATCGGACAGACGCGCTCGCGTAGGGCCAAGACCGAGCTCATCGCGTCGTGCCTTCGCGGCCTTCGCCCGCAGGAGGTACCGATCGCGGTGGCCTACCTCTCGGGCCGGCTGCCGCAAGGCACGGTCGGCGTCGGCTGGGCATCGCTCCGCGAACGCCCGCCGCCCGCGTCCGAACCCACCCTCGAGGTGCTCGAGGTGGACGCCGCGTTCGAGCGGATACGGAGCGCTGCCGGCACGGGGAGCCAGGAAGCCAGGCGCACGGAGCTCGCGGCGCTGTTCGAACGCGCGACCGAACCCGAGCAGGCGTTCCTGGCCGGGCTCCTGATGGGCGAGCTCCGACAGGGCGCGCTCGAGGGAAGCGTGGTGGAGGGGGTCGCCGCGGCGGCGGGCGTTCCCGCCGCGAGGGTTCGGCGGGCGCTGATGCTCGAGGGCGATCTGGGGACCGTCGCCGCGGCGGCGATCGCCGAGGGCGAGGCAGGTCTCGATCGCTTCCGGCTCACCGTCCTTCGCCCCGTGTACCCGATGCTCGCGCAGACGGCGGCCGACATGGCCGACGCGCTCGAACGGATCCACCCGGCCGACGTCGAGTGGAAGCTCGACGGCGTCCGCCTCCAGGTCCACATCGCCGGGGGCGAGGTGCGCGCGTTCGCTCGAACGCTCGCCGACGTGACCGATCGCGTGCCCGAGGTCGTGGAGACGATGTCGGCCCTGCCGCTGCGGGCCGCGATCCTGGACGGGGAGGCGATCGCACTCCGACCGGACGGCCGGCCCCATCCGTTCCAGGTCACCGGCAGCCGGTTCGCGAGCCGGACCGACGTGGAACGCCAGCGCGAAACGACGCCGCTGTCGCCGTTCTTCTTCGACATCCTGCACCTGGACGGCGAGGACCTGATCGATCGTCCCGCGAGCGAGCGCTTGCGCATCCTGAGGGAGCGGCTCCCCCAGACGCTCCGCGTTCCCCACACGGTCGCCGAGGACGCCCAGACCGCCGAACGGTTCCTCGACGACGCCCTTGCGCACGGTCACGAGGGGGTGATGGTCAAGGCGCTCGACGCCCCGTACGAGGCCGGCCGCCGAGGCGCCGGCTGGCTCAAGGTCAAGCGCGCGCACACACTGGACCTGGTGGTGCTTGCCGCCGAATGGGGCCACGGTCGCCGTCAGGGATGGCTCAGCAACCTCCACCTGGGCGCGCGCGACCCGAGCGACGGGTTCGTGATGCTGGGCAAGACGTTCAAGGGGATGACCGACGAGATGCTCGCCTGGCAGACCGAGCGGCTGCTCGAGCTCGAGACCTCGCGCGAGGGCATCGTCGTCCACGTCCGGCCCGAGGTGGTGGTCGAGGTGGCGTTCGACGGCCTGCAGGCGAGCCCCCGGTACCCCGGCGGCATGGCGCTGCGGTTCGCGCGCGTCAAGGGATACCGGCACGACAAGCGGCCCGAGGACGCCGACACGATCGACACCGTCCGGGCGATCTTCGAGGGCTCGGCCGCGGGCTGACCCACATCGTGTTCGATCCGAACTCGAGTGGTTCCGCCCCACCGAGCTCTCATCGATGGGCGTCAACTCGGGTCCGCGTCGGCGTTTCCAGGACTCGACGTCCCGATCGGCGCCCTTGCGTGCTGCGGGCGAAGGGCCGCGCGCTCGACGAACGAGCTCCCCCTCGGCCCCGCTTCCACCGCCAGGTGCAACGCGCTCCCCTCCAGGAGCTGGGACCAGCTGAGGAACCAGACGGTCCAGCCGTCCCCCCATGTCCCGGCTCGCGGGCTCCCTGTGATCGTCACGGGATCTCCCGGAACGGCGAGCTTGTAGTAGGTCTCGGCGTTCTCCGGGGAGAGGTTCACGCACCCGTGGCTCACGTTGGCGAACCCCTGGTCCCCGACCGACCAATAGGCATCGTGGAGGAAGTTCCCTCCCTGGGTGAACCGAACCGACCAGGGGACCTCGATGTCGTAGCCGGGGCCGACCATCCGCTCGGGGTTGGATTTCTCGATCGTGAGATACGTGCCGTTCGGCGTGTCGTCGCCGGGCTTGCCCGCACTCATCGGCCAGGTCGCAAACAGGCGCTTGTCCAGATAGATCTTCACGTGGTGCTCCTGCGTGTTCGCCACGGCGATGAGCGATCGGCCGATCACGAAACGCTGGGTGAGCGTGTGCACCCCATACACGTGTGGGGAGCCCTCGACACCGTCGAGGTGGCCGACGAACCGCACCCTGGTGTGCGGCCGCCAGTACGTTCTCGGCCGGAAGTAGAGCGTCTGATCGCCGTCCCAGTACCAGGCGCCCACCACGTGCCTGGAGCTCTGGATCTCGAGCGAGCGCTCCACCGCCCGCTTGTTGCTGATCGGGGCGCTGAACGTGAGGATGATCGGCATCCCGACGCCGTACGTCTTCCGGTACCCCTGGAAGATCCTGGTCGAGAACGTCCGCGAGGGTGCCAGCGTCCGGAACGTGCTGCGCTCGGTGACCGTTCGCCCGGTGTCGTCGGCCGCCGTCGCTCGAACCGTGTAGCGAGTGTCGGTCTCGAGTGCCCACGTGCTGTGCCACCTGGTACCGCCGGCCCTCAATCGGCCCTCGACCGGATCACCCGAGGCCATCGCGGTCACGCCGGTGATCGTGCCGCCCGAAACGGTCACGGAGATCCCGGCCCCCGGCTCGACCCTCTTCCCGCCTTGCCTCGGCGTGATGGACAGCAGCGCGTCGCTGGCGCTGTTTTGGGCCGACCCTGGTGCCGATGCGACGGGTGGGGGTTGCCGTTCGGCAACCGGGGTGCGCTCACAGGCGGCCGCCGTCAGACTCAACACCGCCACGACGGCCGCGGCGGCGGCGCGAACCGGACGCTCCCTCATCACTCGTTCATACCGCAACCGTGGGGAAACGTCGCTGCGCGCGGCTCTTGGCACAGAGCGTTGACAGAGGATTGGCTGGGACGGATGCCGCCGACGCTGGCGACCAGCCCGTCCGCCTACGTGATGTCCCGGCGCTGCATCAGGACGCCGCCGGCTGCGACCGCCACCACCGCGTACGCGCCCAGGAGCAACGCGCCAAGAGCCGGGGTCAACAGCTCGGCCGGGTTGATGCCGACGATCGCGAAGCCAGCCGCGCCCGGGAAGTACTTCGCGACGTCCGGCACCAGGCCCGACAGGATGCCCTCGGCGGCCAGGAGCCAGACCAGCGTCCCGGCTATGGCCGCCACCTGATGCTTGACCGCGAGCCCGACCCCGACCCCGATCGCGGTCCACAGGACCGTCGCCCCGACGAGGCGACCCACGACCTCGGCCATCGCGGGCACCGACCACGTGATCTCGACGCCCTTCGCGATCAACAACGGCACGCCGATCGCGACCGACACGACCGTCGCCGCGAGGGTGAGCGCGACTCCCCCGCCGGCCGTCGCGACGAGCTTCGCGCCGAGCACCCGG
>DASXTX010000061.1:0-9466 GCA_036505195.1 Actinomycetota bacterium
TGGACGCACGCCTCTCGAACGCCGTCCGGCGTCACGACGCGCCGGCCTCGGATCAGGACGTCGGCCCCGTGCACGATCGCATCGTGGCACGGGCCGGAACGTCTACGCTCACCGCCGTGAGGACGGTCTTCCGGGGGGCGCGGTGGCCGGGCGACGTTGCCGTCCGCGACGGTCGGATCGAGTCGGTCGGGTCGGTGGCCGTGGAGCCCGGCGACGAGGTGATCCGGTGCGACGGCGACCTGATCACCGCTGGGCTCGTCAACACGCACCACCACCTGTACCAATGGATGACGCGCGGCCGGTGCGTGGGGTGCGACCTGTTCGGCTGGCTCGTCGAGCTTTACCCCGTCTGGGGGCGTCTCGACGTCGAGGACGTGTGGGCGGCGGCGCTGGTGGGGCTCGCCGAGCTCGCGCTCACCGGGTGCACGACCGCGGCCGACCACCACTACCTGGTCCCGCGCGGCGACGACACCGTCTTCGACGCGATCGTCGATGCCGCGAGGACCGTGGGGATCCGCGTGCACCTCGCACGTGGCTCGATGGATCTGGGCGAGTCGCGGGGCGGCCTTCCCCCCGACCACGTCGTCGAGGAACTCGACGCGATCCTCGCGTCGACCGAGTCGGTGATCGCCCGCCACCACGACGGCGAGCGCGTCGTCGTGACCGTCGCGCCGTGCAGCCCGTTCAGCGTGACGCCGGAGCTCATGCGCGCGTCGGCCGAGCTCGCTCGCCGCCACGGGCTCCGGTTGCACACCCACCTCGCCGAGACGGAAGACGAGGAACGCGACGTGCTCGAACGCTTCGGCCGGCGACCCGTGGACCTGCTCGACGAGCTCGGATGGATCGGCGGCGACGTCTGGGTGGCGCACGGGATCCACTTCGACGACGCCGAGGTGACGCGGCTCGGGACCGCGGGCACCGGGGTCGCGCACTGTCCGTCGAGCAACGCGCGGCTCGGCGCGGGGATGTGCCGGGTCGTCGATCTCGAGGGCGCCGGGGCGCCGGTCGGCCTCGGCGTCGACGGGGTGGCATCCAACGAGGTGGGCGGGCTGCAGCCCGAGCTCCGCCAGGCCCTCTACACGGCCCGGCAGCGCGCCGGCCGCGCAGACGCCTTCCTGCCGCACGACGCCCTGCGACTGGCGACCGAGGGCGGGGCGCGATGCCTCGGCCGGGACGACCTGGGCAGGCTCGAGCCCGGGCTCCGGGCCGACCTCGTGGTCTGGCCGGGCGACGACCTCGGCGACCTCCCCGATCCGCTCGCCGGACTCGTCCTCGGTCCGGACCGACGGGCGCGGCACGTGTTCGTCGACGGCGAGCCGGTCGTGCGGGACGGGACGCTGCTCGGGGCGGACGAGGGCGCCCTGCGCCGGGACCTCGCCGAACGCGCCCGTCGCCTGTGGCCCTGATCGTCCGGCGATGCCGCGTCAGAACCGCGTCACGCCGCTCGGCGACCTGGTCGCCGAACCCGGCCGCGGGCTCGTCTACGGCAACCGTGGATGTCTGCACGACGATCGTGGTCGCGTCCGCCGGACTTATGCCGGCAGGCGCTGGATCGCGTGCCGGCTCCGGTTCCGCGGCTGGCACCGCGAGCCGCTCCTGCAACCCGGCCGGTTCACCGAGCTGTTCTTCCTCGACGAGGCGACGGCGTTCGCGGCCGGCCACCGCCCGTGCGCGCTCTGCCGCCGCGAGGACTACGTCCGCTTCGGCGAGATCTGGCGGTCGCTGCACCCCGGCGAGGTCGGCGCCGATGCGATCGACGCGCGGCTCCACGGCGAGCGGGTCGAACCACACACGCGCGGCCACCGCCTCCACGAGGCCGACCTGGCGGATCTCCCGGACGGCGCGTTCGTCCTCCGCGCCCGGGTACCGCTCCTCGTGATCGGCAGCGAGCTGCTGCGATGGTCGACGGCGGGTTACGTGGAACGCGACGTGCGACCCGCACGGAGCGGGACGACCACCCTCATCACGCCGCCGTCGCTCGTCGAGGTGCTGCGGACGGGCTGGCAGCCCGTGGTCCCGCTGTTCCATCCATCGGCGGCCCCCGATCGTCTCGACCCGGCCCGACGTCGCGTCAGGGCGTCGGCTCGACGTCCCGCAGGTACTCGGCCACGGCGCTGATGTCATGGGCGGCCAGCCCGGTCGCGAGGGCGGCCCGTACCACGTCGCGGTTCGTCTCCGCCTGTGGCATCGGCGCACCCACCGCCCGGGCGAGCTCGAGGATCAGATCGAGATCCTTGCCGACGAGATCCAGCCTGAACGCGACCGGCGTCTCGTCCGGTCGCTCGAACGCCGCCCGCTTGTAGAGCACGAAGGGCGCGGCGGCGGCGCCCGACGCGAAGACCTCGTAGGCAGCCGTCCGGTCGACGCCCGAGCGTTCGGCGAGCACGAGCGACTCCGAGAGCGCCGCGTTGAGCCCGTGCACGAGGGCGTTGACCGCGAGCTTCATCGTAGCTCCCGTGCCGAGCTCCCCCACGTGGACGATCTTCGACGACATCGCCTCGAGCACAGGTCGTGCGCGGTCGAGCGCCTCGGCGTCGCCGCCGGCCATGATCAGCAGCTCGCCGCGCTCGACCACCGGCACGCTCCCGGAGACGGGGGCGTCGAGCAGCGTCGCTCCGCGGGCGCGCACCGACGGTTCGATCGCACGAACGGTCTCTGGCGCGATCGTGCTCATCTCCAGGACGACCTGGCCGTCGTGGAACCCCGCCCGCGCATCCCCGTACACGGTCCGGACGGCCGCGTCGTCGGCGAGGCTCGTGATCGCGATGTCCCCCGCCTCGACCGCCTCGCTCGCGCTGTCGGCGACCTCGGCACCCGAGGTTCGGGCGACCGCATGACACTTCCCACGGTCGCGGTTCCAGACGATGACGTCGAAGCCGGCCCGGCGGAGCGTCCCGACCATGGCGCCCCCCATCCGCCCGGTACCGAGGACGGCGACCGTCGAGGCGGTATCCGATGCGCTCATGGCGTCAGTACGGGAGCGACCAGCCGGCGTCGACCCGGAACTCGGCGCCGGCGATCGATCGGTTCTCGAGCATGAGGACCGCGACGTCCACGACGTCCTGCATCTGGACCAGTCGTCCGGTCGTCGTCCTGGCCCGGTGGGCGTCGAGGGCCTCGGTCTTGCCCGCCCAGAACGGTGAGTCCTCGACGATCCCGGCGTGGAGCGCGTTCACGCGGATCGGCTTGAGCTCGGCCGTGAGCGAGCGAACGAGCCCGTCCACCCCGTGATTGATCGTCGTCACGGTCATGGATCCGGGATACGGACGCTCTTTGGCGAGACCGCCGAAGATCAGGATCGACGAGTCGTCCTGAAGGCGGTCGAGGAGCGCGTGCACGACTTCGGTGTAGCCAACGAGCTTCAGGGTCACGAGGGCGACGGCCTCGTCGACGTCGTACTCACGCATCGTGTTCAGGTCCCGATGGACCCCGGCCAGGATCAGCCGGCTCACGTCGCCGACCCCTTCGAGCGCGGGCGCGATCTCCTTCGGCCTCGACAGGTCGAACGCGAGCTCCGAGGTCTTGCCGCCGAGCTCCGTGGCGACCGTGCTCCCTCGACTCGGGTCACGCCCGGTGATCACCACCTGGCGGTCCGCTTGGACGTAGTGGCGCGCCACCTCCTTGCCCAGACCGGACGTCCCGCCGACCACCACCACCGCACCGTCCGTCATCGAACCTCCCTCGATGCTGAATCGATCGCGCCTTCCAGGTACTCCCAGTCGCGCGCGAACCGGTATGAGTGCCGGGGCGGCGGCGCGGGCGCCTGCGTCTCGAGCCACCGAACGACGCCGGGACCTTTGTTGTTGAACGCGTGGACGCATCCGGCCCCCGCCCACGCGACGTCGCCGGTCTCGAGCCGGTACGCCTGGCCGTCGAACGTCGCGTCCACCGCGCCCTCGAGGATCATGTAGGTCTCCTCGAACGGATGGTCGTGCGGCCCGGCGCCGCCCCCCTCATCGTTCTGCACCATGAACATCGTCGACAGCTGCGCGCCAAGGTCGGAGTCCACCATCATCTTCACCGTGACGCCGCTGTAGACGAGCAGCGCCGTCCGCATGCTGGCGGACACGGCGAGCATGTCCTGGGTCTGCTTCGCCGCGTCCATGTTCTCGGCCTCGATGTGCCCGAACGCCCTCGTCCGCGGATCGCGGACGTCGACGGGAACGGGATCGCGATCCGGCAGGGCCGGCACGAAATAGGTGTCACCCCCGTGGCCGGGGCGCGGCTGCGGCGCCGACATCGCGGCCCACCGCGCGAGAGCCGAGGAACGGTTCGAGAGCGCGTGGGCCTGGCCGAGCGGGACCAGCGCGTAGTCGCCCGGCCGGAGCAAGACCGCGACCTCCGTCGTGGACAGCACGACCTCCCCGTCCAGGACGTAGAGGCTCTCCTCGTACGAGTGGACGTGCCAATCGAGGCGACCGCCAGGATCCATCTCGCCGACCCCGAACCCCGTGGAGACCGCCCCCGCCGCCTCGTCCACCACCGTCCACCGGCGGAACCCCTCGACGTGACCCTCGAGCGCCGCGGGGACGCCCCATGCCGCGTCTCCCTCCCTGTGAACCAGATGCCTCGGGCTCACGCCTGCCCCTCCTCTCTCGCCGCCTCCACGAAACGAACGCCGCCTCAGTCCATCGTGGCGCTGACCCGCTCGGCGATCGCGGCCGCCGATGGGATCGCGAGGTCCTCCAGCGCGTCCGCGGCGGGTAACGGGATGTGGGGGGTCGTGATCCGCACGATCGGGCCGTCGAGCTCGAAGAAGCGGTCCTCCGCCACGATCGAGGCCACCTCGGCGCCCCAGCCGCACAGCCGGGGGCTTTCTTCGACGGTCACGAACCGCCCGGTCTTGCCGACCGATTCCAAGATCGTGGTCGCGTCGAGCGGGACCAGCGAGCGCACGTCGATGATCTCGGCGTCGATGCCGTCGCCCGCGAGCGCCTCGGCCGCCTCCTCCGACCTCGGGACCATCGCGCCGAGCGTCGCGATCGTCACGTCGGACCCCTGTCGAAGCACCCGCGCCGAACCGAGCCGGTCGACGACCTCGCCGTCGGGGACCTCGCCCTTGCTCGCGTAGAGCACCTTCGGCTCCACGACGATCACGGGATCGGGATCTCGGACGGCGGCCGCGAACAGTCCGATCATGTCGACAGGGTTCGACGGCACGACGACCTTCAGCCCGGGGATCGCCATCGCCCACCCCTCGACGCTCTGCGAATGCTGCGCGCCGAACCGGACGCCGCCCCCGTTCGCGGTGCGGATCACGAGCGGCAGCGCCACCTGTCCGTTCGTCATGTACCGGGTCTTGGCGATCTGGTTCGCGATCAGGTCCCAGCACACGGCGAAGAAGTCGCTGAACATCAGCTCGGCCACCGGGCGGAGCCCGTTCATCGCCGCGCCCATGATCGCGCCGATGATCGCCTGCTCCGAGATCGGCGTGTCGCGGACACGTTTCGGGCCGAACCGTTCGAGCAGGCCCTCGGTCGTCTTGAAGACACCGCCGGCCGCCGCGACGTCCTCCCCGATGAAGTACACGCTCGGGTCGTGCTCCATCTCCTGCGCGATCGCCCGGCTGACCGCCTCCCGATAGGTCAGCTCCGCCACACGGACCCCCCGTCGGCCCACAGCTCGGTGCCGAGCGCCTCGGGTTCGGGGTACGGCCCCGCCTTGGCCTCCTCGGTCGCGCGGTCGACCAGCTCGAGCGCCTCGCGTTCGACGCGGTCGAGGACCTCGGGATCGACGCCGGACGCGAGCAGCCGGTCGCGATAGGTCGCGATCGGGTCGCGGGCCAGCCACTCCTTGACCTCGTCGTCGGGCCGGTACTTTCCGGGGTCGGCGCGCGAATGCCCGCCGTGCCGGTAGGTCTTCGCCTCTACCAGGGCGGGGCCCCCGCCCCGGCGCGCCCGGTCGACCAGACGCGTCGCGGTCTCGAACACCTCGTCGACGTCGTTCCCGTCGACGACGACGGGTTCCAGCCCGTAGGCGCTCGCCCGGTCGGCGGCCGGGTTGGCGACCGCCGTCACGGCCCCGATCGGTGTGTACTCCATGTACAGGTTGTTCTCGCAGACGTAGACGACCGGCAGCTGCCAGACGACGGCCAGGTTCAACGCCTCGTGGAACGCGCCGATGTTGGTCGTCCCGTCCCCGAAGAAGCACACGACGACCTGACCGGTCTCACGCTCCTGGGCCGCCCACGCCGCGCCGGCGGCGATCGGCATGTGCGCACCGACGATCGCGTACGAGCCCATCGCACCGTGCGACACGTCGGTGAGGTGCATCGAGCCGCCCTTGCCGCCGCAGATCCCGTTCGCCCGGCCCATCAGCTCCGCCATCAGCGCGCCCATCGGCGCGCCGCGAAGGAGCGTGTGGACGTGGCCGCGATACGTGCAATAGACGAGGTCCTCCGGCCGCAGCGCCGCCGCGAACCCCGCGGCGACCGCCTCCTGCCCGAGCGCAAGATGCGACGTTCCCTTGATGAGCCCCTCGAGGAACAGGTCCTGCGCCCGCTTCTCGAACAGACGCGCCTCCTGCATCATCCGATACATCCCGAGGCGAACCTGCTCGTCGGCGACCGGTTCCGTGGTCGTGCTCACTCGCGCCCTTCCGGATCAGTACTCGTTTGCGACCATCAGCTCCTCGCACGGGAAGAGCGTGATGATCTTGGGCCCCTCGGCCGTCACGACGACCTCCTCCTCGATCCGCGCGGCCGATCGTCCGTCCGTGGCAGGACAGTAGGTCTCGAGCGCGAAGAGCATGCCCTCCTTGAGCTCGATCGGCTCGTCGAACGAGTTCAGGCGGCTGATGATCGGTCGTTCGTGCAGGCCGACGCCGACGCCGTGGCCGAACTGCAGGCCGAACGCGTCGAACTCGTCCTGGAACCCGAACTCCTCCGCCTTGGGCCAGACCGCTGCGAGCTGGTCGGTGGTGTTGCCCGGCTTGACGAGGTCGATCGCGGCGTCCATCCATTCGCGCGACCGTGAGAACGCGTCGCGCTGCGCCTGCGTGGCGCGTCCGACGACGAAGGTGCGGTAGTAGCAGGTCCGGTAGCCGTTGTTCACGTGGATGATGTCGAAGTACGCCTGGTCGCCCGGGCGGATCAACCGGTCGGAGAAGACGTGCGGGTGCGGGCTGCACCGCTCCCCCGCGATCGAGTTGATCGCCTCGACGAACTCGGAGCCCATCTCGAACAGCCGCTTGTGGGCGAGCGCCACGACCTCGCTCTCGCGGACGCCCGGCTTGAGGAACTCGAAGATGTCCTGGTACACGCCGTCGACCATCGCGCAGGCCTGGGTGAGCAGCGTGATCTCGTCCCGGCTCTTGATCTCGCGGGCGAGCATCATCACCTGCTGCCCGTCGCGGATGTCGAGCCCCGCGCCCTGGAGCTCGAGGAACACCGAGGTCTCGGCGAGGTCAACGCCGAGCGGCATGTCGGCCACCCCGTCCTGCTTGAGCACCGAACGGAGCTCTTCGGCGGCACGCCGCTGGAGCCCGACGGCCGGGGAGATCGCGCCCTGGAGGCCGGTGTTGCCGCCGACCGAGTTCGTCTCGTCGTACCACTGCGGGAGCTGCAGCCGGTGCGCCTTCGCCGCGGACCCGAAGTCCCAGATGCGCGGCGGCCCGGTCCGGGTGATCAGCGCGTACCGCTCACCCTTGTTGAACGCCCAGTACCCGATGTGGGTGCTCGTGGCGTACCGGATGTTGCTGGTCTCGAACAGCAGGACCGCGCCCAGGTCCGAGGCGTCGAGCTGTTCCCTGACCCGAGACAGGCGGTAGTCGCGCAGCCGTGCGAAGTCCACGCGGTTCTCCCAATCCACCCCGTGGAGGCCCGGCGAGGGGGTGGTCGCGACCGGGAACTCGTCCATGGACCCTGCCCTCCGTTCCGTCCGCATACACGGTGAGGTGTTAAGGCTGAATGATATGCATACACCGTCGGCGGCTGCATCTCTGCCTGCCGGGGGGTGCCGGTAGCGCTTCCGAGGCAACCTGTGTAGTGTCCCTGAACGGTGTGAGGGGCGCTCGGATCAGGCGTGTGTTCGAGAGCGGCCGGGGGAGGGACCTCGTGGACCCCCGTCGTCGGCCGCGGCTCCGCGCCGGAGCGTGGACGATGCGCGAGGACCCCACATGACCTCCAAGGTCCTGCTCGTCGGCGGGAGCGTCCTGACGCTCGGCGCACGGACCCCCAATCACAAGCAGGCCGATGTCCTCATCGACGGCGAGGTCATCGCCGAGGTCGGCACCCGCCTGCGGGCGCGGGACGCGGAGCAGATCGACGCCACCGACACGATCGTCATGCCGGGCTTCGTCGACACGCACCGCCACGCATGGACCTCCCTGTTGCGCAACGCGGGCGAGCGGGACGCGCACGCCGACCCGGCCGACGGCGGCCCGAACGGCTACACGGCCGACGACGTCTACGCCTCCACCCTGATCGGGCTGCTCGGGGCGGCCGAGGCCGGCATCACCACCGTCGTCGATTGGTCCTCAGCGGGACCCGACGACCTCGCCGAGGCCGCGCTCCAGGCGCACGCGGACGCGGGCGTTCGCACCGTGTTCGTCGACGCGGCGCCGACGACGACAGGGCGGGCCGCCCGCCTGCGGGATCGGGCCGGCCCGTCCACGACGATCGCGTTCGGAGTGATCGCCCAGGGGGTCGCCTTGAACGGAGCCGCCGCGGCGTGGGCGGCCGCCCGGGAGCTCGGCCTGCGCATCCACGTGCACGCCAATGCGAACGACACCATCTCTGCCGCTTCCGAACGCGGATTCCTCGGCGACGACGTCACCGTCGTGCACGGCTCCCTGCTCGCGGCGACGGACGTCGACGCGATCGCGTCCTCGGGCGCCGCGATCTCGATCGCGCCGGTGAGTGAGATGGCGGGCGGCTCCGGATCGCCGCCGATCCAGCACCTGATCGACAACGACCTGCGGCCGGGTCTCGCGGTCGACGACGTGCGCGTCGCGCCCGGCGACCTGTTCGCGCAGATGCGGGCGGCGATCTCGATGCAGCACGCCACGGTGTTCGACCGCAAGCTGGCGGGCAAGGGCGGCGTCCCGAAACTGATGACCACTCGCAACGTCATCCGCTTCGCAACGAGCGACGGCGCCATCGCCGCGGGGCTGCGCGGCGTGACCGGTTCCCTGGAGGTGGGGATGCAGGCCGACGTCCTCGTGCTGCGGGCCGACCGCCCGAACATCTTCCCGATCAACGACCCGATCGGCGCGGTCGTCTGGGGCATGGACACCTCCAACGTCGACTGGGTGTTCGTCGGTGGACGAGCGCTGATGCGAGAGGGGGTGCTCGACGCGGACGTCCAACGTGCGCGGAGCCTGGCCACCGAGGCCCGGCGGGGCATGACCGATGGATCCGGATCGATCGTCGGTGCCGCATCGGGAGGTACCGGGTGAGCAGCGATCGCGTCCGATCGCCGGCGCTCACCTCGTTCGTCGTGGCTTCCCGGTACATGCCGGTGTACGT
>DASXTX010000062.1:0-28436 GCA_036505195.1 Actinomycetota bacterium
GGCTGCGCGGCGACGAACCCGCCGACGGCCGAACGCATCTCGAGCGCGATCGGCAGCTGCTGCTTCGGACCGTTCAGGCAGTTCACGCCGACGATGTCCGCGCCGGCGTCACTGAGCTTGCGGGCGCAGTCGGCGGGCGTATCGCCCTCGTAGGAACGCGCCACCGGCTGCTCGAACGACATCGTCACCATGACCGGCAGGCCGGTCGCCTTCGCGCGCTCAACGAAGAGCAGCGCCTCGCCGAGGTAGGAGAACGTCTCGCCGATCCAGAAGTCCGGCGGCCCGGCGTCGGTCTGGTCGCGGAGCTGACGATCGAAGAGCTCGCGGACGTGGTCGGCGCTCGAGGCGTCCTCGGGAAGGTACGCCCAGGTGAGCGAGAGGTTCCCGGCGACGAGCGCGTCGCCCTCGGAGGCGACCTCGCGCGCGACCTTGACCGCCGTGCGGTTGATCTCGTCGACCTTGCCGGCCATGCCGACCGTCGCGAGCTTGTCGTCGCTCGCGTAGAAGGTCATCGTCTGCAGCACCTCGGCCCCCGCACGCAGGAACTCACGGTGGAGCTGCGCCAGCGCGTCCGGGTGCTCGATCACCACCTCGGGCGTGAACGGACCCGCCTGGACGTAGCCCCGCTTCTCGAGCTCGAGCAGGTAGCCGCCGTCGCCGAGGACAGGGCCGTCCGCGAGCCGTGAGAGGATGCCTCGCGCCATGGATGGTGCCTCCCTTCATCGTTGCGGACGACCTAGCGTAGAACCCTCGCGTTCGCGCGCGCCCCGGTTCGCGGTACCCAGGGTCATCACCCGGTCCGCGAGCTCGAGGGCGGCCGGGCGGTGCGAGATCACCACGAGGGTCTTGTCCCGCGCGAACGCGCGGATCTGGTCGACGACCCCGGCCTCGGTCTCGGCGTCGAGGTTGGCCGTCGCCTCGTCCAGGATCAGGATCGGCGCGTCCTTGAGGAACGCTCGGGCGATCGCGACGCGTTGGCGCTCCCCGCCGCTCAACTTCATCCCGTCGTCGCCCACGAGCGTGTCGAGCCCCTGCGGCAGCAACCCGAGGAACTCGCCCAGCCCGGCGCGCTCGCACGCGTCGAGGATCCTATCGTCGTCGGCGTCCCCATCGGCCACGAGCAGGTTGTCGCGGATCGTCCCGTTGAACAGGTAGACCTGCTGCGGCACGACCCCGATCGCGGCCCGGACGTCGTCCGTTCGGAAGTCCCGGGCGTCGACGCCGTCGAGCAGCACCTCTCCCGACGACGCGTCCCAGAACCTCAGGAGGAGACCGACGATCGTGGTCTTCCCCGCGCCGCTCGGACCGGTCAGGCCGAGACGCTCACCCGGCGCCAGGGTCAGGCTCACGTCGTCCAGGACGTCGGGCGACCGCTCGTCGTAGCGGAACCCGACGTGCCGGAGCTCGATGCTCGGATGCGTGGGAGGCGTACGCGGGTCGGACGGCTCGGGGACCGGCGCCGGGGCGTCCACGATCTCGAACGTCCGGACCGCGGCCGCGCGGCTGAGCTCGATCTCGCGGAACGCGTCACCGAGCGGTTGCACCGCCTCGTAGGCCGAAAACGCGACCAGCGGCAGCGAGGCGAGGAACACCCCCTCGATCCCCCCGTCGCGAACCCCGGGGATCGCGAGCGCGAGCACCGCGAGCCCCGCCGCGCCGGCAAGGATCGCGCCGGCCCCCGTGGCGGCCCCCCGGATCGACGCGAGGGCGCGGCGCTCGCCCTCGATCGCCCGTGACCACCCCGTCAGGTCCTCGCCCAGCCTCCCCTCACGCCCGAACGCCGTCAAGTCCGCCAGACCCGACAGATCGCTCGTCAACCCGGCGTGCAGTTCCGCGCGGGCCGCGATCGACCGCTCGGACGAGCGACGGGCGCGGCGCCGTGTCGCCAGCGGGACCGCGAGCCCACCGATCGCGAGGAACGCGAGGAGGACCAGCGCCAGCGCGGGTTCGAACGCCGCGAGGATCGCGCACGCGAACGCCACCGCGAGGGCCGCCGCCACCGGCGGCACGAGACCGCGGACGAAGAACGCGTCGAGCGTGTCGACGTCGGCGACCGTCCGCGCGAGCAGGTCGCCGCTGCGGAACCCGCCGAGGCCGCCGGGCGCGAGCGGCTCGATCGCGCGGAACAGCCACACGCGGATCTCGGTGAGGATCCGGAGGGCGGCGACGTGGACGACGTACCGCTCCGAGTAGCGCAGCCCCACGCGAGCGATCGCGAACGCGCGGACCGCCGTCACCGCCACCGAGAGCGCCGCGAACCCCGTGACGAGCGTGGCCCTCGAGATCAGGTACGGCGCGGCGGTCATCAGCGCGATGTTGGCCGCGAGCGCGCCGAAGCTCGCGAGCAGGGCCAGCAGCAGCCACCCGCGGACGGGCGCCGCGAGCCTCAGCAGCCGCCGGAGCGGGGTCGGCGTCACGCTCGTCCCCCCGACACGATCGGGGCGACCCGGCCGTTCGGCGCGTCGGGAGGCTCGTCCCGCACGACCCGCCCCGCGCGGAGGGTGACGACCATGTCGGCGCCCGCCACCGGCTCGGGCCGGTGCGCGATCACGAGCACGGTCCGGGCCCGCATCAGGCGGGACGCCGCCTCGAGCACGAGCGTCTCGCTCTCGCGATCCAGGTGGGACGTCGGCTCGTCCAGGATCACGAACGGCGCGTCCTTGAGGAAGGCTCGCGCGAGGGCGAGGCGCTGGCGCTCGCCGCCGCTCAGCCGGGCGCCACCTTCGCCGACCGGGGTCGCGTACCCGTCGGGCAGGTCCGTCACGAACCCGTGCGCGTTCGCGGCGGTCGCGGCGGCGACCAGGTCGTCGTCCGAGGCGTCAGGCCGGGCCAGTCGGAGGTTGTCGGCCACGGTGCCGTGGAACAGCGACGCCTGCTGGGGGACCCACGCCACCCGGGTGCGCCAGTGCGCCGGATCGAGCTCCGACAGGGCCACGCCGCCCACCGTCACGCGCCCGTGTTCGGGGTCGACGAACCGCAGGAGAACGTTCGCCACCGTCGTCTTCCCGGCGCCCGTCGGGCCGACGAGCGCGACCGTCCGGCCCTGCGGGATCTGGAGCGAGCACCCGGCGAGGGCCGTCCTCGAACCGTCGTCGTACGTCACGACGACGTCGTCGAACCGGACGTCCAACCGGGCCGGCAACGGGCGGGCGGCGCCCGGCGCCGGGACGTGGATCCTCGCCGGCGTGTCGAGGACGGCGTAGACGCGCTCGGCGGCCGCGGCGGCCGAACGCCCGACGTGGTACTCGGCCGACAGGCGGCGAAGCGGCAGGAAGAACTCGGGGGTGAGCAGCAGCACCGCGAGCGCCCGCTCGAACGTCAACCCGCCGGCCATCAGCCGGACGCTGGTCTCGATCGCGACCAGCGCGGTGGCGGCGGTCGCGCCCCACTCCAGCACGAGCGTCGTCTGGAACGCGGTGCGCAGGACGTCCATCGTGCTCGAACCCTGCCGGCGGCTCACGGCGCGGATCGTCTCGGCCTGTTCGGCGCTGCGCCCGAACATCTTCAGCGTCGGGAGCCCCCGAAGGACGTCGAGGAAGTGGGCGTTCATCCACGCCAGCTCGCGCTCGCGGCGTTCGGCGAGGTCGCGGACTCGGCGTCCGATCAGGCCGAGCAGCAGCATGAGCATCGGGCCAGCGATCAGCAGGATCAGCACGGACCACGGGTCGAGCACCGCGACGACGATCGCCACCAGGACCGGAACCAGGACGGCGAGGACGCGCGCGGGGACGTAGCGCGTGACGTACGGGTCGAGGGCATCGACCCCTTCCCCGGCCGTGTAGACGAGGTCGCCGATCCGCTCCCCTCGGACCACCGTGGGGCCGAGGGCGACCAGCGCCGCCGCGAGCCGTTCGCGCAGGTCGGTCTCGATGCCGCCGGCCGCGCGCTGGCCCACGACGTCGCTCGACCACAGCAGCGCCCCGCGGACGACCGCAAGCGCGAGCATCGCGAGCAGCAGGGCATCGACCGACGCGAGGGTTCCGCCGTCGACGAAGACGCGAGAGATCGCGACGGACAGGAGCAGCGCGAACACGATCCAGCAGACGGCGGCCGCCGCCGAGAGCCCGACCGCCGCGGCCACGGTTCGGCGGGCGCGAGGGTGGTCCTTCCAGAGGCGGCGCTCGACCGCGTCCGTGCTAACGCTCCGACGCATCCACCTGGATCCGGCCGGAACGCTCGTGCGTGAACCCCGCCCAGGTCCAGTCGACCACGGCCTTCGCCCGATCCTCGCCCGTCGACAGGAGCGCGAGGTGGACGGTGCCCCATGCGAGCCAGGCCGTGGTCCCCGTGAGCGACCTGCCCCGGCGGAACTGCACCACGGCGGCCTTGCGACCGATCGTCGCCATCGTGCCCTTGTCCTCGTACTCGAACGGCTCGACCTTCTTCTTCTTCAGGATCCTCGAGATCGTCGTCCCGGCGTGCTCGCCGGCCTGCAGCGCCACCGAGCCCAGCTGCGGGAGCACATGGTTGGTCTTGGTATCGGTGATCCACGCGATGTCGCCCACCCCGAACACCTCGGGGTGACCGGGGATCGTGAGGTCGGGTCCGACCGCGATGCGGTTGCCGCGCTGCAGCTCGAGGCCAAGGCCGGACACGAGCGGGTTGGCCTGCAGCCCGGCCCCCCAGATCAGCGTGTGGGCGTTCAGCACGGTGCCGGACTTCAACCGGATCCTTGTCGGCTCGATGCTCTCGACCACCTCGCCGAGCATGATCTCGACCGTGCGCTTCTCGAGCGCCTTCGCGGCGTACGTCTGCAACCCCTTCTTGAACATCGATAGGACGGCGTCTCCGGCCTCGACCACGACGATCCGTGCCTGATCCTGGGGTATGTCGGGGTAGTCCTTCGCGAGGTTCTGCCGGTACAGCTCGGCGAGCGCGCCGGCGCTCTCCACCCCGGTCGGGCCGGCGCCGACGATGACGACGTTGAGCGCCCCGTCCTCGAGCAGGTCCGGGTCGCGATCGGCCGCCGTCCAGCGCTCGAGCACGTGCTCTTTCAGGCGTACGGCGTCGGGCAGCGTGTACATCGGGAAGGCGTACTTGGGGGCGCCGGCGACCCCGAAGAAGTTGACCGTCGCCCCGAGCCCGAGCACGAGGTGGTCGTAGGAGACGGGCCTCATCTCGGCGAACGACACCGTTCGCTCGTCGAGATCGATCCCGGTCACCGTGGCCTGCTTCACCTTGACGTTCGAGTGATCGTGGAACAGGTCGCGGAGCGGGTGACCGACGGTGGGCGGCTCGAGCAGGTCGGTCGCGACCTGGTAGAGCAGCGGTTGGAACGTGTGGTAGTCGTGCTTGTCCACGAGCAGGACGTCGGCGTCGACGTCCTTGAGCTTCCTGATCGCTCCGACACCGCCGAACCCACCTCCCAGTACGACGATGCGAGGCCGATCGGGCATCGATGACTCCCCCTCCCGGGTCGCTCGAGCGTCCGATCCCTTGGAGGATCGACCGGAGCGCACGAGCCTAGGTGGAGTCATATCGAATCTCGCGAGAACGTGCGCGGCATCGCCCGAACGGGATGAACGCCGCGGGACCCGGGCCGGGGGAAGGTGCCCAGCCAGGCACAGCCATTTCATGCCGTCGGGGTGATGGACCGCCGTCTGCATGGATGTTCGATAGACGAGATCGGAGCCTGCGGGCCCCTCGGCTCGCTCGCCGTGCTCACGAACGACCGACCGAGGAGGACCGGACATGGCAGGAACCGCCGGAGCGAAGGACGTAACCAGACCCGCGGACGTGCTCGTCGTGTTCGGTATCACCGGCGACCTGGCCAAGGTGATGACGTTCCGCTCGCTGTACCGGTTGGAGCGTCGCGGTCTGCTCGACTGCCCGATCGTGGGCGTCGCGGTGGACGACTGGTCCGTCGACGATCTGAAGGAACGTGCCCGGACGTCGATCATGGGGACGGGCGAGACCCTGGACGAGGCGATCTTCGACCGCCTCGCCTCGCGCTTCTCCTACGTCGCCGGCGACTTCGGCGACGCCGAGACGTACAAACACGTCGCCGACAGCATCTCCGAGGCCCGGACGCCGGTCTTCTACCTGGAGATCCCGCCGTTCCTCTTCGGCACGGTGATCAAGGGGCTCCGCGAGGCGGGCCTGACCGATGGTGCCCGGGTCGTCGTCGAGAAGCCGTTCGGCCACGATCGTGAGTCCGCGACCGCGCTCGCCGAGGAGATCCATCAGTACATCGACGAATCGCAGCTCTACCGGATCGACCATTACCTGGGGAAGATGGGCCTGGTCGAGATCCTGCACCTGCGGTTCGCCAACGCGATGCTCGAACCGGTCTGGAGCCGCAACTTCCTGTCCAGCGTGCAGATCACGATGGCGGAGGACTTCGGGGTCGAGGACCGCGGCCACTTCTACGATCCCGTCGGCGCGCTGCGCGACGTCGTGGTGAACCACCTCATGCAGGTGGTCGCGGCGTCCGCGATGGAGGCGCCGTCGCGCGGAGATTCCTCCACGATCAAGGACGCCCAGGTCAACCTCTTCCGCTCCGTCGCGGAGGCCGACCCCGCGAACTACGTACGCGGACAATACGAGGGGTATCGGACGATCGACGGAGTGGCGAAGGACTCGACGACCGAGACGTTCGCGGCCCTCCGTCTGGACATCGAGAGCTGGCGCTGGGCTGGCGTCCCCTTCTTCATCCGAACCGGCAAGCGCCTCCCGATCACCCAGACCGAGCTGCGCCTGGTGTTCAAGCATCCCCCGAAGCTCGGGTTCGGCATCCTGGATCGCCGGCCCGAAGAGAATCAGCTCGTTGTCCGGCTGGACCCGACGACCGGCATCCGGCTGACCGTCGAGGCGCACCGGGCCGACATGGTGGGCTCCGCGCCGGTCAACCTGGACATGGAGTTCGCCCAGGAGGGCGGGGAAGGTCCGACCCCGTACGAGGTGCTGCTCGACGCGGCGATGCGGGGCGACAGCACACGGTTCACCCGGCAGGATGGGGTGGAGGAAACCTGGCGCGTATTCCAGCCGCTGTTGGATGCGCCGCCGCCCACCCACCCATACGCGCAGGGCTCGTGGGGGCCGAAGGAAGCCGACGGGCTCGTCGAGGGCTTTGGCAGATGGCACGAACCGTGGGTGAGCGCGTGAGTCCGGCTGACGCCAACGCACCCAGCCCTCAGAGCGCGGCGATGCCGTCGCCGTTCCCGCCGATCGCCGACTACGCGTTCCTGTCCGACTGTCACACCGGCGCGCTGATCGCGCCGGACGGCGCGGTCGATTGGTTGTGCGTCCCCCGGTTCGACTCGCCGAGCATCTTCGGCAGCCTCCTGGACCGGCAGGCGGGGGCGTTCCGGTTCGGTCCGTACGGCATCAACGTCCCCTCGCAGATCGCGTACGAGCCCGGGACCAACGTCCTCGTCACGACGTGGAAGACCACCGCCGGGTGGGTGGTCGTGCGGGACGCGCTCACGATGGGCTCGCGCGTCGGAGAGGACGTGATCACGCCTCACACACGCCCACCTGCCGACGACGACGCCGACCACACGCTGGTCCGCACCGTCGAGTGCATGGATGGGCAGGTGGAGATCGAGCTGGTCTGCGAGCCGATCTTCGACTACGGCAGGGTCGACGCGAGCTGGACGATCGACCACGACGACCTCCACACCTCGGACGCGTCCGGGGGGGACGTCACGATCAGGCTCCAGACCGACTTGTCGATGGGCGTCGAGGGCGAACGCGTCCGCGCCCGTCACGTCCTGAACGCGGGCGAGCGCGCCTACTGCTCGCTGTCCTGGGGGCACGACCTCGCCGGCCCGGCCGACGTCGACGAGGCGGAGGCGCGTATCGACGCCACCGTCCGGTTCTGGCGCGCGTGGCTCCAGAGAGCCCGGATCCCGGACCATCGCTGGCGCGACCCGATCCAGCGGTCGGCGCTCGTGATCAAGGGGCTCACCTACATGCCGACCGGCGCGACCGTGGCGGCGCTCACGACCTCGCTGCCCGAGACCCCGGGTGGCGAACGGAACTGGGACTACCGGTTCACCTGGATGCGCGATGCGACGTTCACCCTCCAGGCGCTCCACTGGCTCAACCTGGACTGGGAGGCCGACGAGTTCATGCAATTCGTCGCCGACCTCGAGCCCAACGACGACGGCGGGATGCAGATCATGTACGGGATCGACGGTCGCCGGGACCTGACCGAGCAGACCCTCGACGACCTCTCCGGGTACGCGGGCGCCCGGCCGGTGCGGATCGGCAACGGCGCGTTCGACCAGCGACAGAACGACGTGTACGGCGCCGCGTTGGACTCGATCCTGATGCACACGCGTCGGAGCCAGCGCCTCCCCCGGCGCCTGTGGCCGGTTGTCGAGAGCCAGGCCGAATGCGCGACACGCGTGTGGCGCGAGCCCGACCAGGGCATCTGGGAGGCGCGGGGCGCACCCCAACAGTACGTCTCCTCCAAGCTCATGTGCTGGGTGGCCCTGGACCGGGCGGCCAAGTTGGCGCAGATCCGGGGCGATCCCCAGCTCGCCCAGAAGTGGGGCGCCGTGGCCGAGGAGATCCACCAGGACATCCTGGACCACGGCGTGAGCGACCGAGGTGTGCTCCGCCAGCACTACGACACCGACGCGCTCGACGCGTCGACGCTCCTCGCCCCGATCGTGGGGTTCCTCCCCGGGACCGACGAGCGGATGCACGCGTCGGTCCTCGCGATCGCGGACGAGCTGACCGAGAACGGCTACGTCCTCCGCTACAAGACCGACGAGACCGACGACGGGATGTCCGGCAAGGAGGGCACGTTCCTGATCTGCTCGTTCTGGCTGGTGTCGGGGCTCGCGATCGTCGGCGAGGAGCAGCGTGCTCGGGACCTCATGGAGCGCCTGCTCCGGATCGCGTCCCCGCTCGGGTTGTTCGCGGAGGAGTACGACGTCGAGACCGGACGGCATCTGGGGAACGTTCCCCAGGCCTTCTCGCACCTGGCCCTGATCGAGGCGGCCGGACGCATCATCCTGTCCGAACGCATCGCAGAGCTCTGATGACCACCCCCGAGCCACCGGAGGAGCGTGCATGAGCGATTACGACGTGATCATCATCGGGACCGGCGCCGGCGGTGGCACCCTCGCGCGGCACCTCGCGCCGTCTGGCAAGAAGGTCCTCCTGCTCGAGCGCGGCGACTGGCTCCCGCGCGAACCGGAGAACTGGAGCACCGCCGACGTCTTCGTCGACGGACGGTATATCTCGGAGGACACCTGGTACGACGCGAAGGGCAAGGCGTTCCAGCCGCAGGTGCACTACTTCGTCGGCGGGGCGACCAAGCTGTACGGGGCGGCGCTGTACCGCCTGCGGGAGAAGGACTTCGGCGAGCTGAAGCATCACGATGGGATCTCGCCGGCCTGGCCGATCTCGTACGCGGACCTGGAGCCGTACTACACGCAGGCCGAGCAGCTGTACCAGGTTCGGGGTGCGCGAGGCGAGGACCCGACGGACCCGCCGGCGAGTGCCGACTACCCGTTCCCCGCGCTCCCCCACGAGCCTCGGATCCAGCAGCTGGCCGACGACCTCGCGGCCTCGGGCCACCATCCGTTCCACGCGCCGTGCGGTGTGCTGCGCGACGAGTCGAAGCCCGCCTACAGCGTCTGCGTGCGCTGCATGGCCTGCGACGGGTTCCCCTGCCCGCTCCATGCGAAGTCCGACGCCGAGGTGCTCGGCGTGCGGCCGGCGCTCGAGCATCCCAACGTGACGCTGCTCACGGGCGCCCACGTCGTCAAGCTGAACACCGATCCCTCGGGCGGCAGCATCTCCGAGGTCGTCCTCGAACGCGATGGGTCGCAGGAGACGTACTCGGGCGACGTCGTCGTGGTTTCGGCGGGCGCCGCGAACTCGGCGAAGCTGCTCCTCGCCTCGGCCAACGAGCGGCATCCGAACGGCCTGGCCAACGGTTCGGACCAGGTCGGCCGCAACTACATGTTCCACTACAGCCAGGCCGTCCTGGCACTTTCGAAGGAGCCGAACCCCACACGGTTCCAGAAGACCCTCGGGCTCAACGACTTCTACTTCGGCAGCGACGACTTGGAGTTCCCGATGGGCAACATCCAGATGGTGGGCAAGTCCCAGGCCGAGATGTACAAGGGCGAGAAGCCGATCGAGACCAAACTCGCTCCGATGTTCACGCTGAAGGAGGTCGCGACGCACGCCGTCGACTTCTGGCTCTCGACCGAAGACCTGCCGATGCCGGACAACCGCGTCACGCTCGAGAAGGACGGCAACGTCAAGCTGACCTACACGGCGAACAACCAGGAGTCGGGCAAGCGACTGTTCCACCAGCTCAAGTCGATGCTCGGGCACCTCGGCATGCACCCCGACCACCTGATCCCGCGCAACGCCTACCTGAAGACGACGATCCCGGTGGCCGGCTGCGCGCACCAGGCCGGCACGGTCCGGTTCGGCAACGACCCCGCCACCTCGGCGCTCGACGCCAACTGCAAGACGCACGAGCTCGACAACCTGTACGTGGTCGACACGAGCTTCTTCCCGAGCATCGGAGCGGTGAACCCGGCCCTGACCGCGATGGCGAACGCCCTGCGGGTCGGCGACCACCTGCTCGAGCGGCTCTAGGACCCGTCTGGCGCGAAGGGAGGGGCGATGAGCAGCACCGCGAAGCAGGCACCGATCCGAACACTCATCCCGGCCCGGCTGGATCGCCTGCGGTGGACACCGTTCCATACCCGGATGGTGGCGGGGCTCGGCGGCGCCTGGATCCTCGACGGCCTCCAGATCACCGTCGCGAGCTCGGTCACCGGTGAGCTCACCAAGCCCGCCACGCTGGGCATGACCTCGGCCCAGGTCGGACTGATCGCGACGGTCTACATGGTCGGCGAGATGGTCGGCGCGTTGGTGTTCGGGAAAAGGTCGGACCGGCTCGGACGCAAGCGACTGTTCATCCTGACGCTGTTGTTGTACTTCATCGGCACCGGGCTCACGGCCTTCGTCACCGGGCATCACACGGGCTGGCTCGTGTTCTTCTACGCGACGCGGTTCATCGCGGGGATGGGGATCGGCGGTCAGTACGCGGCGATCAACTCCGCGATCGACGAGATGATGCCCTCCAAGTACCGGGGACGGGTCGACGTCTGGATCAACGGGTCCTACTGGGCGGGCGCGATCCTCGGATCGTTCGTCTCCTACATCCTTCTCAACAACTTCGCCGCCAACGTCGGCTGGCGGCTGGCGTTCCTCCTCGGCCCGATCCTCGCCGTGGTGGTGCTGGTGGTGGGGCGCACCCTCCCCGAGAGCCCTCGCTGGCTCGTCACGCACGGACGGGAACGCGAGGCGGAAGAGAACATGGCGAAGATCGAGGACATCGCCAGGCGTTCGGGCGACCTCGCCCCGGTCGACGAGGGCTCCGCGATCACGCTGGTCCCCGAGAAGCAGTACGGGTACCTGGTGTTCCTCCGGTTGGTGTTCCATCAGTATCCGAAGCGCGCGATCCTGGGTGCGACCCTGATGATCACGCAGTCCTTCCTCTACAACGCGATCTTCTTCACCTACGCCCTCGTCCTCATCAACTTCTACGGCGTGTCGTCGACGAAGGTGCCGCTCTACGGCCTCGCCTTCTCGATCGGGAACCTGCTCGGGCCCCTCATCCTCGGCCCGCTCTTCGACACGTTGGGGCGGAAGAAGATGATCGCGGGCACGTACCTCATCTCCGGCTCGCTGTTGGCTGTCAGCGCCGTGCTCTTCCAGAACGGATCGCTCGACGCAACGACGCAGACCCTCATGTGGGTCGTCATCTTCTTCTTCGCGTCCGCGGGGGCGAGCGCCGCGTATCTCACGGTCAGCGAGACCTGGCCGATCGAGATCCGAGCCGAAGCGATCGCGGTCTTCTTCGCCATCGGAGCGATCTTCGGCGCCCTCGGTCCCCTGCTCTACGGGGCATTGATCGGGGACGGCTCGAGCACCACCGGTTTGTTCATCGGGTACCTGATCGGGGCGGGGATCATGATCCTCGGCGGCATCGTCGAGGTGGTGATCGGGATCGATGCCGAAGGGAAGTCGTTGGAGACGGTGACGAAGCCTCTGACCTCCGTCGCCGACTAGCACCATCGGTCAGGAGCCGGGGGGCTGCGCGATCATGCCCAGCAGCACCGAGAGGACCGTCGTCTACGTGGCCGCGGCAGCTCAGGGCATCGTGCTCGTGACGTTCCCGGCCGCCAGCACGGTCTTCACCGATCCCTCCGAGTTCGATCTCTCGAACACCCAGTACGGGACGCTCTTCCTCCCTCAGGTCGTGACCGCCATCGCGGCCTCGGTGGCGGGAGCCGGCTTCGCCCGCCGGGTCGGCGTGAAATCCGTCTACCTCGGGGGCCTGCTGGGAGGACTCCTCTCGATGGCACTGCTCCTGCTGAGCGCCGCGTTTGAGGGGACCGCGGCCGCCTACCCGATCCTGCTGCTGGCCACGGCGTGCCTCGGCATCGGCTTCGGTCTCACCGTGCCCGCGCTCAACACGCTGACCGCAGCCTTCAACCCGACGAAGGTCGACCCCTCGATCCTGGTGCTGAATGCCCTCCTCGGGGTCGGAACGGTCCTGGCGCCGGTGCTGGTCGCGATCTTCGTCGGTCTCGGCTTCTGGTGGGGACTGCCGGTGACCTCCACGATCCTGCTCGCCATGATCCTCGTGGTCAGCGTCCGACTACCTCTCGACGCGGGAGTCGGTAGCTCGGGATCAGCCCCACGGCAGGAGAAGACAAGGATCCCCTCCCGGTTCTGGATCTTCGCCGCGTTCGCCGTCCTGTACGGCATCTGCGAGACGATGAACGGCAACTGGGCGCAGGTGGACATGACGAGCGAGCTCGGGGCCTCGACCACCGAGGCGGCGCTCGCCCTCACCGCCTTCTGGGGGATGGTGACGGTGGGGCGGGTCGGCTTCGCGTTCCTACGCCGGTGGATCCCGGAGCGGTGGGCGTATCACGTGCTTCCGTTCCTGCTCAGCGGGGTGTTCGTGCTCATCGCGCTGCTCCCCTCCGGCGAACCGGGCCTCGGTATCCTCGCCTTCGGTCTGGCGGGCCTCGGGTGTTCGGCACTCCTCCCGCTCACGATCAGCTTCGGACAGGAGGACCTGGTCGTGATGTCCGCGGCGGTGGCCGGCGGTGTGATCGCCTCGTACCAGCTCGGGTACGGGATCGCCGCGTTCGGCGCCGGCCCGCTCATCGACAGCGGCGTCGCGCTCCCCACGCTCTACGGCGCGGCGGCGGTCGTCGCCGCGACCATGGGTCTCCTGTCGTTCGTCGTCGCTCGAGGTTGGAACCGGTGACGGCCGGCGTCCGAGCCTGCGGGTCAAGCTATCCGGGCGCTGTAACGGGGATCACGTCAGCACGTTGACGGCCCGCGCGACCACCAGACCGAGGACCGCCAACGAGATGGCCGCCTGCACGGTCATCGCCATCTTGGCCCACGGCACCAACGGCATGGCGTCGGTCGGGCTGAACGCCGTGGCGTTCGTGAACGCCAGGTAGAGGTAGTCGATGAAACGAGGGCGCCAGTCCGCGGGGGCGATGTGGGGGTTCATCTGCTGCGGGAACGCGAGGTCCGGATGATCCGGGAGCGCGTGCGCTCTCGCCGCGGCCCCTCCGCCGTCGAGTTCCCAGTAGAGCAGCGCGAACGCGATGTTGTTCGAGACCCACACGACCGCGGCCGCAGCCAACAGCGGCCCGGGCTTGTCGGTATGCGGGCCCCCGACGATCAGCTCATCGATGAGGCGGGCGGTGGACCACAGGGATTGGGCGATCAGCACCGTCACGAGGGCGATCGAGAACCCTCGGAGCACCGATGAACGCTTGGAGATCCTGCCCGGGTCACCGACGATGAGGACCACGAGGAGGGCACCCTCGAGGATCGGGAGCAGCCAGCGCGGCCCGAGCCGAAGCTCGCTCGGCAGCAGGAGCGTCAGGAGCATCGCGGCCAGGACCGCGCCCGCCATGTGCCATCGCGCCTCCCCGACGACCGGATCCGGCACCGGCTCGATCCCCCGTTCGCGCGAGCCGTCGTTCGGTGGCCCGGTCGCGCTCGTCTTCGCCCCCTTATCCCTGGCGGAGCGCAATCCCCCACGCCCCCGACCACGAAGCGCCCGGCTCCAGCCGGATCACGTCGACGCCGGACGCGAACGCGTTCGGCGGGCACGTCATCGGTTCGATCGCGACGGCCTGCCGGCGCCGGGCGACCGGCTGCAGGGTGTCCCCCGTGTAGACCTGGAGGTAGCCGAACGCCTCGTCCGCCCAGACCTCGATGCCACGTTCGCCGTCGCCCGACTCGAGTCGGGCGCGCGACCTGCCGTCGGACCCGCGAGCGAGGCCCGTGAAACAGGTGTCGAGCCGCGTCGCGCCGACCGGACGACTCGCGGTGAAGTCGAACTCGGTCCCGGCGACGTCCTCCTCGCCGATCGGAAGGGCTCGGTCGTCCGTGGTCATCCGGCGCGAGGCCGGGATCGTGAGCCGCACGTCGTCGACCGGCATCCCCATCGTCAGGTAGGGGTGGAACCCGATCCCGAACGGTGCCGCCTCGGCGGAGGGGTTGGTCGCACGCGCGACGACCTCGAGCCCGTCCCCAGCGAGCCGATACTCGAGGCTCAGCTCGAGCCGCCGTGGGTACGCGGGTTGGGGATGCAGGACGCACTTCAGCGCGACCGCTTCGTCGGTCTTCGAAGCGAGCAGCCAAGGGAGCCAACGCACGAGCCCGTGGATCGCGTTCCCCAGCTCCGGCTCGTCGATCGCGGCCGCCCCCGGACTGCCGTCGAACGCGTATCGCCCGCCGTCCAGACGGTTGGGCCAGGGTGCCAGCACCTGCCCGCGGCCGGCCGCCGAGCGCTCGTCCACCGAGAAGCCGTCCACGACCTCGAGCCCGCCCGCCGAGTACGCCCGGAGCGTCGCACCGACCTCGGTCACGACGACCACCTGATCGCCGTGGCGGATCTCGTGCTGTTCGCCCGTGGGCGGGTGCTGCGGCACGGTCTCCTCGCTCTCGCTCAACGGCGTCAGTAGCTGCTGGGCGTGAGCTTGACCTTCCCGCTGAACAGGTATTGCACGCCAGCCGTGTAGAGGAGCACGAAGGGGATCCCGACGATCGCCACGACCAGCATCACCGTGAGCGTGTAGGACTCGGCCGACGCGTTCGAGACCGTCAAGCTGAACGCCGGATCGGTCGACGACTTCAGCATGTTCGGGTACAGCCCGGCCGAGATGGTCGCCAGCGAGAGCGCGAGGACCGCCGAACTGCTGAAGAACGCGACGGCATCCCGGCCGCGGCGCACCATGACGATCATCAGCACGTAGGCGGCCAGGGCGCCCAGCGGGAACACGATCGTCCACACGTCATCGGTGAAGGTGTCCGTCACCCCGTAGTCCCCGACCGCGATCCACACGGCCGAGATCGCCGCCGTGAGGGTGAACAGGGCGATGAACCGGGGGACCCATCGTCGTACTCGTGCCTGCAGATCGTCTTCCGTCTTCACGACCAGATACAGGGCACCGTGCATGAGCAGCATCGCGACCGTCGTCACCCCAAGGAACAGGACGAACGGATGCAGCAGGTCGAGGAGGCTGTCGATCTGGACCTCCCCGTTCTTGTCGAGCGGCACCCCGGTGACGACGTTCCCGAACGCCACGCCGAGCAGCAGGGCCAGGCCGAACGACGAGGCGGAGAAGACCGAGTCCCAGAGCCCCCGCCAGCGAGAGCTCTCGCGCTTGCCGCGGAACTCGATCGCAACGGTCCGCAGGATCAGGCCGATCAGCACGAACATCAGCGCCCAGTAGAACCCGGAGAACATCGAGGCGTACACGACCGGGAACGCCGCGAACAGGACACCGCCACCGACGACGAGCCACACCTCGTTGCCGTCCCAGATCGGCCCGATGCTGTTCAGCACGATCCGCCGTTCGCGGTCCTCCTTGGCGGCGAACGGGTGGAGCATCCCGACGCCGAGGTCGAACCCGTCCAGGACGATGTAGGCGGCGATGACCGCGACGAACAACATGAACCAGAAGTCAGCCAGCGACATGGTCCTCCTCCAGCTCCAGCTCGCCTGATGCCCGACCCTGGCTCCGTGACCGGAATACCTCGCGGAAGGTGTTGGGCAGATCCGAGACGCGCGACTCCTCGGGTGCCTCCGGGCCGTGCTTGATCTTGCGGTCCAACAGGAACAGGAAGAGCACGAGGAGGAGCGCGTACAGCAGCGCGAACGTGATCAACGACAGCAGGACCTGCCCCGTCGTGAGGGTCGGCGAGACCGCGGCGTCGGTCCGAAGGACGTTCCACACGACCCAGGGCTGCCGCCCGACCTCCGCCGTCCACCAGCCGGCGATCGTCGCCACCTCCGCCAGGAACACCGTGGAGATGCAGATCCATAACAGCCAGCGCGGCATGTGCTCCCTCTTTCGGCGCCACCACACGAACCACGCCACCACCCCGATCAGCGGGAAGAGGAACCCGAGGTCGATCATCACGTGGTAGGCCTGGAAGGCCAGGTTCACGGGCGCCCAGTTCTTCTCGGGGAACTTCTCCAGGCCCGGCACGGTCGCGTCGAAGCTCCCGTACGACAGGAAGCTGAGCAGGCATGGAACGCCGATCGCGTAGGTCTTCTCGGCGCTCTCGTCGACCCAGCCCACGATGTACAGCGGCGCGCAGCTCTTGTTCGTCCAGTTGCCTTCCATCGCGGCGAGCTTCGGCTCCTGGTTCTTCGTCACCGAGATCGCCATCTGGGCGCCGAAGACGAACACCTGCAGGATCGCCAGGACCGTGAAGACCTTGATCGCGGTCGAGAAGTTCCTCTTGGCGAACTCCTGGTGGCGGTTCTTCAGGAGGTACCACGCGCTGACGGAGAGCACGAGCGCCGACCCGATGATCCAGGACGCGACCCACGTGTGGAGTAATCGCGGCAGGAACGACGGCGTGTTCACGACCGCTCCGAAGTTCGTCATGAACGCCTGGTTGCCCCACTCCGTCATGTGGGTCGTGAACCCCTGCGGGGTCTGCATCCACGAGTTGGCCATCAGGATCCACAGGGCGCTGAAGTGCGCCCCGAACACGACGAGGAAGGTGGCCAGGAGCCACATCCTGGGCCCGAGCCGGTCACCGCCGAACAACATCAGACCGAGGAACCCGCCCTCCAGGGCGAACGCGAACACGCCCTCGGCGGCCAGCAGGCTCCCGAACACGTTGCCGACGAACCGGGAGTACTGCGACCAGTTCATCCCGAACGCGAACTCCTGGACGAGCCCGGTCGCGATGCCCATCGCAAACACCAGCCCGTAGACCTTCACCCAGAAGACGGAGGCCTGACGCCAGACGGGGTCCCCGGTGCGTACGTGCTTCCAGGCCATCCAGACCAACAGGATCCCGAGCCCCATCGAGATGGGCGGGAAGATGAAGTGGAAGCTCGCGGTGAGCGCGAACTGGAGCCGGGACAGGAACTCCGGGTTCACGTGGCTGCCTCTCCCCCTCGTCTCGCGACCGCGCGTGCCTGCCGGGGCATCTCACCGCCCCATGCGCTACGGAGCATCACGCCGATGGGATGATTCCCGGTATCCCGCAGCGCAACGAGCCCTCCCGTCAGCCGCGGGCGGCTTCGGGCGTTCGCGCGGACGGACGGAATGCGGCCTTTGCGGATCCGACGGGAGGAGTCATGGCTCCGAGGGAGACGCGCCACACGACCTCTCGGATCGAGAGATGGTTCGAAGGGGAATTCATCCAGCCGATACAGGACTTCGAGGACCCCGAGCAGGAATGGCGTCGACTGTTCTCGGAGCTCCTCGGCACGTTCTTCCTCGTGCTCGTCGCCGCCGGAGGAGGGATGATGGGTCAAGCCTTCCCCGACACCATCAGTCGCACCGCCGCGGTCGTCGCGCCAGGTCTGATGGTAATGGCGATCATCCTGTTCATGGGCAAGGTTTCCGGCGCCCACCTCAACCCGGCGGTCAGCCTCGGTTTCGCCCTCCGTCGTGACTTCCCATGGAGAAGGGTCCCCGGGTACATCGTCGTGCAGCTCGCCGGGGCGGCGCTGGCCGCCTGGTTCCTCCAGTCCGTGATCCACGTCTCCGCGACCTACGGCTCCACCTATCCGGCGGCCGGTTTTTCCTCGTTCGACGCGTTCCTGATGGAGTCGGTGCTCACGCTCGGCTTGGTGAGCGTCATCTTGGGGACGGCGTCCGGGGCGCAGAACATCGGCGCGTGGGGCGCCATCGGCGTCGGCGCCTACATCGCTCTCGCGGGCCTGTGGGGGAGCCCGATCTCCGGCGGCTCCATGAATCCCGCCCGAACCTTCGGCCCGGACCTCGTCGGGGCGGACTTCACGGATTACTGGGTCTATGTGGCAGGCCCACTGTTCGGCGCGATGCTGGCCGTTGGGGCGGCGTTCGTCCTTCGGGGAGCGGGGGGTGGCCGAGCCGGATCCGGCGCAGCCCAGGGAGTCCTGCACACGGAGGTCGAGAGCCCGACAAGCGATGAACCATCGTCGTGACTGCCGGATGCCAGAGTTGCACCGAGAGGGGAATCAGTGACGCGACAGCCGACGAGCGATCGCACGAACGGCCCATTGAAGGACTCCCACCGCGCCGGGGGCGATCGCGCCCGAGTCGCGTCCCCCGATGCCCACCCGACCCCGCAGGAACGCACCGCCCGAGGGAAGGGGAGCCGAGCGAATGTTCCGCGTTCCAGCCACGCGGGCTGGGATCCGCCCTCGAACCGTAGGGAGCCGGTCGATCTTCTCGAAGAGCAAGCGGCGTCGCGGGTCCCCGAACTCGTGCCGGTCCGGTACGGCAGGATGCTCGCCTCGCCCTTCGCCTTCTACCGGGGGGCGGCCTACCTCATGGCCGCGGACCTCGCCTCCACGCCGCGATCCGGTATCAACGTCCAGGTGTGCGGCGACGCGCACGTATCGAACTTCGGCCTGTTCGGGTCCCCCGAGCGGGAGCTGCTGTTCGACATCAACGATTTCGACGAGACCTTGCCCGGCCCGTGGGAGTGGGACGTGAAGCGCCTCGCGGCGAGCCTCGCCGTCGCCGGCCGGAACAACGGTTTCACGAGCGCCGAGCGCGGGCAGGTGATCACCGCTTCGGTCGGCGAGTACCGGACGGCGATGCGAGAGTTCGCGTCCATGCGCAACCTCGACGTCTGGTACTCACGCCTCCAGGTGCGCGAGGGGCTTCCCGAGCTCCAGGCGGTGCTCAGGAAGAAGGACCTCAAGGAGGCCGGGCGCCTCGTCGACAAGGCCCGCACGAGGGACAGCATCCGCGCGTTCGACAAGTTGACCCACCTCGTGGACGGGGAGCCGCGGATCGTGAGCGACCCGCCACTCATCGTGCCCGTCGAGGAGTTGCTGACGGCCGACCAGGCCGCGACGTTCGTGGAGAGGTTCCACGGGCTCCTGCGCACTTATCGTCGAAGCCTGCTCGGGGATCGCCGCCACCTCCTGGAGGACTTCCGCTTCGTCCACATGGCGCACAAGGTGGTCGGGGTGGGCAGCGTCGGCACCCGTGCGTGGATCATCCTCATGCTCGGTCGCGATGACGCCGATCCGCTCTTCCTCCAGGCCAAGGAGGCGCAGGCTTCGGTGCTCGCTCCCTTCGTCGGCAAGAGTCGTTTCACGAATCAGGGTGAGCGAGTGGTGGAGGGCCAGAGGCTGATGCAGGCCGCGAGCGACATCTTCCTCGGATGGGAAAGGGCCGAGGGCCTGTCGGAGAGTGGCAAACGCGACTTCTACATCCGGCAGCTACACGACTGGAAGGGCTCGTGGCCACCGGAGACCATGGACCCCCGTGTGATGAGCGCCTACGGGAGGATGTGCGCTCGGACGCTGGCTCGCGCCCACGCTCGGTCGGGCGACCGGATTGCCATCGCCGCCTACCTCGGCGCCTCGGACGTGTTCGATCGCTCGATCTCGGAGTTCGCCGAGGCCTATGCCGATCAGAACGAGCGGGACTATCGAGCGCTCAAGGAGGCGGCCGCGAGCGGGCGGGTCGTGGCGAACACGGGAGTCTGAGCAGGCGATCAGGTCGGCGGTCCGGGCTCGATCCCCCACGCATCACGATGCGATGCCGGATGCGTCGGACGAGGTGTCCTGGCGTTGGTACTCGGCCAGGAGCCGCCGCTCGTCCTCCTTCCTCGGGAATGCGAAGAACACGAGCGCCGCGCCGAGTCCGACGGCCACGATGCCCGCGATGTAGGCCCACTGATCGCCCGACAGGAACGATGCCTTCGCCGCCGCGGTGATCTGGTCCGCGTACTTCGGGTACTGCTGGGCGATCGCCTCGGCACCCGCGAACGACTTGGTGAGCTGCGCCTCGACGCTGTCGGACACCTTCTGCGCGTTCGGCGAGGCCGCGATCGCCGCCGTGAAGGACGCCGCGTAGCCGGCCGCGAGCAGTGCTCCGAAGATCGACTGCATGATGGCGCCACCGAGGTCGCGTTGGAGATCGGCCGTCCCCGACGCCATGCCGGCGCGCCGGACCGGGACCGAGCCGGTGAGCGAGTGCGAGGCCGGGGTCCCGGCGAAGCCGACGCCGATGCCGATGAGCGCGTAGCCGAGTCCCACCTGCCAATACGGGCTCCCCTGGCCCCACAGCAGGAGCATCGTGAGGAACCCGAGCAGGCAGAACGCGTACCCCGTGAGCAGCGTGAAGCGCGCCCCTCTCGCCTCGACCACCTTGGCCGAGCGCGGAGCGACGATGACCATCAGGAAAGCGGCCGGCAGGATGGCGACGCCCGCGTCGAAGGTCGAGTAGACGAGCACGTCCTGCAGGAACTGCTGACCGACGAACATGGCCCCCATGAGGGAGCCGAACACGATGATCCCTGCGCACGCGGCGACCCAGAAGACTCGCCTGCCGGCGACGTGCAGGTCGTAGAGGGGGTTGGCCACAACCCGCTGCCGGATCACGAACGCGATCCCGGAGGCAAGGGCGACGATCGCGAGGCCGGCGACGAGGGTTCCCTCGTTCGGCACGGCCGCGAAGTTGATCCCGAGGATCAAGGCGCCGACGAGCAGCGCCGACAGGATGCCGCCGAGGTTGTCGACAGGATCGGTCCCCTCGTTCACGTGAGCGGGGACGAGACGCAGAGCGAGGACCAGCGCCACAACCGCGAGCGGCAACGTGATCAGGAAGACCGACCCCCACCAGAAGTGCTCGAGCAGCAGGCCCGAGAACAACGGCCCGAGCGCCGCTACGGCACCGCCGATCCCCGACCACAGGGCGATCGAGGTCGTCCGCTGGGGGCCGCTCCAGAGCGCGGTGATCAGGGCAAGGGTCGTCGGGAACGCCATCCCCGCGGACAACCCGCCGCCGAGCCGGGCGACGAACAACACCGAGTCGCTCGGAGCGTACGCGGCGAGCAGCGCGAACGGGATCGCCAACGCCGTCCCGAGGATGAGCATGAGCTTGCGTCCGTAGCGGTCCCCGAGCGCGCCGAGCCACAGCACGGAGGCCGCGAGCCCGAGCGAATAGCCCACGGCGATCAGGTTCAACGTCGTCTGGGACGAGTCGAACGCCGCCCCGATCGATGGCAAGGCGACGTTGGCGACCGCGAGGTTCAGGTTGGCGACCGCCGCGACCAGGATCAGGGTGGCGAGCACGAGTCCTGCACGCGCGGGAGCCCTCACTGCCGCAACGGGCGAGCCGCCGGTTCCCGAGCCGCGTTCCCTCATCCGATCCGATCCTCCACCTCGGTCCGTCTCGCATCCTCACTCATCCGAACGCGGGTTGCATCGTTCGGAACGGGTGAAGCCACCGGGCGGTTCGTGAGATAGTGCTGGCGCCCGACAGCAGTGCCGGCCGTCGGAGCGACGCGGAAAGGGGGAACCACATGTCGATAGGTCCCGTGGAGTACATGATCGTGGCGTTCCCGGGCAACAAGTTCAAGGGCGAGATCGTCCCGGCCCTACAGGAGTTGGTCGACGCGGGCACGATCCGGATCATCGACCTCGCGTTCGTCGTGAAGGACGCCGACGGCGCCGTCGGAACGGCCGAGCTCGCCGACCTGGATTCGGACGTCTTCAAGGCGTTCGACGCGCTGTCGCCCGAGACGATGGGCCTGCTCAACCAGGACGACCTGGCGGCCGCCGGCGAGGAGCTCGACCCGAACTCGTCCGCGGCGCTCCTCGTGTGGGAAGACGTCTGGGCGACGAGGTTGCGTGACGCGATCGTGAACGCGAAGGGCGAGCTCCTCGATCTCGAGAGGGTGCCCTACGAGGTCGTTCAGGCGGCGGTCGACTTCGCCGAGGCCAACCAGTAGTCGGAGAAAGGGGAACCATCATGATGCGTAGAGGCCCAGGCCTGATCGGGATGGCGGCACGGACGGCGGTGGTCGCCGGCACGGCGACCGCTGTGTCGGGACGGGTAGCTCGGCGCCAGGCGAACAGGTACGCCGATCAGGACGCCCAGTACGTGCAGCAGCAGACGGCCGCCGCGACCCAGGGCGCCTACAGCGCCCCCGCGCCAGCGGAGGAGGACACGACCACTCAGATCCAGAAGCTCGCGCAGCTGCACGATTCGGGCGCGCTCAGCGATGAGGAGTTCGCGGCGGCGAAGGCGAAGATCCTGGGGATCTGATCACCCTCCCGCGAGGTACGATCGTCCGAGCCGCGCCGGGCGAGCCCGTCGACCGAAGGAGGCCCGCATGTCCCATCAAGCCCAAGCCCGCCGGGTAGCCCCCGTGTACTGGATCAGCCGCGCGATCATCCTCTTCGTGTACGGCTTCGCGATCGCGTGCATCGTGATCCTGGCGATCGCCTTCTTCCTCCAGCTCTTCAACGCGAATCAGACAGCCCCGTTCGTCGATTGGGTCTACCGCGCGGCCCGCAGGATCATGCAGCCGTTCCGCGGGATCTTCCCCTCGGTCGAGGGCGAACAGGGCTCGGTCTTCGACGTCTCCATGCTGTTCGCCATGTTCATGTATGGGCTTCTCGCGCTGGGTGCGCATGGGCTCATCGCCTGGATCGACCGGAAGATCGCATCCATCCGATACGAGGCCATGTGGCGGCCGAACACGACGCCGGCGATGGGCCCGGACGTCGTGACGATCCCGGCTGCGGCCCCGGCCCCGCCCCCTGCCGCGCGAGTGGTCGCGTCGCCGCCACCGAGCCCTCCCGCATCCTCGGCGGAGCCACCGGGCGAACGCCGCTGACCACAGAAGTCGCCACCCGCGCTACGGTGCCCCGTGGCAGGTCTCCCACGTGCGTCCCGGCCTCCACGATCGGGATGAACTGGATGAACCGCGCGCCGCACCGGTCCCGCAGGAACCGGTAGACCTCGCGTCCGCGATCCTGGTTCGCCGCGTGGATCGTCGTCAGGGCGTTCCAGTCCACACCGGCGTCGCGGAGGTGACCGAGACCGGCCATCACGCGATCGAAGCTTCCCTTCCCGCCCTTGTCGACGCGATGCGAGGCAAGGGAACGCGGGAGGCCCGCCGGAGCGGGCCTCCCCGAGTCGCTCCCCGGAAGCGCCAATCAGGCCGTGACGTCGCGTCCGTGCGCCGTCAGCGCCCAGATCACCGCGATGTCGATCGCGATGATCGCGATCGCCGACACCGGCGCGTACGGCAGCCACGCGAACGACGCCGCCGCGCTCACGATCGCGATGATGACGCCGACCGTCCTGCCCCACACGGCCCCGCGGAAGACCGCGAACCCAGCGAAGAAGACGATGATGCCGCCGATCAGGTGGATCCATCCCCACGCGTCGCTCGAAAGCCTGAAGACGTAGTTCTCGGTCGTGACGTAGGCGTCCGGATCCACGACCTCGGACAGACCCGCGATCGCGTGGAACAGGCCGAGCATGATCATCATGAGCCCCGCGAACGTGGCCCACCCCGCGGCCCAGTAACTCGGTTGCCTCTCTGACTGCATGTTTCCCCCCCTCGCTTCGGCGGTTCGACTAGATCCCGAGGATCTGCTTCTTCTTCGCCTGGAACTCCTCCTCGGTGAGAAGCCCCTGGTCCTTCATCGTGGCGAGCTGCTGGATCTGCGCCATGTCGTCCTGCTGCGCGGGCGCGGCCGCCGCTGCGGGCGGCGGCGCGGCCTGCTGTGGTGTCTGCGCGTCGGCCATCCGTCTCGACGTTCGTCGAGAGGTGCGCCTCGCGACCCTTCTCGCTGGCATCATCTGCGTTCCCTCCTTCGTGCGTCGGCCGATGAACCCCTCACCGTCTCGAGTCGGCGGCCGCGAGCCTCTCGGCCTCCTCGGCGGAGACCAGTCCGACCTCGATGAGATCGAGCGGGCTGATGAAGTGTCCGGCGATCGGGAACCCGCCGGCGCGGACGACGGCGTCACGGAGCCCGATCGCCCAGCGGTGCTCGAGCAGGATGAGCGCGGCGGCGGCGTCGTTCGGGAGCTCCTCGAGGACGTCCCAGGCCTCCTCCTCGTCGAACACGTCGACGCCATCGGCTGCGGCCTCGGCGCCGGCGATCGCACCGGCCTCCATGCCCTCCTCGCCGCCCGCTCCGAGACCGAGGAGCCCGCCGACCACGGCGCCGAACTCCATCGCCTCGTCCTTCGAGAGCTGGCTGCCCTTGAGGACGGCGACCTCGCCCTCCACATCCTTGAAGACGACGAGTGCGTCGATCACGCGCACCGTGTCGCTCTCGCGCAGGCGTTCGAGCTCGTCGATGATCTCGCCCCGGAAGTCGGGCTTGTCGAACCCGAGGGCGATCAGCTGAACCGGTCCGATCGTCATGTCGCATCCCCCTCCGTCGTCACGACGCCTCCTGTCTCTGTCCCGTAAAGAACTCCAGTGCCGTCTTGGTCTTGGTCTGTTGCTCACCGGTCAGGTCGACACCGGCGCTCACCAGGAACGCCTTCGCCTCCGCCACGACCTGGAACACCTCGTCCGGTCGGGCCTTGGTGGATAGCTCGACGATCTGGGATCCGTCCGGATACATCCACAGCTCGCCGACCAGCCGGCGGCCCAACCCCTCCGGCTTGACCTTCACCTTGATGACGGGGATCGGTCCGAGGATCGAGAGCGTGTCGAGCTCGATCCCGTCCGGCGCGTGCGCCTCGTAGAAGGCGCGTTGCTCCTTCGAGAAGAGCTTGCGGATCGGCCCGCCCGCGGTGGCGACCTCCCGGATCGCCGTGTTGTCCGCGACGCCCTTGAACGATGCCGAGCACACGAACCCTCCCGGCATCGCGTCCACCTCGACGTTGAAGCTCTCCATGGCGCGGAGGTCGGCGGGAAGGTCGTTCGGGACGACCGGCCGGAGCTTGACCACCGTATCGCCCTCTTCGTTCTGGCGGCGTCGCGCCCTGACGACCACCCCCGCGGTGTTCAGCGCCAGCTCGGGTGTGTCGAAGAAGAACACCTGGCGGATCTGCGAGTCGAGCGGGTCGACGCCGAGTGCCTTCGCCGCGTCCGCTCGAGCACTCTCGTGGATCGTGAGCTTGAGCTCGACGCTGTCCGCGCCCCGGACCAGGTCGAGCATCCTCAGCAGATCGTCGTCCGACAGCGACGTCCCGACCATCGGTCCACATCCCTCGTTCCGGCCTCGACACCCGACGATGTCACCCTGGCACCGCGCCGACCAACCGTCGTCGTCCGATGCGGATGATTCGCCGGATGTTCTTCGTCGCGCCATGTCGTGCTCGGGCGATCTCCACTCCTGCCTCCACGGCCGGCCCGGCGTTGCCCCGTCGAGGAACGCTCAAGTGGAAAACCCGCTAGGCTGAGCGGCCGGGATGGGGAGCGGGACGATCCGACGGGTTGCGCGCACGCGGGCTCCGGAGCGAGGCGCGAGGCCACCCCACTTCGAGGTGATGGAGGCGAAGCTCTTCCGGCCTCCGATCCGAGCGGGGATCGTGCGGCGCAACGAACTCGTGGAGCGCCTGCGCGCTTCCGACAAGGCCTCGGTGGTGGCCATCACCGCGCCCGCCGGGTACGGCAAGACCACCCTGCTCGCCGAGTGGGCCGAGCGCGATCGTCGCCCGTTCGCATGGGTATCGGTCGACGAGGCGGACGGTGACCCGGTTGTCTTCCTCGGACACGTCGTGATCGCGCTCGATCGGATCGAACCCATCGAGCCGCGCGTCTTCGAGGCGATCGCGTCGCCGACCGTTGCGACGCCCGCGAGGGTGCTCTCGCGACTGGGGTCGGCGCTCGCGACGCGGACCCGGCCGTTCGTGCTCGTGCTGGACGATCTCGACCGCCTCGCCGAGCCGTTGGTCATGGATACGGTCACGACGATCGCCGGCTCCATCCCCAACGGCTCTCTCCTGGCCCTGGCGGCGCGAGCGGTCCCGAGCGTCGGACTCCCGCGGCTCCGCGCCGACGGCCGGCTGGTCGAGGTCGGCGTCGAGGACCTCGCGCTCGGCCCGCCGCAGGCCTACCGCCTGCTCCGAGGCGCGGGTGTCCGGGCCACCAGGGCCCAGGCCGCCGAGCTCGCCGACGCGACCGAGGGATGGCCGGTCGGCCTGTACCTGGCAGCGCTCTCTCTGCAGGAGCAGCGGCGCTCCACGCTGCCGCCGGTCCGGTTCAACGGCGACGACCGTTTCGTGGTCGATTACGTGCGTTCGGAGGTCCTCGGGCGCCTGTCCCGGGAGCGGCAGCGCTTCCTCACCCGGACCTCGATCCTCGATCGGCTCGACGGATCGGTCTGCGACGCTGTCATGGAACGGTCCGGCTCCGCTCGCACCCTGGAGTCGATCGAGCGCCAGAACCTCCTGCTGGTCCCGCTCGATCGCCAGCGGGCGTGGTACCGGTACCACAACCTCTTCCGAGACGTGCTCCGCGCGGAGCTGGCACGGCGCGAGCCCGAGGCGATCCCGGAGCTCCACCGTCGCGCGGCGGACAGCCTCGAGCGCACGGGGCTGCTCGAGGAGGCCCTCGTGCACGCCCACGCGAGCGGCGACGAGGACCGCGCGGCCGAACTGCTCCAGCGCATCGGCCTCGACGCGTACCGCGTCGGACGGATCGCCACGCTCCGGCGGTGGCTCGAGCTGCTCGGCGAGAACGCGATCGCGCGGAATGGCGGCCTCGCTCTCATGGCCGCGTGGATCGCGGCGCTGGGAGGCGATCCCGTCGCGGCGGAACGCTGGGCGATGGCCGCCGACGAGGCACCGCTCGACGGGCCATCGTTGCACGGCACCGCGTCGCTCCGATCGTCCGCCGCGCAGGTGCACGCGACGATGTCGTGCGGAGGCGCGGACGCGATGTACCGCTCCGCGCAGGTCGCGGTCCGGGAGGAGACCGGGACCAGCCCGTTCCGAGCGACCGCCCTCGCGCTGCTCGGGCTCGCGACGTTGATCCGCGGGGACGACGGACCCGCGGACGCCCTCTTCGCCGAGTCGGCGGACGTCGGCCTTCGGATCGGCGGGAGACCGGCGGCCTCGCTCGCACTCGCCGAACGCTCGTTGATCGCCACGTCCCGCGGCGATGGCGCCGCCGCGGACGATCTCGCCGAACGCGCGCGCGCGGCCGTCCACGACGCCCACCTCGACGAGCACATCACGACGGGCCCGGTCCATGCGGCATCGGCTCGCGCGGCCCTGCGTGCCGGCGACCACGAGCGGGCCCGTGTCGAGCTCGCGGCCGCCCAGCGCCTCCGCCCGATCCTGACGTGGGGATTCCCGACCATCTCGGTCCAGACGCGGCTCGAGCTCGCGCGGGTCCACGTCGGCGTGTCCGACGTCCCCGGTGCGCGCACGCTGCTGGCAGAGGTGGACGAGATCCTCGCGCACCGCCCCGACCTCGGCGTGCTGACCACGCAGGCGGCCGAGCTCCGTCGGCACGTCGGATCGGTCCGCACCGGACGCTCACCCGGCCCCTCCACCCTGACGGCGGCCGAACTGCGCCTCCTCACGTTCCTGCCCACGCACCTCTCGTTCCGCGAGATCGGCGCCCGCCTGTTCGTCTCCCCCAACACCGTGAAGACGCAGGCGATCTCGATCTACCGCAAGCTCGGGGTCTCGGCTCGTTCGGACGCGGTCCAGGCCGCTCGGGACCTTCGCCTGCTCGAACCGTAGGTGCCGCGCGAAGCAACCTTGCTTTCATCCGGTCGGGACGATGCCCGCATGCCCCCGACGGGTTCCAATGAGGCGCCGACCTCGGAGGGGACGACGGCCATGGCCAAGCACGAGGACGCGCTCCGATGCATGGCGCTGGGCGACGAGCGATACGTGAGGGACGTGCTCGCGATGCAGGTTTCCAACGTGGATGCCTCGGGCCTGGACCCGAAGACCCATGCCCTCGTGCGGCTCGGAGCGCTGATCGCGCTGGACGCCTCCCAGTCGTCTTTCCAGTGGAACGCGTCCACGGCCCTCGCGTCGGGCGCGACGGTCGACGAGATCGTCGGGGTGCTGATCGCCGTCGCGCAGACGGTGGGCCTGGCGCGGGTGGCCTCCGCCGCACCGGCGGTCGCGCTCGCGCTCGGGTACGACGTCGACGCGGCGCTGGAGGCCCACGACGAGGGCGAACGGACCGTCCACGCCGACCACCGGTGATCCACACAC
>DASXTX010000063.1:0-3945 GCA_036505195.1 Actinomycetota bacterium
CTCGCACCAGATGGCTCCGGCGGTCGAGGTCTGGGTGCTCGAGGCCCGAAGGCGCAACCCTGACTGGGGCCCGCGCCGGCTTGTGCACGAGGCCTCCCGAGCTGGCGTGGAGCCGGTGCCCTCTCGCTCGGGGATCTACCGAGGCGGCCGGCGGCGCTGCTGGACGCGCGCTCAGGAGATGACTGGATCTCCCGCAAGATCACCACCAACGGGGTGATCTCCGTGGCCTGGCAGGAGATCAGCTGCGGCAAGCACCGTTCCGGTCACCGGGTCGATATCCATGTCCAGGGCCCGACCCTGCAGATCTGGGACGGGGACGAGCTCATCAAGACCGTGCCGCGGCAAAGCGACAAGGAGGTCAGGAAGAAGCACGCCGCCAGGGCGAGCTGAACGTGCGACGATGGCCAACGAGGTGTAACGGATCAGGCGGAGCCACTCCGTCACGCATCAGCCGGACCCTCACAGATGTGATGTCTCGAGACATCGTGCCGATATGCCTCGGGACATCCTTCCACCTCACGATCGCCCGTGGGGGGTAGTCCCGAGCCGGATCGAGGGTAAGCCTTCGAATCAGCTCTCCGTCTTCGCTCAGCACCCGGACGTCGAGGTCGGCCACGAGCACGAGCACCCGGGTGCCGATGAGCCGACGCCCTAGCCCGATGTGGTGAAGCCGCGAGTTGTGGCGAAGCGTGATCGTGCCGGTGATATCGACCTTGTCCCGTCGGACCCGGAAGTGGGTCGGGACTACGAACCCCGGGCAGCCGTGGCGTCGCCTTCGGCCGAGCTGCGAACGCCTCGGCGGGGGTACGCCGGCCGATCGCCCGGTGCGGCCGGACTCCGTTGTAGTAGCTCCCGAAGCGGTCGAGCTTGACCTGGAGCTCGCGGACGCTCGCCGCCGCCTCCTGCCTGGCGAGCCATCGCTTGAGGGTCTGGTGGAAGCGCTCGACCTTGCCGCAGGTCTGGGGGTGATACGGGCTCGAGTGCCGGTAGGAGATTCCGAGCGAATCGAGCTCGATCTCGATCGCGCACCGGCCACCCCGAGGCGCCGCGGTGAACACCGCTCCGTTATCGCTCGGCAGTGAGGCTGGGAAGCCGTGGGCCGCAACGGCTCGATGGAAGCTCGCCACGACGTCTGCGGCCTTGGTGATCGCGCGGGCGTCGGATGCCACCAGGAACCGGGAGTGATCGTCGATCACGTTCAAGAGAAGTACTTGATGAACATCAGATCCGCCACGGTGGGACCCATCGAGTTGGCCGGACGCTCACGGCCGGGGTCCCCACGAGGGATCGAATTCGAAGGCGCGCGTCCGAGTGATCTGGTTAAGCAGCTCTCCGTCCGCACCTATCACATAGAGCTCCCAGTTGGAGGTCCGGTCGCTGACGAAGGTCACCCACCTCCCGTCCGGCGACCATCCGGGCGAGAAGTCGTCGGCAGCAAGATGCGTGAGCGCCAGCTCGTGGGAACCGTCGGCGTCCATCACCACCACGTCCAGCCTCGGGGATCCCTCGAGCCTTCCGCGGGAGAACAGGATCCGGCCGCCATCCGGCGACCACTGCGGTAAGGCGTCATCCAGCGGGTCGTCGGTCAGCCGCGTAACGTCGGTCCCGTCGGCGTCCATCACGAAGACGTCCCACTGATCCTGCATCCGACGCATGAACGCGATCCTCGAGCCGTCAGGGGAGAAGACCGGAGAGAACTCATCGCCCGGGTCGTTCGTGAGCTGGACCTCGCCGCTCCCGTCGACGTTGACGACCCAGATGTCGAACTGCTCGGTATCGAGGACGCCCCGGTAGATGGCGATCTTCGTGCCGTCCGGGGACCACCCGCCGACGTGGTCCCCGAGCGCGCTCCCCGTGAGCCGTGTGACGGTCTCCCCCATCGCATCGACGACGAAAACGTCGGACTGGCCATCGTCGACAGTGCGATCGAACGCGATGGCCGAGCCGTCCGGCGACCACCGTGGCATCTCGTCGCTCGGCCGCCCCGAGGTGAGACGACGAAGGTCCGTGCCGCTCCTGGAGATCGTGAGGATGTTGCCTGCCCCCTCGCCGAACCGCGTGAAGGCGACCCGCCTGCCGTTCGGCGACCAGTCGACATAGAGCTCGTTGGCTCGGGAGCTGGTGAGGTTGATCGGGGTCATCCCCGACGGGTTGACGACGAATACGTCGGTCGCGCCGCGGCGATTGCGAATGAACGCGATCTTCCCGTTCCGGGCCGTGCCGGCGACCTGGCCGGGATCCACGCCGGCTCGTTTCGCCCGGTTCTCCGTGCCGATGGCCCCCTGCGAGGCCGGCGACCCAAGAGAGGGAGCGTTGGATGACACGACCAATGAGAGAGTGGCTATCCATAGGATCAACGTCTTCGCCTTCACCCCACGCCTCCCTTCAGCTGGCCGTGGCGCTGTGGGCTCGCCTGCCGCGACCCTCGACTGCTCTCCACGTGCGGTTCACGAGGCATGTTCACTCTCGAGATGTTCCAGATACTCCCGGATCGCCCACGTGATCGGATGCGGTATCTCTGACATCACCTTCCCCTTCCTCGTCGCGCCGCTCCAGTTCCGCAAGGATGTCTTTCTATGAGCACGATGACCGTCAATCCGTTTCGCCGCAGGAAGAAGGGGCCGGACAAGGCGTTCAGCCACAGCGATACATGCAAGATCCAGGCCGCCCGATCCCACCGTTTCGATCCCATGGAACGAGGTCAGAGCCGGATATTGGGAGGCACGGTGCGTCTGCGGCGTCGAGGGTTGGCACGCGCCTGACGCCGGCCGTGTTCGTCGGAACGACCCGTACGACCCGGCGACCGCCCGCCACCTGGGGCAATGCGAGTTCGTCGGCGAGACCGATGCGGCCATCTTCGGGTCCTACTGAAGGTCACCGACAAGAGCGATCACGACTGGGTCGAATGCGGCTCCTGCGGCGCCGGCTGGCAGGTTCCGCACTACGCCAAGAGCGTTGGGTGACGACGAACCCGCTGCAGCGCGGCAGCGGTCGTGCCACAGCTCTGGGCCGTCGAAGCCTGAGACGGGCGGAACCCCCGCCCGGTGGCTGACCGAGCGGGGTTCTACCCGAGGTTCCAAGTTCCCCTGCCTCAGCAGTAGGGTCAGTCCACGGCACCGACCCGCCTATGAGATTGGCGGCGATGGTGCGACCGGGCTCACCAACACCGTCAGCGCACACGCGTTCAGGTCTGCGGAGGGCCTATCCGAGGCATCGTGCTGTATGAAGGCAACACGTCCGAACACATTCACTCTGTGGTGTCCGGGGGCGACGTTGTCAAACGTCCACATCACCGTCCCACTCGTGTGGGAACTTATGGTGCCAGAGAACCGCCACCCTTCGGACGGCACCTCGGGTTGTCCTTCCAACCCCATACTGATGTGACCCCGCTCGAAGGTGTTCAACCTTGCCCACTCGGACGTGAAGTAGACCACGACGTGCGACTCCACTCCGAGGTCGAAGAATTGTTCCATGGCGGTTTGGCCGTTAGGGCCCGCGGCCAGACAGGTGTTACCCGGGTCGGGGGTGGTTTGCGTGTAAACGTCGGTGGGCGACAGGCCGTGGCTCGAGGTGGTCTCGCCGAAACCGAGTCCCGGAAACATCACCGCCAGCACGGCGACGGTCGCGGCCACCACGGCGACAGCCGTTGAGGCCCTGGATGCTGAAAGCCTTCTCATCGGTCTCCTCCGCTCCTGCGAATAGGGCCGGCCTCCGAGCGTGCGGCGCATGTACCACTTAGGTTCCATCGGAGAGCCCGCCCGGGGCGCATGACATTCTGCCCGCGGACAACAGGATTCCCGATCCACCGGGGGCGATCACGGCCTAGGGTGACCGCGATCAGCCGTCATGTGCCCACGTCTCTGATCGGACGACACATCGCTCGATGCACCGCAAAGCAAGGCTTCCGTCGTTTGCCCGCCGCACTCCACAAAGCGCCTCGCCGCT
>DASXTX010000064.1:0-3336 GCA_036505195.1 Actinomycetota bacterium
GACGAAGTGGTCAGGTACGAAGACGTGTATCGGCTTTGCTACGTCCGAGGCCCCGAGGGCATTCTCATCGGCCTCGCCGAGCAACTCGGCTGACGTCGCTCAGCCTGGAGCCGCATTCTCGAGATACCGAGCGATCGCCCACGCGCCATCGCTCGTGTTCGAGATCACCGTGAGCGTCACGGGCGCGCACGGATCGTGCACGGACCGGAACGAGACACCTGCGTCGTGCCCCTCCAGGAGGACGGCGTCGTTCGACGCGTGGAGCCAGAAGCCCAGCCCGTAGCGCTTCGAGTGTTTCGGCGCGTCGCTGCGCGGCCGAATCATCTCCGAGACCCAGTCCGTGGAGACGATCCGACCGGCGAAGAACGCCAGCCAGAACGAGCTCATGTCCGCGGCCGTGGAGTAGATCCCGCCGTCGCCGCTCCCCCGCACGGGGAGATGGAAGACGTTGCTCCTCCACGCGCCGTCGACCTCGACGTAACCGAGGGCGGTCCGGGCGGGGAGCTCGTCGGAGCGCAGGAACGCCGTGTCCGTCAATCCGGCGCGCCGGCACACGCGCTGCTCGACCAGCTCGTGGAAGGGCATGCCGCTCGCGCGTTCGGCAATGAGCGCCAGCACGACGTAGCCGGCGTTGCAGTACGCGAAGCGTTCGCCGGGCGCGAACTTGCTCGCGTGGCCCTCGAGCACCGCGAGGTAGTCCTCGGTGGTCGCGAGCTCGTGCACTGGTACCGGCATCACGTACTCCTCGACCTCGAATCCGGCTTCCTCTTCGAGGTAGTCGCCGATGCCCGACCGGTGCGACAGGAGGTGCTCGACCGTCACGCCGTCGTCGATCAGCGGCAGATCGCCGCCGAGGACAGAGCGTACGGGCGTCGAGAGCTCGAGCATGCCTTCCTCGATCAGGCTCACGACGGCGAGCGCCGTGAAGCCTTTCGCCCCGCTCGCGAGTCCGAAGCGCGTGTCCACCGCGTTCGGGATCTCGAAGCCGCGATGCGCAAGGCCGTACGCCCTTGCGAGCTCGATCCGGTCACTTTCGTCGATCCGAACGACACCCGAGAACCGTGTCCCGGACGCAAGGGCGTCGACCTCGCCTCCGAGATCAGCCATGCGGCAGACGCTAGCGGGTGCGTGCGTCCGGCCGCGAGTGCCCGGGTCACCCAGCCGCGCTCTTCGGTTGGTAAGTGTCTGCAGCGACCGATGAGATCGGCGCCGCGGTCCGGTCGAATCAAACGGCGACACAAGAACCTAGCGAGAAGGGAGCTCCGACCATGAAGCTGACCACCATGACCCAAGTCACCGTCGATGGAGTGATGCAGGGGAACGGCGGCGCGTCGGACGAGGACCGCCGGAGCGGATTCGAGCGCGGCGGATGGGCCATGGGGGTGGCCGACAACGAGACCATGACGTTCATCAACCAGACCTACCAGCGCGCCGACGCGTTCCTGTTCGGCCGGCGGACCTACGAGCTCTTCGCCGGCTACTGGGGCGCGGAGGAGCGGGCTCGCGCCGCGGCGGAAGATCCGGGCAACCACCAGATCGCAGCTGCCTTGAACACGAAGCCCAAGTACCTCACATCGACCACGCTCACCGAACCGCGCTGGGCGGACACGACCGTCCTGTCCGGTGACCTCGCGGCTGCCATCGGCGAGCTGAAGGCCAAGCCGGCGAGTGAGCTGCAGGTGCACGGCAGCGGTGCCCTGATCCGATGGCTGCTCGAGAACGACCTCGTCGACGAGATGAACCTGCTCATCGTCCCCGTGGTCCTCGGCCAGGGCATGCGGCTGTTCCCCGACGCCGGCCCGGACATTGCACTTGACCTGGTCGACTCGCGAGCCGACTCGAAGGGCGTAACGATCCAGGTCTACCGGCCCACCGGGCGCCCGCGGTATGCAACCGCCACGCCGACCTGAAGCACGTGAATAGGTGCCGCAGTCAGTGAGAGTCGATCATGGATGGGTGCGGGCTGCAGCGTAGACAGCTGGCGCCTGGTAGCCGAGCGCGGAGTGTCGCCGGCGGTGGTTGGGAGGTCAAGTCCCGCAGTCTGGACGAGCTCTCCGAGGACGAGCGACGGCAGTTGGGCCTCTAGTGGGCGTGTTCAATCCTCAAGTCTTATTGGTAGCCGACGTACCGACACCCCTGCCGAGCTGACTAGCGGCATCCCTGCGTGAGGGTGAGGAAGAGGGCCACAAGCGCAGACCTCTATGCCGGATCCGTCAGGCTCCTTGCTCCTGAACAGTGGCCGTCCAGGCGTCCGGCCGAGGAAGGCCGAAGACCGAGCGGCCTGAAAATGGAAAGCACGGGCCGACAACGTGACCTTCTGGACGTTACCGGCCCGCACAATTCCTTGACTCTACTGCTTCGGTCCCGGCGGCGCCGGTATCGGCGGCTGCGGCGCCTGGAGGTACTGCATGTACTCTTGCGCCTTGCGGGCCTTCTGAAGCTCGGTCGGCCCCGCGATCGCGTAGCCGGCGAGAGCGAACAGGCCGAAAAAGATCCCCAGCACCACGGCGAGCCCGCCGTTGCGCCCGTTGTTCGTCGCCACGCGCCACGTGCCCCAGACGACGAGCGCCCAGACGCCGAGCCACACCAACAGGAAGATGATGGAGGCAGCGCCGGCACCGCCGTCAGGCGTGTTGTACTGAGCGAGCATCACGAATCACCTCCTTTCGTACGTACGGGTCGTTCCTCTCTCCGGCCCGTGCCCATGAGGCGGCGGGTGTAGGCACGAACCGAGTTACGCGCCCGCCTCAGTCCTTATCGGTCGTAGGTCCCGCCTTCCTTACATCTGACTTGCTCGCCCGAGCGACAGGGCAAGCCCGAGGATCGGCGCCAGCACCTGGGCGTGGTCTCGCCCGGTACCGTCGGGATGTGTCCCGCATGTGTCCCGCGACGGACCGCAAGAAGTTGCAAACGGGCGGTCAGTGCCGATCACCGAAACTGCTGCTCAGAGGCACTTTCGGGAGCATTCGCCATGCTCCTGAGACCGGCTGAATCTGTTAATCCGTAGGTTGTGGGTTCGAGTCCCACCCCCGGAGCCGTAACGCTGCAGGTAGAAGACCGTTTCTGGCGGACGGCCCGGCTTCCTCATCTACTCCAGGAGCGATGTTGGATCCGTTGATGCAAGCCGCCGGAGACGAAGCCGACTGCATCGCCTACCTCATAGGGAACCACGTGGTCGTGGAACGGATGTTCCGGAGCGACCCGCGCGCGATCCTCTACGCGCCGCTGCGGGCAGTCGTCTGGGAAGACTGATTCGGTGACGCGTGGTTCACGGTTGATCAGCCGAGCACACAGTTTGGCAGCTTCGGGACCGATGAGGTTTCAAGCGTGGGCGAT
>DASXTX010000065.1:0-7536 GCA_036505195.1 Actinomycetota bacterium
CCCATCGCGCACCCGGTCTGCGTCGAGACGCACACCGTCACACGGTCGCGGTACCCCATCAGCACGGTCTCGATCACGTGGCGCCCACCGATCCGCAGCAACGCCTTCCGGGTCGCGCCCCGGTCGGCCTCGCGCTCATCGAGTACCTCGACCCCGATCGGGAGCTCGGCCTCGAGGCGCTCGCGCAGGCGCTTGGGGACGTCGGGCATCCGGTCGTACGTCGCCGCGCGCTGCCAGAGCTGCCGATGGACCTGCCTGGCCCGGAACGGCGGCTCGCCCCAGTCGCCGAGGCGTTCGGTGAGCTGGTCGAGGGTGAGGTCGTAGACGGTCGCCACCACCTCGAGCCTACGAGGATGCGGCTCCTACCAGTAGCGAGCGGTCGACATCGCGAACGCCGCGAGCGACACCAGCGCCAGGTTGTAGATGGCGAGGCTCCGTCCCCTGGCCTGGAGCGCGGCGAGCTCCTGCACCAGCTCCGGAGGCGGCTGGCCGCCGGCCTGCGCGATCTGCGCGCCGACCGCGAGCGAGCGTTCGAGCGTGGGCTTGGTCAGCGCCCCGCCGATCGCGACCGCGATGATCGCCGCGAGAGCTCCGATCGTGAGCCAGAGCCCGAACGCGCTGCCGAGGAAGTCGCCGAGACCACCGAACGCCTGCATGTCGTGCCAATAGAGGAATCCACCCGCCACGATCGTCGCCCCGGCGATCCGAAGGAGCCAGTCGGTGAGGTGACGCACGGCCAACAGCTCGCGCATGAACGGACCGGCCGCCGGGCCGATCGCCTTGGCCGTCGGTTGCAGGAAGACCACCAACACGAACAGCGCCCCACCCCACGCGATCGCCAGCATGACGTGGATCACCCGGAACACGATCATGTAGATGCTGGTCGCGAGCACGCCCCACCTCTTTCCTCGTCGGCAACGGTGCATCCTCCCGTCGTGAGTCGTCCGGGGTCAACCGCGTAGGCTGGGGCGCGTGACGCCGAACCCCTTCGAAGGCATCCAGGAGGCACGCGGCACCGTCGTGCTCGACGGCGGGCTCGCCACCGAGCTCGAGCGTCGCGGAGCCGACCTGAGGGACCCGCTCTGGTCGGCGAAGGTGCTCGTCGAGGACCCCGACGCGATCCGCGCGGTGCACGAGGCGTACTTCGAGGCCGGGGCGGACGTCGCGATCTCGGCCAGCTACCAGGCGACGTTCGAGGGGCTCGCCGGCCGCGGGATCGCACGCGATGAGGCCGCCAAGCTGATGCGGCGGAGCGTCGAGCTCGCCCGCGAGGTCGCGGGCGGCGACCGGGTCGTTGCCGCGTCGGTCGGGCCCTATGGCGCGATGCTCGGCAACGGCGCCGAGTACACGGGCGACTACGACCGGAACGAGGACGAGCTCGTCGAGTTCCACGTGCCGCGGATCGAGGCGCTCGCCGAGGCCGAGCCCGACGTGTTCGCGGTCGAGACGATCCCCTCGTTCGTCGAGGCCGGCGCCCTGGCCCGCGCGCTCGAGCGGGTGCCCGAGATCCCCGCGTGGGTCAGCTTCAGCTGCCGCGACGGCGGGCACGTCTGCGACGGCACCCCGATCGCCTCGGCCGTCGAGATCGTGGCGGCCGCGCCGAGCGTGATCGCCGTCGGCGTCAATTGCACCTCGCCGCTGCACGTCGAGCGGCTCGTCGAGACGATCTCGGCGACGACCGAGAAGCGGGTCGTCTGCTACCCGAACCGGGGCTCGTTCTGGGACCCGATGCGCAAGACCTGGACCGACCCTCCGCGGCAGGATGCCCGGCCGCCGCTGCGGCCGCTCGCGTGGAAGGAGGCCGGCGCGTCGATGATCGGCGGGTGCTGCGGGACGACGCCCGAGGACATCGCCGCGATCGCCGCGGCGCTCGGCCGCGCCTGAGCGTTCGCTAGCCGGGCGTGTCCGGGCCCGGCTCGAACGGCGCCCCGTGGCCCGGCACGATCCTGCGGAGGTTCGGCAGCGCGAGGACGCGGGCGCGGTTCTCGTGGAGCACCGCGGGGTCGGGCGCGAACGGGTCCTCCAGCGGGATCGTCGAGGTCCACCACAGATGCGTGAACACCACGAGCCCGCCGTCCGTGTCCACGAGCGTCGAGACGTCTTGCGGGGAATGCCCGGGTGTCTCGATCAGACGGATCGACGAGGACAGCTCGAATCCTTCCGCGGGCCGGTCGACCCAGAGGTCGTCCCGGTACCACGCCCAGTGGTCGTGGACCCTCGCGTTGGGGAACAGTGCCGCGTTCAGCGTGTGGTCGGGATGGTGGTGCGAGAGCACAACGTCGGTGATCTGCTCGGGTACGAGCTCGAGCTCGGCGAGCGGTCGCAGGATCGCGTCGCGCCCCGACACGAGACCCGGATCGGTCACCACGAGCACCCCGCCGTCTCGCGCGAACCCGACGGTCGAACCCACCCGGTCGCCGCCGTCGCTGAGGTAGCCCTCACACAGGATGTGGACCTCGGCCGTCATCGACTCGCGCGAACTCCAGGTCGGCTCATGGTGTCCCACGGTACGCCACGTCGCGGTCTCGCTCCGACCCAACGACGCCGCTACCCGGTGAACGTTTCCTCATCGTCCCGGGGGTTGTGCTCCGCGAACGCCGACCGGAGGATCGCCAAACGGTGCGGCCGATCACACCGAGGACGGTCCGGCCGGCGGCTCATGGCCGGCGGCCGCTCCGCGCGGGCCGGGCGACCCTCGCCGCTCGGCCCGCGCTCCACCCCGCACTCCCTTCGCCCGCGGCCGCGTGCGCGCGCATGAGAAGTTCGATCCGAACCGCGGGATGCTGCGAACACCCGGCGTGGGTGCTCGACTCGAGCCCGGACGCGATCGACCTTCCGACGACGCGCCCGCTCGCCGTCTCGGGCCCGCTCCCGAACCCTCCTCGACCCCCGAGGGCCGTCGCCGGCTCCTGATGGGCCGGCTCGCCGGCGTGCTGTTCCTCGCGTCGTCCGGGCTCATGCTGATCGCGCTGCCGCTCTCGCCGGCGGACGCGAGCATTGCCGGCACGGTCGCGGTGGCGGCGAGTGGGGCCGCCGTCGGGTGCTTCGCGATGTTCGCGCGATGGGACGCCTGGCCACGGGTCACGAGCCTCATCCTGGTGCCACCGGCGTTCGCACTGATCGCCCTCGGCAACCTGTACGGCGGGCGCGAACACACCTACGGGGTCTTCTTCGTCGTCGCGTTCGTCTGGATCGGGCTCGCGCACGGTCCGTGGACCTCGCTCGCGGTCGCACCGCTCGCGATCGTCGCGTACCTCGTGCCCTTCGTCTTCCTCCCCGGTGACGTCGAGGCGGGCGTGAGCTCGGTCGCCGTCACGATCCCCGCATGCATCATGGTCGGCGAGGTCCTGTCCTGGGGTTCGACGAGGCTCGCCCGGACCGAGGAGGAGCTCCGGCACGAACGCGAGATCGCCCAGGGACTGAAGGAGCTCGCCGACATGAAGACCGCGTTCATGTCCGCGGTCTCGCACGAGCTCCGAACGCCGATCACGATCTGCCGCGGCCACCTCGAGGTGCTGGAACCCGACGCCGATCGCCTCGAGATCGGCGAGACGATCACGCTCGTGCTGGACGAGCTCGACCGGATGAACCAGCTGGTCGACGACATCACGATCGCGGTGCGCGGCGACGACCCGTCGTTTCTGCGGAAGGAGCCGGTGCAGGTCGACACGCTCGTCGCCCGCGTCGCGCGGAAGGTCGCGCCGCTGCTGAACGGGCGCCTGCGCGTCGGTCCGATCCCCGCGGACGCACGCCTGCACGCCGACCCGCGTCGCCTCGAGCAGGCCCTGGTGAACCTGCTGCAGAACGCCGCGGTCCACACGCCCGAGGGGACGCCCGTGGAGCTCCGCGTCGCGCAGGCGCGCAGGGCGTGGCTGTTCGAGGTCGAGGACCGGGGGCCGGGGCTTCCGCGGGGCCAGGACGAGGAGGCGTTCGAACGGTTCGTGCACGGACCGGCGTCGAGCGGGTCCGGTCTGGGGCTCGCGGTCGTCCGCAGCATCGCGCGCGGGCACGGCGGCGAAGCCGGGGTCGACAACCACCCCGGGAAGGGAGCGACGTTCTGGATCCTGATCCCACGATGACGGTCCTGCTCGTCGAGGACGAGGACCGCATCGCGTCGTTCGTGACCAAGGGTCTCGGCACGCGAGGGTTCGAGGTCCGCCGTGTGGCCACGGGCGCCGAGGCGCACGCCGCCGTCTCCGATGAGGTCGGCGTCGTCGTGCTCGACCTCGGGCTGCCCGACGTCGATGGGCTCGAGGTGCTCCGCCGGCTCCGCGAGCAGCGCCCGCGCCTGCCGGTTGTGATCCTGAGTGCCCGCGGCGACATCGAGGACCGGGTCCGCGGGCTCGACCTGGGTGCCGACGACTACGTGGCCAAGCCGTTCGCGATCGACGAGCTCGCCGCGCGCCTGCGTGCTCGCCTGCGGCCCCACTCGGACGACGCGGTCCGGCTCAGGGTGGGCGAGCTCGAGCTCGACCTGATCGCGCGGCGCGCACGCGTGGGCGGGCGCGTGATCTGGCTCACGCCCCGCGAGTTCGCGCTGCTCGAGATGCTGATGCGTCACGCCGGGACCACCGTGACGCGTCCCGAGCTCCTGTCCGAGGTGTGGTCGCTCGACTTCGACCCGCGCTCGAACCTCGTCGACGTGTACGTCCGCTACCTGCGTCGCAAGCTCGGTCCCGCCTGGATCACCACCGAACGCGGCGTCGGCTACCGGATCGTCGATCCGAACCCGAAGTCGCAGACCGGCGCCGCCGACCCGCGCAGATCCGCGCAGCTCTGACCGGGCGCCCTCAGACCGAGATCCGGCTCCTCGGCAGGAACCGTCCCTGGCCGGGCTTGCCGTGGAAGGTCCCGCCCTGCACGAGCACCTGCCCCCGCTGGAGCACGACCTCGGGCAGACCGCGCACCTTCCGGCCCTCGTACGCCGAGTAGTCGACGTTCATGTGATGGGTCTTCGCCGAGATCTCGCGCTCGACGCGCGGATCGAACACCACGACGTCCGCGTCCGAACCCGGCGCGATCGTGCCCTTGCGTGGGTACAGGCCGAACATCTTGGCCGGCGCCGTCGCGACGATCTCGACGAAGCGGTTCAAACCGATGTGGCCGGCCTCGACGCCCCCGTACAGGAGCGTGAATCGGTCCTCCACCGAGGGGAGGCCGTTCGGGATCTTGGAGAAGTCGTCCTTGCCGAGGTCCTTCTGCCCCACGTAGTTGAAGGGCGCGTGGTCGGTCGAGACGATCTGGAGGTCGTCGCCGCGCAGGCCCTTCCACAGCTCCTCCTGGTGGTCGGCCGGCCGGAGCGGCGGCGAGCACACGAACTTCGCGCCCTCGAACCCCGGCCGACCCATGTCGTCGAGCGACAGGTACAGGTACTGTGGGCAGGTCTCGGCGAACGCGGGCATGCCGCGGTCGCGCGCCTCGCGGACCGCGTTCAGCGCGTCGCGCGAGGACAGGTGGACGATGTAGGCGGGGGTCTCGGCGAGCTCGGCGAGCTTGAACACGCGGTGGACGGCCTCGCCCTCCATGACGGACGGGCGGGTGAGGCCGTGGCTGAGCGGCTCGGTCCTGCCCTCGTCCAGGAACTGTCGGACGAGCACGTCGATCGGCCCACCGTTCTCCGCGTGCATCATGATCAGCGCGCCCGAGTCGCCGGCCTGGCGCATCGCCCGGAAGATCGACGCGTCGTCTAGCATGAACACGCCCGGGTACGCCATGAAGAGCTTGAACGAGGTCACGCCCTCCCCCACGAGCTCGTCCATCTCCTTGAGCACCTGGTCGTTGACCTCGCGGATGATCATGTGGAACCCGAAGTCGGTCGTGGCCTTCTTCGCCTTCTCGTGCCAGCGGTCGAGGCCCTGCCGCAGGCCCTCCCCGTAGTCCTGGAGCGCGAAGTCCACGATCGTGGTGGTCCCGCCGAACGCGGCCGCGCGCGTCCCGGTCTCGAAGTCGTCCGAACAGAAGCTGCCGCCGAACGGCAGGTCCATGTGGGTGTGGACGTCGACGCCGCCAGGCATCACGTACCGGTCCGTCGCGTCGATCTCGACGTCGGCCTGGACGGGGATCCCCACGCCGATCGCGGCCACCCGCTCGTCCTCGATCACGACGTCGGCCTTCGTGGTCTCGGTGGCGGTCACGACCGTGCCGCCCCTGATGACGGTCCTCATGGCGTCGATCTCCTTCCGTCCTTGGTGGTTCCCGGCCGTGCTGGGCGCGTGCGTTCCCCGGCATCATCCGACCGCGGTCGGCGGCGGGCAAACCGTGCGTGGGCCGGCGGGAAGGCTATCCTCAACCGGTGACCTCCACGGACTGGCACGTCGCCCAGGTCAACATCGCGCTGCCGCGGGCACCGCTCGACGACCCCGGGCTCGAGGACTTCGTCGCGATGCTCGTTCCGATCAACGCGCTCGCGGACGCGAGCCCGGGATTCGTGTGGAGGCTCCAGGGCGAGACGGGCGACGCGACCGGGATCCGCGCGTTCGGCGACGAACGGATCCTCGTGAACCTGTCGGTGTGGGAGACGATCGAGGCGCTCGGAGCGTTCGTCTTCACCTCCCGACACGCGGAGGTCCTTCGGCGCCGGCGCGACTGGTTCGAGCAGATGGCCGAGGCATACCTGGCGCTGTGGTGGATCCCGGCCGGCGCCACGCCCACCGTCGAGGAGGCCGAGCGGCGCCTCGCCACCCTGCGCGAACGCGGTCCGTCCTCTGACGCCTTCACCTTGCGAGAGCCGTTCCCCGCGCCCGGCTCCAACGTCCCGGTTCCCTCGCAAGATCGCTGGCGATACCCCACCACCGCGCAACCGGCGTGAGGTGCCCTGCCTCGTGCCCGCGCGCAGGTCGCGTTCCGCCCTTCCGGGTGAAGCACTGGGTCCCGGTCCTCGTCCCTGTCGTGGTGCTGCTCGGTCTGTCGGTTCCCCCGGCGCGGGCTGCGCAGACGGGTCAGTTCGTGCTGCGGTGCCCGTACTCGCATTCGCTGCCGGACGATCCGATCGTGTTCCCGGGCCAACCGGGCGCATCCCACCTGCACGACTTCTTCGGCAACAAGAGCGTGAACGCATTCTCGACGTTCGAGACGATGCTCGCCGGCGAGACCAACTGCCGCGTCCCGAGCGACACGGCCGGCTACTGGGCCCCCACGGGGTTCCTGAACGGCGTGCGGCTCAAGCCCGGCGTCATGCGCATCTACTACCTGGGTCCGGCCACCGGGACGCCCGGGACGATCCCGGCGGGACTGCAGATGGTGGGCGGCAACAAAGAGGCCCAATCGCCCGCCGAGAACCCGCACGTGTCGTGGAGCTGCGGGCAGACCACGAGCGTGTCAACCCCGCACCGGGACACGCCGTACGACTGCAGGCCGTGGGCCCAATACGGGTTCGTCGACGGGATCGTCGCGTCGATCGACTTCCCGAGCTGCTGGAACGGCACCGGCCTCCGCCCGGAGGACGTCACGTACCCGGAGGGCGGCGCGTGCCCGCCGGGGTTCGGGAACATCATCCCCAAGCTGAGCGAACGCGTGCATTACGGCGTGATGAACCCA
>DASXTX010000066.1:0-2004 GCA_036505195.1 Actinomycetota bacterium
TCACGGCGTGAACCGGTAGCCGACGCCCCAGACGGTCTCGAGATGTCGGGGCTCGCTCGGGTCGTCCTCGATCTTCTCGCGCACGCGCCGGACGTGGACCGTCACGGTCCCCGTGTCGAGCCCCTCGTCGTAGCCCCAGACCCGGCTCATGATCTGGTCGCGGGAGAACACCCGGCGCGGGTGGCTCGCGAGGAACCACAGCAGGTCGAACTCCCTGGCGGTCAGCCGGACCTCGGCGTCGCCCTTGCGGACCTCGCGCGCTGCCGCGTCCAAGGCGAGATCCCCGGTCTCGAGCCGTTCGACCGCCGGCGCCGACGGCCCCGAACGCCGGAGCACCGTCCTGACTCGCGCCACGAGCTCGCGAGGCGAGAACGGCTTGGTGACGTAGTCGTCGGCCCCCAGCTCGAGACCGACGATGCGGTCGGTCTCCTCGCCCAGCGCGGTGAGCATGATCACGGGCGTCCAGCCCGTCGAGCGCATCCAGCGGATGACCGAGAGGCCGTCGATGCCGGGGAGCATGAGGTCGAGGATGACGAGGTTCGGCCCGGCGGATTCGATGACCGCTCGCGCCCGGCCGCCGTCCTCGGCCTCGAGCGCCTCGAACCCCTCACGCTCGAGGTAGCGGACGATCACGTCCCTGGTCGTCGCGTCGTCGTCGACGACCAGCACGGTCTCAGCCATGTATATCGAGGATATCCCTGGGCAGCGGAACGGGTGGCCGGCGCGACGGCGCTCCGGACGCCGCGCCGGCCGGCCCCGTCCCTACCCGAGCCTGATCACCGGACACACGAACATCTTGACGATGCCGATGTCAGTCGCGGCACCGCCCGCGATCGCGGCGGCGACCTCTGCCTCGCTGTCGAAGTCGCCGCTGAGGTTCGCGTCGTACGCCGTCAGCGCGGCCGCGTAGTTCGTGAACGTGAGACCCTGCACGCGCCACCGGCCGCCGTTGTAGCCGGGGTCGCCGGGCGCGGCCGTCGCCACGTTGTACGGCTGGACGCCGAAGAACTCGTAGATCGTGTCGAAGCTCGACGCAGGAGCACCGGTTCCCGACAGATCCGTCGGCGTTCCGACCGTCCGGTACAACGTCCCGTCGACATAGAACGACGGGCCGCTGACACCTCCGGCTCCCGCCGCACCCGCGACCGACGCCGAGGCCACCAGCACCAAGCCGGCCACGAGCGCCGTGGAGAAGAGTCTCCTCATCGTCCCTCCTTCCGCCTGCTCGCTCCCGGAGCCCGTCTCCGGAGCTAGGCGTCATAGCTACCCGCCGAGCCTTGCGGATCGGTTTCGGGCGCGTGAACAGAGGCTTACGAGGAGCCATCGGGTGCTCCGCCCCGCTCCCGAGCGGCGTCCCGGAGCGCTCGGAAGCGCGCGGTGAGGTCGTCGAGCTGGTGGTGCGCGTTCAGGCCGCTCGGGTTCGGGAGGACCCAGAGCCGAGATCCCGCCAGGTCCTCTTCCTGGGGCCCGAGCGCCGCGTCGGGTCGTCCGAATCCGGTCCGGTACGCGCCGACCCCGAGGATGGCGACGAACCGCGGCCGGAGCGGTGCGAGCCGCTCCTCGAGCTCGCGCGCCCCACGCCGGATCTCGTTCGCGTTCAGTTCGTCCGCCCTCGCGGTCGTTCGGGCGACGAGGTTCGTGACGCCGAGGCTCCAGCCGACCAGCGAGGCGTCGTCGAACGGGGACAGGAGACGGTCGGTGAACCCAGACCCGAACAGCGCCTTCCAGAACCGGTTGCCGGGCCGGGCGAAGTGGTGCCCGACGGCGCCCGACCACAGCCCCGGGTTGATGCCCACGAAGACGACGTCGAGGTCCGGCCCGAGCACGTCGGGGATCGTTCGGCCGCGCGCGGCCTCGAGGTCGGCCTTCGAGGGGTTCAGGCGCTCAGCCAACCACGGCCGGTCCTCGCTGAGGCGCGGCGGTCAGCGCCGAGTTGAAGCGCGCCGTGCCGGCCGATCGGCGAGGCGGGCCAAGAGCGATCCGCCGACCGCGACCAGCAGGACG
>DASXTX010000067.1:0-4390 GCA_036505195.1 Actinomycetota bacterium
CGAGGAGAGCGCGCGGGGCGAGCGAGCCTTCGACATCTACTCCCGGCTCCTTCGCGAGCGGATCGTGTTCCTCGGCGAGCCGATCGACGACCCGGTCGCGAACACCACCGTCGCGCAGCTCCTGTTCCTGGATTCGGTCGAGCCGGGCAAGGACGTCGCGATGTACGTCAACAGTCCCGGCGGCGCGTCGACGGCGCTATTCGCGATCTACGACACCATGCGGTTCCTGAGGTCCGACGTCGCGACCTACTGCCTCGGTCAGGCGGCCTCGGCCGCGGCGGTCATCCTGGCGGCGGGCACGCACGGCAAGCGGTTCGCGCTGCCGAACTCCCGGGTCCTGCTCCACCAGCCCCACGGCGGGATCGAGGGGCAGTCGGCCGACATCGAGATCCACGCGGCCGAGATCGCCCGGCAGCGTCGTCGCGTCGAGGAGATCCTGGCCGAGCACACGGGGCAGACCGTCGACCGGATCCACGCGGACACCGAGCGCGACTTCATCCTCGGTCCCGAGCAGGCTCGCGACTACGGCGTGGTGGACGAGGTCGTCGCCAGCCGCGTCCTCGTGGGCGTGCCCCGCCCGATCGAGGTCCGGCCTCAGGGAGCCGAGACGACGAGCGTCTGACCCGGCACGAGCCGGCCCGCGTCCACGCCGTTCGTCGCCGAGAGCAGGTCGACGACCTGCCGGGGATCGCTCCCGGGCGAGAGCCTCCGGGCGATCGACCAGAGCGTGTCGCCCTCCCGGACCACGTAGGAGGTCCGGGAGACGCGCGGGGGCGTCTCCGGGGACCCGAGCGCTCGGACAGCCGGGCCGGCCCAAGCGGCCCCGACGAGGGCCAACGAGACCGTCAGGGTCACGCGGCGTCGGCGAACACGCGTTCGAGTCATGGCCCCATCCTATCGAACAGGTGTTCGACGTCAAGCACGGAACCGAACATATGTTTGAACGCCCCTTCCCCTCGTGCTAGCGTCCTCCGAGGCTAGAAGGAGGCACCGACATGAACCCCATGGAGCCCAGGGATCCCAACGACCCGTCCGAGGCATCCGAGACCGGACCGCTCACCGCCCGGCAGCGCCGGATCGTGGACTTCATCGCCACCACCGTCCGGGAGCGCGGTTATCCGCCCACCGTCCGCGAGATCGGCGAGGCCGTGGGGCTCACGTCCTCCTCGAGCGTCCACGCGCAGCTCGCGAACCTCGAGCGCCGCGGCCTCCTGACCAAGGACCCGACCAAGCCCCGCGCCATGACGCTCTCCGACGCCAACCGCGCCGAGGGCGTCGTCGTCCCGCTCGTGGGGCGGATCGCCGCGGGCACCCCGGTGCTCGCCGACCAGAACGTCGAGGACCACCTCGTCGTCCCGATGGGCTACGCGGGCGACGCGGAGCACTTCGCGCTGAACGTCACGGGCGACTCGATGGTCGACGCAGGCATCCTCGACGGCGACGTCGTGATCGTCCGGGGTCAGGGGACCGCCGAGGACGGCGACGTGGTCGCGGTGCTCGTTCCCGGTCCGGCGGAGGATGAGGCCACGGTCAAGCGTCTGCGCCGGCAGCGCGGCAAGGTGACCCTGGTTCCCGAGAACCCGGCGATGGAGCCGTTCGACATGGATCCGGAGGGCCGGATCCTGGGCAAGGTCGTCGCGGTCCTGCGGAAGCTGTAGCTCGCGCGTCGGAACGGCGTCCTCTAGGCTCACAAGAGGACGCGGAGGTTCACGTGCCCGACACCACCACAGCGCTCGAACGACAGATCACGTCCCAACCAGAGCAGCTCGAGGCCGTCCTCGCCGAACCGTTCCCGACCTCGGCCGCCGACCGCCTCCGCAGCGCGAGCCGCATCTGGCTCGTCGGCACCGGAACGAGCCAGCACGCGGCCGAGCTCGGCGCGCAGATGCTCCAGGCCATCGGTCGCGATGCTCGCGCGGCGAGCTCGATGGCGTTCGCGAACCGACCGCCGTTCGCCGAGGGCGACGGCGTGATCCTGATCAGCCACAACGCGGGTTCGGAGACCGCGTTCGCGGGCGCGTCATGGACGATGGCGACGCGTGCGGGACTCCCCGTGGTCCCCATCACACGACGCGGCGGCTCCCTCCCCGACGCGATCGAGACCGTCCAGAAGGAGACATCGCACACCTACACCGCGAGCTACACGGCGGCGCTCGTGCAGCTCGCGCGGCTCGCCCACGAGCTCGGGGCCGAGGCCTACTCGGCGGAAGCGCTCGAGCGGGTCCCGCCCGCGGTGCGCACCGCCATCGACGATCCGCGCACCGAGGCGATCGCGCAACCCGAGCGCCTGCTCGTCCTGACCGGCGAGGGCCCCGCGGGGGTGACCGCCCGCGAGGGCGCGCTCAAGGTCCGCGAGGCGGCGAGGTTCCCGGCCGAGGGCTACGACGTCGAATACCTGCTGCACGGCCACGCGGTCCCGCTCGACGCATCCGATCAGCTGGTGACGCTCGCGCCGCCGGACACGCAGGGGCTGACGGCGGGCGTCGAGGCCGCGGCTCGCGGCGTGGGCATCCCGGTGACCAGGATCGAGGAGCCGGCCGACCTCCCATCACCCCTCGAACAGCTCCCGCTGACGATCCGGCTGCAGCTCCTCGCGCTCCGGTACGCGCTCGAGCGTGGTCAGAACCCCGACGTCGCGATCGAGGGTCCGTGGGACAACCCCGAACTCTGGGCGATCGGTTCGCCGCTCTCCTGACGGGTTACGCGGCCGCCTCGGCGAGCGCGCGGACGGTCCGCACGTCCCGCGCCTTCGCGAGCAGGGTGGTGACCCCGGCCTCACTCCATGCGTCGAGCCGCTCGCGGACGTGGTCGACCGAGCCGACCAGGCAGAGCTCGTCGATCATCGCGTCGGGGACCAGGCCCGCGGCCTCGGTCCGACGCCCGTCGAGGAAGGCCTCCTGGATCGCGTTCGCCGCGTGGCCGAATCCGTACCGCGTCACGAGGTCCTTGTAGAAGTTCGCGCCGGCCGAGCCCATCCCGCCGACGTAGAGCGCGAGCAAGGGTCGAAGCTCGTCCCGGCAGCTCCCGAGGTCGGGGTCGAACGCGACCGGCACCATCGGCGCGACGTCGAGGTCCCCGAGGCCGGGTGCGCGCCGGGTCGACCCGTCCGCGAGCGCCTCGGCGAACGCCGCCGGCTGCTCGGGGGAGAACAGGAACGGGATCCAGCCTTCCGCGATCTCGGCCGCGAGCGCTACGTTCCTCGGCCCCATCGCGGCGAGATAGATCGGGACGTCGGCCCGGAGCGGCCGGACGTTGGGCTTGAGCGCCTTGCCCTCGCCGCCGGGGAGCGGCAGCGGGTAGTTCGGTCCGGGCGAGGTCACCGGCGCCTCGCGTCGCAGCACGCCCCGAACGATGTCGACGTACTCGCGCGTCCGTGCGATCGGGGCGTCGAACGACGATCCGTGCCAGCCCTCGGCGACCTGCGGCCCCGAGACGCCGAGCCCGATCCGCATCCGCCCACCGCTCAGATGGTCGAGCGTGAGCGCCGCCATCGCGGCCGCGGCCGGCGAGCGGGCCGGCATCTGGAGCACCCCCGCGCCGAGGCCGATCCGGTCGGTATGCGCGGCGATCCACGCCAGCAGGACCGCGCCGTCCGACCCCCACGTCTCCGAGGTCCACACGGAGTCGAACCCGGCGCGCTCCGCCTCAACCGCGAGCTCGGCGACGTCGTGGGGTCGTCCCTCCCAGTGGCCGACGTGGATCCCGATCCGCACGCGCGGAGGTTACCCGAGCGTGGGAGCGGGACGTCAGCCCGCGGCGCGGTCCTGCGTCGAAGGTGTCACCGCCGGTTCCACACGGAACGGCGCCACCGCGGCGAACTCGCGCTCCCCCACCCGGGCGTGAACGAGCGTGCCGTCCTCGCGGGCGTCCTCCGACAGGACCTCGGCGTTGCGGTACAGCATCGCGGTCACGTCCTCGCGACCCCACGGGACCAGGATCGTGACGTCCATCGGGAAGCGCGGGAGCGACCGCTCGACCCGTTCCATCAGGCCGTCGAGCCCCTCGCCGGTTCGGGCGCTGATCGGGACCGCGTCGCCGTCGATGCGCGCGAGCACCCGGGCGCGCTCGGTTTCCGAGAGCCGGTCGACCTTGTTGAGCGCCAGCACCTCGGGGATGTGCGCGGCCCCGATCTCGGCGAGCACCTCGCGCACGGCGTCGATCTGCTCGATCACGTCGGACGAGGAGGCGTCGGCGACGTGCACGATCAAGGTCGAGCGCGCGACCTCCTCGAGGGTAGAGCGGAACGCCTCCACCAGCTCGTGCGGAAGCTTGCTCACGAACCCGACCGTGTCCGAGATCGTGGCGGCGCGGCCCGAGGGCAGGTCGATCTTCCGGACGGTGGGATCGAGCGTCGCGAAGAGCTGGTTGGCGACCACGGCGTCCGAAGCCG
>DASXTX010000068.1:0-13244 GCA_036505195.1 Actinomycetota bacterium
GCGGACCGGCGACGCGGTCGACATCCTGACCTCCAAGGCGCAGGGCGAGGGACCGTCGCAGGACTGGCTCCGGTGGGTCAAGACGCCACGCGCCCGCAACAAGATCCGGCAATGGTTCAGCCGCGAGCGGCGCGAGGACGCACTCGAGGACGGCCGGGAGCAGCTCCAGCGGCTGATGCGCAAGCAGAACGTCCCCCTCAAGCGGCTCGCGACCGAGGACGCGCTCGAGCAGCTCGCCGACGAGATGAAGTTCCCGAGCCTCGAGTCGCTGTACGTCGCGATCGGCGAGGGGCAGGTCTCTCCGCAGTCGATCGTCGCCCGCCTCGCGCGGAGCGTGCAAGGCTCGACCGAGGAGGACGTCGGCGAGGTCCCGCTCGCGCGGCCGGTGCACCTCGGGCAGCCGAGCTCGACCGACGTGACCTCGGGCGTCGTGGTGCCCGGTTCCGAGGACGTGTGGGTCCGGCTCGCCCGGTGCTGCACCCCGGTGCCCGGGGACGACATCCTCGGGTTCGTCACGCGCGGGCAGGGCGTCTCGGTCCACCGTACCGACTGCCCGAACGCGAAGTCGCTCATCTCCCAGCCCGAGCGGCTGATCGACGTGTCGTGGAGAGCCGGCAAGCCGACCTCGTTCGTGGTCGCGGTCCAGGTGGAGGCGCTCGACCGCACGCGTCTGCTCTCGGACGTGGCCACGGTGCTCTCCGATCACCACGTGAACATCCTGTCGGCGACCTCGGCCGTCGGCCGTGACCGGACGACGATGCTGCGGTTCACGTTCGAGCTGGCGGACATCACCCACCTCACCGAGATCCTCGGGGCCGTCAAGAAGGTCGAGAACGTCTACGACGCGTTCCGCGTCGTGCCGCGTTGAGGGTCCTGCTGCAGCGCGTTGCCCGAGCCTCGGTCACAGTCCGCGAGGAGCTCGTGTCCAAGATCGGACCCGGCCTCCTCCTGTTCGTCGGCGTGGGCGCGGACGACGCGTTCGGCGAGTACGACCGGCTGGCCGAGAAGGTCGTCCACCTCCGGGTGTTCGAGGACGAGCACGGCAAGATGAACCGCTCGCTTTCCGACGTGGGCGGCGAGATCCTGGTCGTTCCGCAGTTCACGCTGTACGGCGACGTCCGCAAGGGCCGGCGGCCCTCGTGGGACGGGGCCGCCCCGCCCGAGATCGCCGAGGACCGGGTCGAGGCGTTCGCGAAGGCTCTGGAGGCCCGGGGCGCGACGGTCCGTCGCGGAGCCTTCCGGGAACACATGCAGGTCGAGCTCGTCAACGACGGCCCGGTCACCCTCTGGATCGATCCCGCCGGCTGACGCGGCTCACGGAGCCGTGCCGCGGAGCCTGTCCCGACCGAGGAGTAGGCTCGTCGCATGAAGGGCGACCGGGTGGAGATCGTCGTCGACTCGGGTTCGGGCGTGCTGACCTACGAGATCGAGGCGACCAAGGCGGGGCGCCGCGTCGAGTTCGCCACGTCGCGCGGCGTGATCGAGGTCTCCGAGGTCACCAGGAACGGGGAGCCGGTCCGGAGCGGGCGGTTCATGGCCGATCGGGTGGTCGCCCTGGTGGAGCACCCCGCGCCGCAGCCATCGGTCCGGAGCCGACGGGTGCTCAGGGGACAGACCCAGCTCTGATCGCGTTCGGCCGCGGCAGGCGTCGACGCGGCGCTCGATAGACTCCCTCCATGTACCTGGACGTCTTCTCCGACAACTCGTTCGAGACCAACTGCTGGCTGCTCGGCGCCGACGGGACCGACGAGGTGGTGGTGGTGGACCCGGGATTCTCGCCTGATCGCGTGCGGGCGATGCTCGAGATCGAGGACAAGCGCCCCGTCGCCGCACTGGCCACGCACGGCCACTTCGACCACATCGGCGCGGCCGCCGAGTTCTGCGGCGACGACCTCCCCTTCTACATCCACGAGGACGACCTGCTCGCGCTCACCGACGCGCAGGCGTGGGGCGGAACCATGACGGGGCAACCGCCGGTGCCGGTGAAGGACGTTCGAACGCTCACGGATGGCGACGTCCTGACGTTCGCCGGCTTCCGAATCGAGGTCATCCATACGCCCGGACACACGCCCGGGTGCGTCTGTTATCGGACCGACGGTTGGGTGCTCTCTGGCGATCTCGTGTTCGCGGGTTCGATCGGCCGATACGACTTCCCGAGCTCATCGGAGCCCGCGATGATGTCGAGCCTCACGCGCTTCCTCGAGCTCCCCGACCCACTCGACGTGCTTCCGGGACACGGCCCGAGGACCACCGTCGGGCGCGAACGCGAGCGCAACCCCTTCCTGCAGGGCCGCTGAGTGGAGCTCCAACCGCCGCGAGGGACCGATGACCTGCTGCCGCCGGTCTCCGACGCGATGCTGGGGCTGTACGAGGCCGCCCACCGGATCGGGCGGCTCTACGGGTTCCGCTACGTCGAAACGCCGACATTCGAGCACACCGAGCTGTTCGAGCGCACGTCGGGCGAGACCTCGGACGTCGTCACCAAGGAGATGTACACCTTCGAAGACAAGGGGGGACGCTCGCTCACCCTGCGCCCCGAGCAGACGGCGAGCATCGTCCGCGCGTACCTCGCGAACGCCCACGACCTCCCGACGCCATTCAAGGGATACCACGTGTCCCAGCAGTTCCGGCACGGCCGACCTCAGGCCGGGCGGCTCCGCGAGTTCCGCGCGTTCGGGATCGAGACGATCGGGGCCGCCGGCCCCGCCGCGGACGTGGAGGTGATCGCGGTGGGGGACCGCTTCCTGCGTGGTCGCGGCCTCGCGCGGATCGAGCTGCGCGTGAACTCGATCGGTGACGCCGAATGCCGTCCGGCCTACCGCGAGAAGCTGATCGCGTACCTCGAGCCACACCGGGACGAGCTCGACGAGGACTGCCGGACGCGGCTGCGGACCAACCCGCTCCGCGTGTTCGACTGCAAGGTCGACGGGCAGACGCCGCTCGTGCTCGGGGCGCCCGTGATCTCCGACAACCTTTGCCAGCCCTGCGCCGAGCACTTCGCGGCGGTCCGCAACGGGCTGGACGCCTCGGGGGTGGCGTTCGTCCACGACCCGCGGCTCGTCCGCGGGCTGGACTACTACACGCGGACGACGTTCGAGTTCGTGTCGGCCTCGCTCGCGCAGGCGCAGGCGACCGTGTGCGGCGGTGGGCGATACGACGGGCTCGCCGAGATCCTCGGCGGACCGCCGACGCCGGGGGTGGGGTTCGCGCTCGGCCTCGACCGGCTGCTCGTCGCCCTTCGCGAGGAAGGGGCGGCGCTGCCCGGTGAGGCCGGGCTCGCGTGCTTCGTCGTGTCGATCGGATCGGAGGCGGCGGAGCTGGGGGTGCGGCTCGTCGACGAGCTCCGGAACGCGGGCATCCCGGCGGCGACGGCGTTCGAGGACCGGCCCTTGAAGGCGCAGCTCAGGCTTGCCGACCGCTCGGGCGCCGCGTACGCGGCGATCCTCGGGGAACGCGAGGTGGCGGCGGGGACGGCCATCCTGAAGAGCCTCGCGGATGGAGAGCAAGAGGAGGTCCCTATCGGCGAAGTGGTGAACTGGCTCTCCCGAACGGATTGGGCTGCCGAGCGATGAGGGCGCGGGCGATCCGATGAGCGAGCTCAGGACGGCGATGCGGACGCACGCGTGCGGCGAGCTCCGGGCCGAGGACGCCGGCGAACGCGTCGCCCTCTGCGGGTGGGTGTGGCGCCGGCGGGATCACGGCGGCGTGACGTTCGTCGATCTTCGGGACCGTGAGGGGTTGGTGCAGCTCGTGTTCCATCCGGAGGACGCGCCGGATCCTCATGCCGCGGCGCAGCACCTCGGGTCCGAGTCGGTGGTGCGGGTCTCGGGCGAGGTCCGGCAACGCCCGAAGGGAACGGTGAATCCCGAGCTGCCCACCGGGGAGATCGAGGTGGCCGTGGCCGAGCTCGAGGTGCTCGCCGAGGCCGAGACGCCGCCGTTCGTGATCGAGGACCGGATCGAGGCCTCGGAGGAGCTCCGGCTCCGCTACCGCTACCTCGACCTGCGACGTCCCGAGATGACCAAGGTCCTCGCGATGCGCCACGCGATCAACCGCATCGTCCGCGACGAGATGGAGTCGCGGGGGTTCCTGGAGGTCGAGACCCCGATGCTCGGCCGCAGCACGCCCGAGGGTGCCCGAGACTTCCTGGCCCCCTCGCGGTTGTGGCCAGGGACGTTCTACGCGCTGCCCCAGTCGCCGCAGCAGCTCAAGCAGCTGCTGATGGTGGCCGGACAGGATCGCTACTACCAGATCGTCCGGTGCCTGCGCGACGAGCAACCGCGCGCCGACCGCAGCTTCGAGTTCACCCAGCTCGACGTCGAGATGTCGTTCGTCGACGAGGAGGACGTCTTCGCGGTGATCGAACCCCTGTACGCGCGGATCGTGCGCGAGACCCAGGGCGTCGAGGTCGCCACGCCGTTCCCGAGGATGACCTACGACGAAATGATGGACCGGTACGGTTCGGACAAGCCCGACCTGCGGTACGGGATGGAGCTGGCGAGCGTCGGCGAGGTGTTCATAGGGGCGGGGTTCCGATCGTTCGCGTCGGTGCTGGACTCGGGCGGGCTCATCAAGGCCTTCTCGGCACCCGGCGGCGCCGAGCTGTCCCGCAAGGAGCTCGACGAGCTGGTGCAGGTGGCGAGGTCGCGCGGGGCGGCCGGCCTGGTCTGGATCGCGGTCGAGGCCGAGGGGATCCGCTCGCCGGTCGAGAAGCACCTGTCGCCCGGCGAGATCGAGGGCGTCCGCCGCGCCACCGGGGCCGGGGCCGGCGACCTGATCCTGATCGTGGCCGACAAGCCCGACCGCACGAACGTGGCGCTCGACGGGTTGCGGCGGCACCTGGCCAACCGGCTCGGCCTGATCCCGAAGGGGGAGTGGCGGTTCTGCTGGTATTCGGAGCCGCCGCTGTTCGACTGGTCGGAGGAGGAGGGCAAGTGGGTCTCGAACCACCACCCGTTCACCTCGCCGCTGACCGAGGACCTCGCGCCCGAGACCGCGAAGGCGCGTGGCTACGACCTCACGCTGAACGGGTTCGAGCTCGGCGGCGGGAGTATCCGCATCAACCGTCCCGACGTGCAACGACGGGTCTTCGAGGTGCTGGGTCTCACGCCGGAGCAGACCGAGGAGCAGTTCGGTCATCTGTTGCGAGCGTTCCGGTTCGGCGTGCCCCCGCACGGCGGCATCGCGATGGGGATCGACCGGTTGGTGATGCTGATGGCCGGCAAGGACACGATCCGAGACGTGACGGCGTTCCCCAAGGCGCAGTCCGGTGCCGACCCGCTCACCGGGGCGCCGGCCCCCGCGACCGAGGAGCAGCTGCGTGAGCTCGGCATCGCGCTCGTGGTCCCGACGAAGCACGACGAGGAGGCGCAGTCGGATGGTTGAGCTCACGGAGTCCGACATCGCGATGCTGACGGACACGAACTTCGCGACGTTCGTCACGGTGAACCCCGACGGCTCTCCGCACGCGACGATCACCTGGGTCGACGCCGCCGACGGGCACGTCCTGGTGAACACGGCGGAGGGTCGGGTCAAGCACCGCAACTGCGCGGCGAACCCCCGGGTCGCGATCACCGTGATGAGGAACGGCGACGCGTACGACTGGATCTCGATCACCGGGACCGTGGTGGGGTTCGAGACCGGGGCGCACGCGGAGGCGCACATCGACGAGCTCTCGCACCGTTACGACGGCCACGGCTACTCGTACACGCCGGGCCAGGTACGCGAGATCCTGAAGATCCGGCCCAAGCGCATCATCCGCTACAAGGACTGATCTGGCGTGGCCGACGTCCCCCTCGCCGCCCGGATGCGGCCGCGAACGTTCGAGGAGTTCGTGGGGCAATCGCACCTGATCGGTCCGGGCAAGGCGCTGACGCGACTGCTCGAGGGCGGCCACCTGCCCTCGATCGTCCTGTGGGGGCCCGCCGGAACGGGGAAGACGACCCTCGCCTACCTGCTCGCCGACGCGGTCGGCGCCCAATTGGTGCAGCTGTCGGCGGTCTCCTCCGGCGTGGCCGACGCTCGGAAGGTGATCGAGCAGGCCAAGGGCGGGCTCTTCCGCACGGTGCTGTTCGTCGACGAGGTCCACCGTTGGTCGAAGGCACAGCAGGACGTCCTGCTGCCGGCGGTCGAGGAGGGGACGGTCACCCTGGTGGGCGCGACCACCGAGAACCCCTACTTCTCGCTCGTCACGCCGTTGCTCTCGCGCTGCATCCTCCTGCAGCTCGAACCGCTGGCGCCGGAGGAGCTCCGCGCATTGCTCGAGCACGCCCTGGCCGACGAGGATCGAGGCATGGGCAAGCAGGGCGTCGAGGTCTCGGACGAGGCGTTCGAGCACCTCGTCGACGTCGCCGGCGGCGACGCCCGTGTCGCGCTCACCGGTTTGGAGGCCGCGGTCCTCGCGGCGCGATCGGCCGGGGAGGACTCGGTCACCCGCGAGCGCGCGGCCGACGCGGTCCAGAAGAAGGCGATCGTCTACGACCGGCAGGGTGACGCGCACTACGACGTGATCTCGGCGTTCATCAAGAGCATCCGGGGGTCCGATCCAGACGCGGCCCTGTTCTGGCTCGCCCGGATGCTGGAGGCCGGCGAGGATGCCCGCTACATCGCCCGACGGATGGTCGTGCATGCGAGCGAGGACATCGGCCTGGCCGATCCCCGCGCGCTGATGATCGCCGTCGCGGCCGCGCAGGCCGTCGATTACGTGGGGCTGCCCGAGGCCCAGCTCAACCTCGCGGAGGCCGCGATCTACCTGGCTCGCGCACCGAAGTCCAACAGCGTGATCGCTGCCCTCGGCAGAGCGCAGAAGGACGCGGCCTCGTCCGACCCCGTGCCGCTCCACCTCAAGGAGCCCGGGCACCCGGGGCTGAAGAAGCTCGGGTTCGGCAAGGGCTACAAGTACCCGCACGACTACCCGGGCCATCGGGTCGACCAGGAATACCTGCCCGCTCGGTTCTCCGGGAACCGGTACTACGAGCCGTCCGGGGAGGGGGAGGAGACCGATCCGCCGTCCGACGGCGGCGCGTTCGATACGCCGGAGGGGACGGCCGAGGAGGCACCCCCGGTATGATGCGCGGACCCGGAGCCCGCCTGCGTGCGGGCCAGGCTGCGGCTGGCGAGGCGGCCGGGAGGCGGAGAGGAGGGCGGCGACGTGGGCATGATCGCAGCGCTCGACGGTGGTGACGTCGCACTCATCGTGCTCTCCGCCTTCTGGGGGCTGCTCGTCCTGTTCCTGTGTGTCGTCCTCATCAACACGTTCCGCGTGCTCGAGAGCACCAAGATCCTGATCGACGTGATGCGCGAGGAGACGGTCCCGCTGCTGCGCGAGGTGAAGGGGTCCCTGGAGCGCACGAACCGTGAGCTCGATCGCGTCGACGTCGTGCTCGAGGCGACCGGGGAGATCGTCGGACGGGTCCGGCGGATCTCGGGGCTCGTGGAGGAGGCCGCCTCCGGGCCGCTGGTCAAGCTCATCTCGCTCGGGGTCGGGGTCCGCAAGGCGACGAGCCGGTTCGGCGGCAGGCGCGGCAAGGGTGGTAAGGGTGGCAAGCAGGAGACGGCGTGAGGCGACTATTCTGGGTCGCGCTCGGTCTGGGGGCCGGGGCGGCGAGCGCGATCCTCGCATCGAGGTTCGTCCGCAAGCAGACCGCGAAGGTCGCGCCTGCGAACCTCGCCCGTGAGGCGCGGGGCGGCATGATGGATCTGGCCAGGCTCGTCTCCGACTCCCTCGCCGAGGGCAAGGCGGCGATGCACCAGAAGGAAGACGAGCTCCGCAGCGGGCTGCGGTAGCCGGTCGGTCGACCCGCCCGGATCCGCCACACGTATCCCCAGATCGAGATGATCCGTTCGCGCACGGCCGCCCTCGGGGTCCTCGCCGTGGTGGCACTCGCCGCCTGCGCGTCTCATGGGCGGGTCACCGGGATGGAGCCGATGATGCGACCGACCACCAACGGGACAACCACCGCCCCGAACGCGATCGTCGTGCGGGGCACGTTCGTCAAGCTCACGGGCTTCCCGTGCCACCGGAGCGACCCGTACGTGGGCGGGGAGACCGTCACCTTCCGGGGCAGCGACGGCAGCCACACGACGATCGTGACCGGGAGCGCGAACTGGGTCGGGCTCCCCGCCACGCCCGAGGCCCCGCTCGGCCAGTGCCGTCAGGTGGCGCCCTTCACCGCCGAGCTCCCGCCGGCAGCGCGGTATCTCGTCGTCATCAACGACCGCCGGCTCCCGGCCATCACGCTCGCCGAGTTGCAAGCCGAGGGGCTGCGCCACACGTTCCGGCTCCCGTCCTGAGGACGCAGTCATTCCGACTTCAGGTCGGGCGCAGGCACGCCGCTAGACTGTGCCGCCATGGAGGGCGATCGGATCCGCGAGGAGTTCCTGCGCTTCTTCGAGGAGCGCGGGCACAAGCGCGTCCCGTCCTCGTCGCTGATCCCCCCGCTCGAGTCCGGCCTGCTGCTGACGAACGCCGGCATGAACCAGTTCATCCCGTACTTCCTCGGGCACGCGCAGGCGCCCTTCCCGCGGGCCACGACCGACCAGAGATGCTTCCGGGCGTTGGACATCGACAACGTGGGACACACCGCCCGCCACCTCACGTTCTTCGAGATGCTCGGCAACTTCTCGTTCGGCGACTACTTCAAGGGCGAGGCCGTTTCATGGGCGTACGAGCTGGTGACCGAGCGATACGGGATCGACGCCGAGCGGCTGTGGGTGACCGTCCTCGAGGAGGACACCGAGGCCGAGGCCGCGTGGGATGCGACCGGACTCCCGGCTTCACGCATCGTCAAGCGCGGCAAGTTCGACGAGGACGGCGAGTTCGCGAACTTCTGGTCGACCCACGCGCCCGGTCCGTGCGGTCCGTGTTCGGAGATCTTCGTGGACCGAGGTCCGCGGTTCGGTCCCGACGGCGGTCCCGATGTCGACGAAGAGCGGTTCATGGAGATCTGGAACCTCGTGTTCATCCAGGACGAGACCGACGACGGCGTCAACGTCGTGGGCGAGCTCCCCGCGAAGAACATCGACACGGGTTCGGGGCTGGAGCGCGTGGCCGCCGTCTTGCAGGACGTCGACAGCGTGTTCGAGACCGATCTGCTCCGTCCGCTGCTCGAGGTGGCCGAGTCGCTGTCCGGACGGACCCACGGCCGGGACGAGCGCGACGACGTGTCGCTGAAGGTGATCGCCGAGCACGGCCGGGCGACGACCTTCCTGATCGCCGACGGCGTCCAGCCGTCGAACGACGGCCGCGGCTACGTCCTTCGGCGGATGCTCCGCCGCGTCGTCTCGCACGCCCGGCGCCTCGGGATCGAGAGGGACGTGATGTCCCCGCTGGTCGGGCGAACGGTCGAGCTGTTCGGCCACGCGCATCCCGAGCTCGTCGAGAACCGGGCGTACGTGGAGCAGGTCGCGAGCTCGGAGGAGGGCAGGTTCGCCGGAACCCTGCGGCAGGGGATGACTCTCTTCGAGACCGAGATCGAGAAGGCGGCCGGGGCGAAGCGGCTGCCCGGCGACGTCGTGTTCAAGCTCCACGACACGTTCGGCTTCCCGAAGGAGCTCACGAGCGAGCTCGCGGCCGAGGCGGGGCTCGAGATCGACGAGGAGCGCTTCGAGGCGCTGATGGACGCGCAGCGCGAGCGCGCGAAGCGTTCGGCCAAGAACGTGCGCGCCGAGGAGGAGCTCGCCACCGTTGCCGGCGAGGCAGGCACCACCGAGTTCGTCGGGTACCAGACCCTCGAGTCCGACGGAAGGCTGGTCGCGCTGATCGGCCCCGGGGGCAGGGAGCCCGTGGCGACCGAGGGCGAGGAGGTCCGCTTCGTCCTGGACCGGACGCCGTTCTACGCGGAGTCCGGCGGTCAGGTCGGCGATCGGGGTGTGATCCGGGCGCCCGGCGGGACGATAACGGTGACCGACACGCAGTTCGGGCCGGGCGACATCATCGTCCACACGGGGGTCGTCGGGTCCGGCGAGATCCGCGAGGGCGAGGAGGTCCACGGCGAGGTCGACGCTGCGCGTCGCGAGGCGACCGCGCGGGCCCACACCGCGACGCACATCGTCCACTGGACCCTGCGCCACGTGCTGGGCGATCACGCGCGGCAGGCCGGGTCGCTCGTCGCGCCGGGCCGTCTCCGTTTCGACTTCCCGCACCACTCGGCGGTACCGCGCGACGTCCTCGAGGAGGCCGAGGAGCTCGCCAATCGCCGGTTGGCGGAGGACGGGCAGGTCACGATCTACGAGACGACGATGGACGAGGCCAAGAACCAGGGCGCGATCGCGTTGTTCGGCGAGAAGTACGGCGACTTCGTCCGGGTCGTGGAGGTGGGGGACTACTCGGTCGAGCTCTGCGGAGGCACGCACGTCCACCACACCGGTGAGATCGCGCTCGTCCGCATCCTCCACGAGGCCTCGATCGGCGCCGGCATGCGGCGCGTCGAGGCGCTCGTCGGCCCCGATGCCCTGCGCGAGATCAACATGGAGCGCGACCTCCTGTACGCGATCGCTCGCGAGCTCGGCACCGACCCCAAGGGCGCGCTCGAGCGCGCTCGCCACTACGCCGACCGCGTCAAGCAACTCGAGGGCGAGCTCGGGAAGCAGGCGAGGCAGGAGCTGAAGGACCGGGCGGAGCAGCTCGCCTCAGGGGCGAGGGTCGTCGAGGGCGCGAAGCTCGTCACCGCCGCGGTCGACGCGGACGCGGACGAGCTCCGCTCGCTCGCGCGGGACGTCGCGAACCGCCTCGAGGGTCCGGACGGCGCGGCCGTCGTGCTCGGGACCGGGCAGGGCGGCAAGGCGCTGCTGGTGGCGGCGGGCACGAAGCAGCTGATCGCCCGGGGGGTGACCGCGCCGGCGCTCCTCGAGCCGGCGGCGAAGATCGTGGGCGGGGGTCAGGGAGGCAAGCCCAACCTCGCGTTCTCCGGCGGCCCGAAGGGGGACGCGTTCCAGGAGGCCCTCGACGCGGTCGAGCCCCGGCTGAAGGAGCTCCTGCAGGCCGGTGGCTGAGCCCGGCAGGGTCCTCGGGCTCGATCTCGGGGACGCGAGGATCGGCGTCGCGATCTCAGACGACGCCCGGCGGATGGCGGTGCCGCTCGGCACCGTCCGGACGGGCGCGCCCGCGGACGTGCGGGCGATCGCCGACCTCATCCAGGAGCACGGCGTGACGCTCGTCGTGGTCGGTCACCCGCTGCTGCTCTCGGGAGAGGCGGGAGAGCGAGCGCACCACGCCGAGCGGTTCGCGGCGGCGATCGGGGAGGCCCTCGACGTCCCGGTGCTGCTGCAGGACGAGCGCCTGTCCACCGTGGAGGCCGGACGCGCCCTGCGGGAGAGTGGCGCGAGCGGTCGCGATCGCCGCAGGACGATCGATCGCTCGGCCGCGACCGTCATCCTGCAGGCCTGGCTCGACACCGACCGGCCCGTCTGACCCCGACGCATCGGTTGCGCACGGGCCGAACCTGGTTCCCGACGCGGGCCGCTATGCTGCCTGGCCGATGCAGGACGCCCCCCCTCAGCAGCGCGATGACGACGCTCGCCCGCGTCACCGCGCCGAACGGCGGGCCAACTGGGGCTTCCGCATCTTCCTGATCGTCTTCGTGGTGCTCGCCGGCCTGGCCATCGCCGGCAACCGCTACTACGGCTGGTGCTCGGAGGCCTCGGGGCCGAGGGACCCGGTCGCGTTCCAGGTCGACAAGGGGGCCAGCGGGTCCGAGGTCGTCGGCGATCTCCACGACCAGGGGGTCCTCCGGTGCGGCCTGGTCTCGACGTGGCTGCTCCGTCGGAGCGGTCTCGAGGACTCGCTCCGCGCGGGGAGCTTCGAGCTGACCACGAACATGACGCCCGACGAGGCGTTCGAGATCCTCACGACGCCGCCCGAACCCGTCCCCACGCGCCGCCTCACGATCCCCGAGGGATACCGGCTGACCCAGATGGCCGATCGCGTCGAGCAGGAACTGGGGATCCCCGCGAAGCGGTTCCTCGAAGCGACGGAAGAGGCGGACTGGTCCTTGCCCCCTTACCTCCCCGAGGACGCCACGAGCCTCGAGGGCTTCCTGTTCCCCGAGACCTATTTCGTCCGCAAGGACGCCGACGCCGACATGGTCATCCGAAGGCTGCTCGACCAGTTCGGCACCGAGGCCGAGTCGTTGCCGTGGGCCAACGCGGAGGAGCTCGGGGTGACGCCGTACGAGGTGGTCATCATCGCGTCGATGATCGAGCGGGAGGCCGCGCTGGATCGCGAGCGCCCGATCATCGCGGGCGTGATCTACAACCGGTTGAAGCTCGGGATGACCCTCGGTATCGACGCGACGCTCCTGTACGACGACCCGACGCCGGATGGCCAGCTCAGCTTCTCCGACCTGGAGTACGACAGCCCCTACAACACGCGGATCAACGCGGGACTGCCCCCGACGCCGATCGCGAGCCCCGGCCGAGCCTCCCTCGAGGCGGCCCTGCAGCCGGCGGACACGCCCTACCTCTTCTATGTGCTGTGCGGCGAGGACGGGCACCACGCGTTCGGGGTGACCATCGTCGACCACGAGGCCAATCGGGTTCGCTGTGGTGAGTGACGTCCCCGATCGGCCGGGGCGCGTCCGGGGTTCGACGCGCTCGGTCGGCGTGCTCGGGTGGCCCGTCGAGCGCAGCCTTTCGCCGGCGATCCACAACGCCGCATTCGTCGCGCTCGGCTTGGACTGGGTCTACGTCCCGCTCCCGGTCGCGCCCGCGGAGCTCCCGGCCGCGCTCCGGGGGCTCGTCGCGCTCGGCTTCGCCGGCGCGAACGTGACGATGCCGCACAAGACGCGGAGCGCCGAACTGATCGAGGACCTGTCCGAGGATGCGCGCCTCCTGCGGGCGGCCAACACGATCGTCGTGGGCGCGGACGGGCTCGCGGGCCACAACTCGGATGCGGTCGGGTTCGAGCGGTTCCTCCGCGGCGACGTGGGGTTCGATGCGTCCGGCCGGTCGGCGCTGCTGTTCGGGGCGGGGGGAGGCGCACGTGCGTGCGCGCTCGCGGCCGCCCGATGTGGGCTCGCGAGCCTGTTCGTGGCGGTGCGCGAAGCCTCGCGGGCCGACGACCTGCGCGCCGCGCTCGAGGGCTCGGCCACCGAGGTGCGGGTGGTCGGGTTCGACGACGCCTCGGGGATCGAGGCCGACCTGATCGTGAACGCGACGCCGCTCGGCGTCCACGGCGAGGAGCTGCCGCTGCCGTCGCTGCCTCCCGGGGTCGTCGGGGTCGACCTCCTCTACCGGCCGGGCGTGAC
>DASXTX010000069.1:0-6128 GCA_036505195.1 Actinomycetota bacterium
GGCGACGCGTTGGATGGGAAGATCCTGATCGACGTCTCGAACCGGATGAACGAGATCCCCGGCCTGGCCGTCGACGGTGGCTCGAACGCGGAGGAGATCCAGACCGCAGTGCCGAAGGCCCGGGTCGTCAAGGCGTTCAACACGGTCTTCGCCTCGCACCTGACCGATCCAACGATCGATGGGGTCCCGCTCGACGGGTTCGTGGCGGCCGATGACGACGCAGCTCGCGAGGTCGTCCTCGAGATCGTGGGCTCGATTGGCTTGCGCCCCGTGAATGCGGGTTCGCTGGCGTCGGCCAGGATCCTTGAGGCGATGGAGGCGTTGAACATGGGCCTCCAGATGCGGGACGGCGGGTCGTGGAACAACGGCTGGAAGCTGCTCGAGCCCGGCTCGACTCGCTGACGCGGCCGCCCACCCAGCCCCTCTGTGGCGGAAGTCCGATATCTCTAGGTGGTCAATGTCGCGGATGTCCTCGGGGGCCGATCTCGTTCGTAAGCAGGGTGAGCGCGGGAACGACCCGCACCGACGGGAGGAGTACGGATGGCTCAGTACCTCTTGTCCACGTTCGAGGTGGAGGGTGAGGTCCCCGGGGCGCCGCAGACGCCGGAGGAGATGAAGGCGTTCATGGGGCGGGTGGTCGCCCTGGAGGACGAGATGGAGGCGACCGGCACGTTCGTCTTCGGCGGCGCGCTCCACGGCCCCGATGCGTCGACGGTCCTGCGCATGGGCGATCGCGACGTGGTCATGACCGACGGGCCCTTCGTCGAGGCCAAGGAGCACATCGCCGGCTTTTACATCATCAACGCGGACGACCTCGACGCGGCGCTCGCCTGGGGCCGCAAGGTCGTGGACGCGATCCGGCATCCGATCGAGGTCCGCCCGTTCCGAGCGACCGGACGCGTCCAGGCGTGACCGGCACCGTCGCCATCGATCATGAAGGCATCGCCGTCGAGCGGGTATTTCGCGAGGCGTACGGCCAGGCCGTCGCGACGCTGATCCGCATCTTCGGCGATATCACGCTCGCCGAGGACGCCGTCCAGGAGGCCTTCGTCGTGGCGAGCGACCGGTGGCGGCGCGAGGGGATCCCACCCAACCCCTCGGGGTGGATCGTGACGACCGCGCGCAACCGCGCGATCGACGATCTTCGCCGTTCGACCCGTGGCCGTGAGCTCCACCACCAGCTCGGTCGGCTTGCGCCCACGCCGCACGACCCCTGGACCGAGGAGCGGGGAGAGGACGGACCCGTGAACGACGATCGACTCCGGCTGATCTTCACCTGCTGCCACCCGGCGCTGCGACCGGAGCACCGCGTGGCCCTGACCCTCCGTCTCCTCGGCGGTCTGAGCGTGGACGAGGTGGCCCGCTCGTTCCTGGTGAGCGAACAGGCGATGGCGAAGCGGCTCGTCCGAGCGAAGTACAAGATCAAGGCCGCGAAGATCCCCTATCGGGTGCCGGACGAGGCCGACCTTCCCGAGCGGCTCGGGTCGGTCCTGTCGGTCCTGTACCTGATCTACAACGCTGGGCTCGACGATCCAAAGCGGGGCTCGTTGCGGGGCGAAGCGATCCGTCTCGCGCGTGCGCTCGTCGAGCTGATGCCCGACGAGCCCGAGGCGGCGGGGCTGCTCGCCCTGATGCTGATCAGCGAGTCGCGGGTGCCGGCCCGCACGGACGAAGGCGCTCTCGTGCTCTTGAGAGATCAGGACCGGACGAAGTGGGATCAAACGCTCATCGAGGAAGGTCAGGCGATCGTGCGTGCCTGCATCCGTCGTGGTCGGCCGGGTCCGTTTCAACTCCAGGCTGCGATCCAGGCCGTGCACGGCGCCGCCGACTCGTTCGAGACAACCGACTGGCCCCAGATCGTCACCATCTACAACCGGTTGTTCTCCATCATGCCCACGCCGGTGGTTGCGCTCAATCGCGCGATCGCCGTCGCCGAGGTCGAGGGTGCCGGTCCAGCGCTCGTGATGATCGACGCGATCGCTCAGGACCTGAAGAACTATCACCTGATGCACGCGGCCCGCGGAACGATCCTGCGCCGACTTGGACGGCGGGAGGACGCGCGCGCCTCGTTCGAACGCGCCGCCGAGCTCGCGGTGACAGAAGCGGACCGCCGGTTCCTCGCGAAACAGATCGAGGTCTCGGCCGAGGACGAAGCGCAACTGTAGGGCGCGAGGACGGGTCGAACGGATCAACACGAAACAGGTCCACACCGATCCTCATACGGCCGCGTGTCGCACCAGGGGCGACCTAGCGACCAACCCCTCCACCGCCGGTACACCCGTTCCATCGCCGCCGACAGGTCGAGTCGTGGGCGAGGAAGTGTCGAGCCGCCAAGCCGTGGCGCTAGTCGGGCAATCGGGGTCGAAATCGGCGATCAGCTTGCGCTAACCCTTCCCTCCACCGTCCACATAGATACCGATGGCCTGGACCCGGCTCGCTCGAACATGATCGGGGCAGCGGGCGGCTCCCCCGACGCCCTCATCGCCATCACGGCTTCTTTCGATTCCCAGAACGTGACAATCCGCCACGTCCCATCGTTAGCCCGCAAGAGAGACGACTCGATGAACCCGGCTGGGAGTTCAGCGTCGGTCACCTCCTTCCAAGCTAAGCGCAGGTCATCCTCCCTTGTGGCCTCGACCAAACCTTCCACCATCGTGACGAACATAGAGAGACCCCCCGAATCGCCTAACCAAGCCCAGTATGAGGCAGTACCGAGGCAGTACCGAGGCGGTACCGAGGCAGTACCGAGGCAGTACGCGACCCGGCGGGTCCTCGGCTCTTGACGGGGCAACGGTTTAGGGGCCCCCTCTAGCGATGCGGTCGGAGGACGTGGAGTGAGGAAGCGGCTGACGACCTCGCCCGAACACTGACACGGTGACACCGACAAGCTCCTCAGTAGGGAATATCGCGCCCGTCTTGGCGTTGCGGGAAACGGCAGCTTCGTCAGAGGGAGGGACCATGAACGCGCTGTTCCTCATCGGCCGGATCCTGTTCGGCCTCCTGTTCGTGGTGAGCGGGCTCGCCGGACACTTGGCCGGCTATCAGCAGCTGAAGGGCTATGCCGCGGCCAAGAAGATCCCGTTCGCGGGACCGGCCGTCCTGGTGAGCGGCGTCGGGATCCTCTTGGGCGGAATCGGCGTGGCCGCCGGCATCTGGCCCGACCTGTCCGCGCTCGTGATCGCCGTGTTCCTGTTCTTCACGACCTTCTTCATCCACAACTTCTGGACCGTGAAGGACGACGCGATGATGCGGCTCACCGAGATGACCCAGTTCCAGAAGGATCTGGCGCTGCTCGGCGCCGCGCTCGTGTTCTTCGCGGTGACAGCGTACGGCGGCGAGTTCGGGCCGACGTTGACCGATCCGATAATCGACCTGTAGCAACCCGTTAACGTTCGCGCCGGCTCCGCGGTCCGTCAAGCAGCCGAAGCACCCTGCCCGCGCGACGCCCACGATTCGTCCGCTGTCATCTTCGAGCGGCAATGTGGTTCGGCGTCGCCGTGATGATGTCGGTCCGGGACGAGGATGGATACGCGACGGCGCTCTCACGGACCGCCAAACATGGCCCATCACGCTGCGTGCTTGCTGGCCGGCCGGCGTGAATCGAACGCGAACCAACGGACTCGGAGTCTGGCCGATCGAAGGGAGATGGTCACCGCGATCGAGGAGGGCTTCCTCTCTCGGCGCTCTTCCTCGCGGCGAAACCGATCCCGCTCCCAGATGAAACGATCCGGTGGCTGACGTTGGATCAGGTCTGGGCGCCTTCAGACGCAGGTGCAGAGGACGTCGGCCTGGTCGCACCCGGCGCACCGAACCGTGCAGTAGCGATCGGAGCCGACGTGGAGATGCCCCGCGTCGTGCTCGTCCGCCACCGATCCACAGATGGCGCACTTCCAGCCGTCACCGGCCTCCCCACACTTCGCGCACATCGGCGTCTCCGTCTGTGCCACCGGCCGATCACCCCCTTCTTGATATCGAGACGGATGGCAGGCGGCGAGCCCAACGGATGCGAACCCGCCACCTGCGCCGGTTCAGCTGCTCCGCGCCTGGACGATGCCCCGCAGGGACACGAGCGCGCCAACCACGAAGATCACCGTCGCGAGGTAGATCAGCCCCAGGTGGCCGAGCGTGTCGAAGCCGTTCGGGTAGTGCGCCGGCAGGGCGACCGCGAGCCCCAGGACAGGAGCGGTCACCGCTCCGACCCATGCCCAGAGCTGACCTCGCCGAACCCCGTAGGCCACCAGGAACAGCACCGCAACGCCCGTCGCTGCGATGAATCCGGAGACCGCGAGGTGGAGATGGCTCACGTACTCGAACAAAGACGGGCTGAACTGCTGGATCTGGTCCTTCCCCACGTTGACCTCGTTGGGCCCGATCCCGAGCTCCAGGAACGAGTCTGTGAAGTTGCGGACGAAGAAGATCACCGCGTAACCGATGAACCCCGCAGCGGCGATCCCCATGAGCCAGGAGCCCGTTCGAAGAGCTGTAACCGACTTGCCCGCTCTCGTGTCCTCCACCGTGATGCTCGTCATGTCTCGCACCTCCTCTCGCCCTATACAGACGTCCGACCGCCGACGGCGATTGCGCCATCCTGGCGATGCAATAAGGTCGGTCATTCGAGCGTCTTGACAGGTGAGCACGCCTAAAGACTGGCCGACGGGATGACGGGCATCGGGGTCCAGGACCGGACGAAGCAAGCCTTTCAGAGTATGGCTGTCGGCGAGCTGCCGGCCCTCTACTCGTTGGCACGCCGCCTCGTTCGGGACGGTGCGGAGGACCTCGTGCAAGAGACACTGATCCGGGCCTTCCGGTCGTTCGGGGCGCTGAAGGAGGACGAGGCGAGCGCCCGGTGGCTGAAGAGCATCCTGGTGAACGTGTTCCGGGATGAGCTCCGCAAGCGGGCGCGATCCGTGGATGAGCTTCCGGTCGAGGAGGTCGAGGATTTCTCGCTGTACCGGACCCTGGTCGAGGTGGATCCGCTTCCCTACTCGGACACCCTGCACCTGGACTTCCTAAGAGCGTTCGGCAAGGACGACGTGCGCGAGGTCCTCATGCGCCTCCCGGAGCTCTACCGAGCACCCCTGGTGCTCCGGTACATGGACGGATTCGCGACGAAGGAGATCGCCCGCATGCTCGAGGCACCACTCGGGACGATCCTGGCGCGACTCCACCGAGGTCGAAAACGATTCGAGACCGAGATGTGGGCGTACGCGGAGGAGACGGGTCTCCTCATAGGGGAGGAACGGAGATGACCGACCAGCACGGCTCGATCCCGTGTTCCGAGGCCGTGAAGCAACTCTGGGACTACCTCGACCACGCGATCTCGGCCGATGATCAGGAGAGGGTGGAGAAGCACCTTTCGTTCTGCCGGACGTGCTGCGGGGAGCTGGAGTTCGCGAAGGAGCTCCGGAGCTTCCTTGCCTCGAATGAGGTGGAGGAGATTCCACCGGACGTGAAGGCCCACCTCGAGCGTTTCGTCCAGGAGCTCTAGGAGGATCAATGGCCAAGGACCTCATGTTCCAAGAGGAGATCAAGGACGCCGTCCGACAGGCGTATTCGGCGATCACGACCGGCGGCGGCGAGGTGGTGGCCCGCCGCGTCTACACGGACGACGAGCTTGCCGAGGTTCCCGAAGGAGCCGTCGAGTGGTCCCTCTCGGTGGGGAACCCCGTCCGCTACGCCTTCCTCCAGCGCGGCGAGACCGTGTTGGACATCGGCTCAGGAGGAGGGATCGACACGATCCTCGCCGCTAAGCGCGTCGGACCGGATGGGAAGGCCATCGGAATCGACATCCTCGAGGACATGTGCGATCGGGGACGTCGCCACGCCGCGGAGGCCGGCGTCGAAGGCTGGACCGAGTTCGTCACGGGAGAGATGGAAGACATCCCCCTTCCGGACGAGTCGATCGACGCGGTGATCTCCAATGGCGTCCTCAACCTGTCCGCACGGAAGAGTCGAGCGCTCGCGGAGATGTTTCGTTTGCTCAAGCCGGGAGGTCGGATCTGCATGGCCGATCTCACGGTCGAGGGTGAGCTGCCTCCAGAGATCGCCAACGATCAGAGCGCCTGGGCCGGGTGAGTGTCGGGTGCCCTGGCGGAGCGTGTCTTCGCCGAGAAGCTCGAAAGAGCCGG
>DASXTX010000070.1:0-26812 GCA_036505195.1 Actinomycetota bacterium
GAGCGCGACTCCTGGCCCTTCGACGCCTCGAGGCGGATCGCGTCGCCCGGTCCGAACGCCACCAGCTGTCCAGTCGAGACGGCGACCCTCTCGACACCCGCCGAACCCGCGCCGGCGAGCACGTAGGCGAGCGCGTTGAAGTCCTCGCGCCAGGGGAGTTCGAGCGCAGCGCCCGGCGCGAGCGAGGCATGCAGCATCGTCATCGGCGTGTAGGTCTGTCCCGGGCCGGCATGACCGGCCACCTCGCCGGCGATCACCCGCACGAGCGCTCCCGCGTCCGGCGACGAGAGCAGCGAGACCTCGGTCGCGCGGAGGTCCTGGTATCGCGGCGGCGCCCACTTCTCGGCCTTCGGCAGGTTGACCCAGAGCTGGATCCCGTGGAACAGGCCACCCGAGACCACCAGGTGCTCCGGCGGCCGTTCGATGTGCAGGATGCCGGCGCCCGCCGTCATCCACTGGGTGTCGCCGTTGGTGATCGTCCCGCCGCCGCCGTTCGAATCCTGGTGCTCGAAGGTCCCGTCGATGATGTAGGTGACGGTCTCGAACCCACGGTGCGGGTGCCACGGCGTGCCCTTCGGCTCGCCGGGCGCGTACTCGACCTCACCCATCTGGTCCATGTGCACGAACGGGTCGAGGTCGGCCAGCTCGACCCCGGCGAACGCCCGCCGAACCGGGAAACCCTCCCCCTCCAGGCCGCTGGGCGCGGCGCTCACGCCCCGGACGCGGCGGAAGCGGGCCTCGGCAGGCACGAGCGGGACGCGGTCGAGCGTCGTCGGGTCCTCGACATTGATCGCTGGCATGTCCCTCCTCGAACCGGCCGGTCGCGCCGGCTATTCCGCCTACCCGGCCGTCATCGATACGGCGTCGTCTTCGACCTCGATCTCGAGTCCGGCCTCGCCCGCGAGGGCGAACACGACGCGCTGGACGATCGGCGGGGCGTTGCGGAGCCGGACCTGCTTGCAGCTCTTGGCGATCTTGGTGACGGCGCGATGGGCACCGACGTCGAAGAAGGTCGCCTCGGCGAGATCGATCGTCACGGTGCCCACGCTCCCACGACATGCGGTCGCCAACAGGCCGGCCGTCCCCCGATCGAGCTCTCCCGAAACGTGGAGCACACCCCCTCGCCGTTCGACGCGCATCGGCGCCGACGGCGTGAAGCCGGTCGAGCTCGCCGCCACCGAGAGCGGGTGGGCGCGTTCGGCGCGTTCCAGCGCCTGCGGCGGGAAACGATCCTGACCGAACTGGCACACGAGGACCGTGTCCCCTCGTTGCAACACACCGAGCTCGTGCGCCATGTCCTCGAGCTCCCACCAGACCTGGACGTCCCGGATCGCGGCCAGGCTCCATCCACCCTCCACGAGCAGGTGGGCGCCGGCGAACCCGTCGCGCAGCGCCGCGTCCACGGCGGCCTCGAGCGCCCGCACGTAGATCTCGGGCCTGAAGGTGTCGCCGGGGGCCAAGACGGGCGCCGCGTCCACCACGATCAGCCCACCGGGATGCCGTGGTCGGGGCAGGCCGAGGCGGACCACGTCGTCCGCGGGACCCGCGGAGAGATAGAGGGCTCGCGCGCCGGCGCGTTCCGCATGCTCTATGAAGGCGCGTGCGAGCCAGGCGAGGTCGTCGTCCGTGCGGGTGAGCGCGTACCCATGGTCACCGCCCCGCAGGGCGGCGGGCGATGCGAACGCCTCGATCACACTTCGAGGATAGGCCGTGGTCGAGGATCCTGCGAATGCTCCGGCAGGGTCAGCCGCCGAGCACGGCGTCGTCACGCAGGTCGCGGAAGAGCGCTCGGGCGCGTTGGCCGAGCACGACGACGCTCAGCCCGCCGATCGTCGTCCCGCTCCCACTCGCGACCTCGTTCTGCGCGCGGCTCGGCTCGAACGCCGGCGCCGCGAGCAGGAGCTCGAAGATCTGGCTCAGCGAGAGATCGGTCTGGAGCGAGCGGCTCCCGGCCAGCACCCACGGCAGGAGGGCGGCCGGCCGACCGCTCGCCACCTGCCGGCGGAGCGTGGCGAGCGCGGCGATGATCAACCGCCCCTGGTTGAAGGATCGGCTGAAATCGCCGGCGGGCACGTCGTGGCGCGCGCGGGCGAACGCGAGGGCCTCGCTCCGGTTCAGGTGCTGGGGGCCGGCCCGGAAGTGCGCCCCGGCCGCCGAGTCGTCGATCGGGTACGGGATCCGGACGTCGATGCCGCCGACGGCGTCCACCAACCGCTCGAACCCGACGAACCCGGTCAGGACGAACGCGTCGATGTGGATCCCGGACACCTGCTCCACGGTCCGCACGAGCACCTCGGGGCCGCCGAGCGCCAGCGCGGCGTTGATCTTGTTCGTCCCCGACCCGGGGATCGCCACCCACGAATCCCGCGGGATCCCCAGGATCGAGACGCGTCCCAGACGCGGGTTGACCCCGACGATGTGGATCGAGTCGGCGCGTGCGTTCACGGCCGACCGGCCGGGTCGGGCATCGCTGCCGATCACCAGGACGAAGAGGGGGCCGTTCGAGGGCAGCCCGGGCGCGAACGCCGCCCGCCCGACCTGCGCCTGCATCTGTTCGGGCCGTGGGGCCCGTCCCCGCACGTCGTAGGAGACGATGCGCCAGGCACCGTTCGACCGCCGGAGCACGTAGTCCCCGTGGTTGGTGACGGGCGCGTGCACGTTCCCGGAGACCGCCGAGGCCCGGAACTCCGTGTCGGCGAACGCCGCGAGCGGGTGTCCGCTGGCATCGCCGAGGAACGTGAGGCGGACGGTCGCGCGCCGCGGGATCACCTCGTCGAGCTCGTCCCGTACGGGTCCGATCGTGAGGCGCCCGAGGCCGCGTTCGGCCTCGCGGCGCGCCTCACCGGAGAAGTGGGAGAACAGCGCCGGCCGATCGAGCGATGGTGCGAGGAACGCCGTCTCGTAGAGCTCCTCGAGATCTCGCCGGATCGCCTCGGCGGGTTCGGCGATGTCCGTGGGTCGCAGGCTGCCGTCCTCGGTCTTCCCGGTCGCCCGGACGAGCCGCATCCTCAGCTGGGGGGTCACCGGCACCCCGGCTTCCGTCGGTGCGGGACCGGCGCCCGGTTGTCCCTCGGCGCCGCCCGTGCAGGACGCAGCCATCAGCGCGACGACGACGACCGCGGTGATCCTCGACCTAGGCATGCGACCGCACAGGGTACGGGAGGATGCGCGAGGGCGATCTCGACGCGGCGCTCACAGCTCCGCACCGCGTTCTCAGGGTCGGCGTAGCAGGGCGGTCAGTCGAACGGAGGCGGCTCCTTGTCGAACTCCTCGTAGTGCTTGGCGAGATGGAGGTAGACGTCCTTGCGATCGCCCTCTGGTATGTCCACGCCGCCGCGGGCGCCCTGCAGGACGCCCATCGCCGAACGGACGCCGTTCCAGACCACGCGGAGACGCCCGTCGACGATCTCATGGTGGGGCAGCTTGTACGCGCCCTTCTCGTGCGGCGGATCGTGGCCCTCTTCGTCGGCCGAGGGGTCGTACCAGGCGTGCGCGGAGGCCAGCAGCTCCCATCCGCCCGCTTCGAGGATCGTGTCCGACTTGTCGGCCTCCGCCGTTCCGTGCCAGTTCCAGGCGCGGTCTTCGGGCGCCCTCGGGCTCGCGTGCGGTTCCGGTACCCGACCCATCTTCCTCACCTCCGGATGCGGCTAGGACTTGTTCCCCTTCTGCTTCGCGGCGGACTTCGTGCCACCGCGCTTCGACGCGCTGGGCGAGTTGGCGATCTTGGCCGCCCGTTCCTTGGACATCCCCTTGCCGCGGAGACCCTCGTATTGCTTCGCGTTCCTCACGTTGCCGTGCTTCTTGCCGGGCATCGGATCGTCCCCTCCAGTCGTGCCGGTTCCGGAACGTCGCACAGGGGAGCGGCCTCGAGGCCGCCCCCCTGTGTCGCGACGCTAGGAAGCCTGTCGCATGCTCTCGTCGTAGTAGGCGTCGAGGCGGGAGCGGTACTCGTCGTCGCGCCAGCCACGGTCCGGATCGAACTCGGGCGAGTTCTTGATCTGGTCCTTCGTCATGGCCACGCGGACCTTCTTCTGATTCAGGTCGATCTGCTCGATCGCCCCGGCCGGGACCACGACCTTGCGGCCGAAGATCCACGGACCCGTGTCGACCACCACGGCCGAACGCCCGACCTCGTCGGTCAGCTCGTCGATCTTGCCGATCGAGCTGTCGCGCGCCTCGACCTCGAACCCCTCGATCTCATGAGAGGGGACGACATCCTTCCGGAACATCCAGAGTTCGGTGTACACGAACAACACCCCTTTCCATCGTGCGGTCTTGGTAGATACCCGATCGGGGCGCCTCCTACGCCTCGATCTCGCGTCGGTTCCTCACGATGCCGGCGAGATCGTCGACGAACGCGGCGCGTTGCTCCTGGCGCGCCCCCTCGCTCCTCGCGCGGAGGATCGAAGCCGGGTGCACGGTGGCGGCGACCCGCGGCGCGATGCCGTCGACGTCGAGGATCTCCCCTCGGTGCTCGGTGAGGCGGAACGAGCGTCCGAGGATCGCCTGCGCGGCGGTCGCTCCGAGACACACGAGGATCTCCGGTCGGACGATCGAGATCTCGGCGTCGAGCCACGGCCCACAGGCGGAGACGTGCGCCATCGAGGGCTTGCGGTGGAGCGGCCGCTTGCCGCGCATCCCCTCCCACCGGAAGTGCTTGACCGCGTTCGTCAGATAGACCTCGGAGGAAGACGGACGCGGTGGGATGCTCGGCCGTCACGAAGGTGTGGTACCCGGCGCCCTGCGACCTACGCGTCGCCGATCGGGTCAGACGACGATCTCGGCGCCCTCCGCGGCGGCCGTGCAGCGATCGCCGTCCACGCCCCAGCGGGCGACGACGTCGTCGCGCATCGCGTCGATCTGGTCGTCGGAGTGCATCGGATCGTGGTGGAACAACAGTACCCGGTCGACCTCGGTCGTCTCGGCGAACCGGGCCACGTGCTCGGTCGTCGAATGCCCGAATCCCAACCGGTGCTCGTACTCCTGCGGTGTGTACTGGCAGTCGTGGATCAGGACGTCGGCCCGGTGCGCCAGCGCGAACCCCGAGATCCAGTCGGGTGGGTCGCTCGTGAGGTCCGCCCCCAGGGCGGGTTCATGATCGGTGAGGTACGCGAGGACGCGCCCCTTCGACTCGATGCGGTAGCCCACGGTCGGTCCGGGGTGGATGATCGCGTTCGCGGTGAAGCCGGCCCCGTCGATCTGCCATTCGGACTCGGAGGCGTCGTGGTACTCGATCGTCGCCGGCACCTCCGACAGGTGGACGGGGAACAGCGGAGGGGAGAAGTACGTCGCGATCCGCTGCTCGAGCGAGGCGACCGGCGAGGCGGGGCCCCAGATGTGCAACTCGGTCTGTCTGCGCCAGATCGGCTCGAACATACCGAGCCCCTCGAGATGGTCGACGTGCAGGTGGGTGAGCAGGAGGAACATGCGTTCGGCGCCCTCACGCACGAGCCGGACACCAAGCTCGCGGATCCCGGTGCCCGCGTCGAGGATCACGACGTCGCAGCCGGGCGGCCGGAGCTCGATGCACGACGTGTTGCCGCCGTAGCGCTTGGTATCTCGACCGGGGGACGCGATCGAACCTCGGCTGCCCCAGATCCTCGCCAGCACTAGATCCGCTCCGGCTCCGGGAGTTGCCAGAACAGGGACATCGCGCCGACGAAGTCCTCGGTGTGTGCGAACAGCGGGAACGCCGCGACCTCGATCGTCCGGTCGACGCCGTCGACGCTCGTGATCGTGACGACCTCGTGTGTCGGCTCGCGTTTCAGCATTGTGATGCCGAGGGCGAGCGACTCGAGGGGTTTCGGCCGGCCTTCCTCGTCTCGAGGACGGAAGACGGTAGACCACTCCTCGGCGGGCATCCCCGCGCCCTCGATGAACCGGCGGCCGAGCAGCCGCTCGGCAGCCTCGTTGTAGTAGATCGTCGTGCCCTCGGCGTCCACGAGGAAGACCGCCGTCGCGAGCTGTGCGGCGAACGCCCGAGCGAGGATCAGGACGAGGTTGCGCTGCTCGGGGACCCGCTCCACGGACGAGAGCCTAGACGAAGGTGGCGTTCTCCGGGCTGTTCGATCACGAGGCTCCGCCTTCCCTTTGCGCATGGGCCGATCGAACAGCCGCCTTCCCCTTCCCGGCGGTCCGGCGTATGCTCTGGCGAAACGGCGTTGAACGGCCGTTCAATCCACCATTGGGAGGCTGACCGCGGATCTGCCCATGAAGCCCACCACCGACTTCTGGCTCCAGCCCGCCGAACAGGACTGGCGCCCGCGTCCCACCCTGGCCGGGCGCGACCACACGAGCTTCGACGTCTGGGACGAGGAGCGCGAGCGGATCTGGTGGGGGGACTGGGTCGCGTTCGGACGCTCCGAGGAGGTTGCGGCCGCGGGCGACTACGTCGTTCGGGACGTGGCGGGCGAGTCGGTGTTCGTCGTCCGCAACGCCGAGGGTCGTCCCAACGGCTTCTACAACGTGTGCTCGCACCGCGGCACGAAGTTCCTCGACGACGACGATCGTGGGAACCGGCGCAAGGCGTTCACGTGCCCGTACCACGCGTGGACGTACGACCTGGACGGACGCCTGATCGGTACCCCCAACGTGCAGGAGAACGAGCTGTTCGACCGATCCTCGTACCCGTTGCATCCTGTCGCGGTCGACGAGTACGCGGGGTTCGTGTTCGTGAACCTCGCCGACCGGCCGCGGCCGCTGATGGAGTCGCTCACCCAGGGGACCGAGTCGATGACCGCGTTCGAGCGGTTCGCGATGCAGGACCTCCGGATCGGTGTGCGCATCGTCTACGAGGTCGAGGCCAACTGGAAAATCATCGTCGAGAACTACAACGAGTGCCTCCACTGTCCGACCGTCCACCCTGAGCTCGTCAAGGTGGTGCCGCTGTTCCGGTTCGGGGAGGTCTGGGACGACGAGATGCGTGACGGCGGCAACGCGATGGTCGAGGGCGCGACGTCGTTCACGATCGAGGGGCGGTCCGAGCTCCCGACGCTTCCCGGACTGCTGCCCGAGGATCTCGGCCGGTACTACGGCTCGTACCAGTTCCCGAACCTGATGCTCAACCTGCACCCCGACTGCGTCATGTACTACCTCGGCTACCCGAGGGGTCCCTCCCACACCACGGTCGTCTCGGAATACCTGTTCCCGCCCGAGGTCATTGCCGACCCCGAGCGCTTCAAGCCCCGGCCGGTGGTCGAGCTCTGGGACCTGATCTCCAAACAGGACTGGGACGTGTGCGAGCGCGCGCAGACCGGTGTTGGCTCCCGCGCGTTCACGACGGGCGTCTACCCGCGGCAGGATCGGTTCCTCTACTCGTTCAACGAGGACTACCGGGTGCGGATGGGGCGCGAACCGCTCGGCTAGCCCATTCGGCGCGCTGCGTCGCGTTCGGCGAGCACGCGGACCGTCTCGCTGCCCACGCGCGCGAGACGTTCCATCTGCGCCGCACCCACGTCGAAGGTGGCCTCGGCGTCGAACGCACTGCCCTCGTCCGCCATCTCGAACACGTCGTCGGACACGACCGCCATCGCGCCGCCGCGGAGCCCCCAGACCCGCGTCAGGACCATGACGACGCTCGACTCCATCTCGGCGGCGAGGACGTTCTGACGCCGGGCGTCCTCGTAGACCTCACGCGCCCACGATTGCTGGTAGCCGCCGAACGCGACCCCCTCCTGCGGCGTGTAGAAGACGTCGGTCGTGAACGCCGTCCCGACGAGGTGCGTCACGCCCAGGCTCCAGGCCGCGTCGATCGCGGCGGTCATCACCGCGTGATCGGCCACGGCCGGGAACTCGATCGGCGCGTACAGGCGGGAAGCGCCGTCGTAGCGCGCCGCCGAGTCGAAGATCGCGAGGTCGCCAACGCGTGCGCGCGTCTGGAGCGATCCGCACGTCCCGATCCGCACGAACGTCGTCGCGCCCACCCGCGCGAGCTCCTCGAGCGCGATCGCGGTGGACGGCGCCCCGATCCCGGTCGAGGTGCACGAGATCGGCGCCCCTCGGTAGGTCCCGGTGTAGGTCACGTACTCGCGGTTGCGCGCGACCTCGCGGGCCTCGTCCCAGTACGAGGCGACGACCGGGACGCGCCCCGGATCGCCCGGCAGCAACACGCACGGCGCGACGTCGCCGGGCACGAGCTTGAGGTGGTACTGCGGGTTCACGTCGGGTTTACCGGGTTTACGTCGCGGGGGTCTCGCGCCGCGTCCCGCTCGGCGACGATCCGAACGATCTCCGAGCCCATGCGGGCGAGCCGCTCGATCTCGTCGCCGCCGTGTTCGAACTGGTCCTGCGGGTCGAACTCGCCCGACGCGCCCGAGACACGGAGCACGTTGTCCAGCACGACCGCGATCCCGCCGGCGCGCAGGCCCCAGATGCGCGCGAGCACGAGGATCACGCTCGCCTCCATCTCGGCGGCGATGACGTTCATCCGCTTCAGGTCCTCGAAGTGGTCGCGCCACGACGACTGCCAGAAGCCGCCCCACGACGACCCCGGCCGCGGGTGCATCGCGTAGAAGGTGTCGGCCGACCGTGTCGTGCCCACGTGGAACGGGTAGCCGAGCGCCTCCCCCGCGGCGATCGACGCGTCCACGATCTCGTGGTGGGCGACGGCCGGGAACTCGAGCGGCGCGTAGAGCCTGGACGCACCGTCGTAGCGCGCGGCCGAATCGAAGATCGCCATGTCGCCGTTGCGGACCCGATCCTGGAACGTCCCGCACGTCCCGATCCGCACGAACGTCGTCGCGCCCGCCCGCGCGAGTTCCTCCATCGCGATCGCCGTGGAGGGACAGCCGATCCCGGTCGACGTGCAGGAGATCGGCACGCCCCGGTACGTGCCGGTGAACGTCACGTACTCGCGGTTGCTCGCGACCTCACGTGACTCGTCCCACAGGCTTGCGACGAGCGGGACCCTGCCGGGGTCGCCCGGGAGCAGGACGTACGGCGCGACGTCGCCGGGTGCGAGCTTCAGGTGGTACTGGACGCTCATGCGCCGTCTTGTACCACCGGAGGCGTCATCTCCGCTCGGACCCCGACCAGGCGGACGGGCCGGTCCAGGTCGAACCGCTCGAGCGCCCGAGCGGCGGCCTCGGCCACGAGGTCGGCGTCCGCCGTGGGCTCGGCGAGCGTGACGCCGTGGGTGCTGGTGAAGAACGGCGCGAACCGCACCTTGACGACCACGCGTGCGGCGAGCCGGTCGTCCCTGCGGAGATCGCGCGCGACCTCGCGCGCGGTGCGGGCGACCTCGGCCCCGACCTCGTCCGGATGGGTGAGGTCGCGCTGGAACGTGTGCTCGCGGCTCCGACCCTTGGCCGTCCACCCCTCGGGGTGCACGCTCGCCGAGCCCTCGCCGCGTCCGAGGCTCGCGAGCCAGGGCCCCGTCGAGGGGCCGAAGCGTTCGGCGAGCGCGCCCTCGTCGGCGGCCGCGAGCTGGCCCACGGTGCGGATCCCCAGCTGAGCGAGCTTGGCCGCGGTCTTGGATCCGATGCCCCACAGCTCGGCGGTGGCGAGGCCGTGCATGGACTCGTCCCATCGGTCCGACGTGAGCACGAACACGCCGCGCGGCTTGCCGAACCCGCTCGCAAGCTTGGCCTGCAGGCGGTTGTCGCCGATCCCGATCGTGCACCACAGGCGCGTGCGTTCGAGCACCCGCTCCTGGATCCGCTTGGCGAACGTCTCGGGGTCCTCGGTCGTGACGGCCACGAACGCCTCGTCCCACCCCGCGACCTCGACCTCGGCGTCGAACGTGCGGAGCGTATCCATGACCTCGCTGCTGGCCGCGAGGTACGCGCGCGAATCGACCGGGAGGAAGATCGCGTCGGGGTTGCGCTTGTAGGCGGTCCGCAACGGCATCGCGCTCCGGATCCCGAACGCGCGCGCCTCGTAGCTCGCGGTCGAGACCACCCCGCGCTTGCTCGGATCGCCGTCGCCGACGACGATCGGCTTGCCCTCGAGCTCGGGGCGCCGAAGCCGCTCGACGGCCGCGATGAACTCGTCGAGATCGAGATGGAGCACGAAGTGCCGCGCCACGGCGCCAGCATCGCAAACCGAGGCGACGGCGCTCCGGTGCTCGCCCGGCTCAGCCGGTGGCGCGATCCTGCGTCGGCTGGCCTTCGTCGGCTTCGAGCAGCTCAGTGAACAGCGCGCGGTAATGGACCAGACCCTGGCGAAGGTCCTCGGTCGATGGGCGTGTGGTGGTCGTCGAGCCCGTCGAGGCGTTCGGGTCGTCCTCGAGCCGTACCGAGATGTCGTGTGCGGCGCGGTAGTGCTGCACGACGTCCGGGTGGTCGACCGAGATGTCCTCCGCGCGCCGCTCGAAGTCGTCCATCGGGTAGCCGCGCTCCTCCATCACCGCGATGATGAGCGCGTCCGCCTGCGAGAGCGAGGCCGCCGGGTTGTCGACGAAGCGAGCCTGCGTCTGCTCCCAGCTCCGCTCGTAGGTGGTCCTCGAAGCGGGCGACAGCGGCCGGATGTCGAGCTCGGCGCGCCGCTCGCGCCGCGCCTTCAGGTCGGACTCACCTCTGCGGACGTCGCCCTCGCGCGCGATGGCGCGGTCGTACTCGGCGCCGAAGCTCTCGCGGAGCTCCGCCCGCCGGCGCTGCTGCATGACGACGATCGCGACGATCGCGACGACCGCCACCACGACCGCGGCGATCACGATCCAGACCCATGCGTCCATGACGACCTCCCTTGTCGATGGGCTCCTCCGAACGGGTTACCTGGAGTGCATACCCATCGCGGCCGCCGAGGATGCGCGTCGCTCAGTCTTCGAGGGCCAAGGCCTCGACCCAGCCGAACACCTCGACCTCGCTGCGGTCGACGTCGAGCCGGGGCGGACCTTCAGTTGACGCTTACGTAAGCCCGTGCTGAACTACCGCTCGTTCGAACCCGAGAGACCCCCCGGAGACGAGAGGAGACGCGATGGCCTACCACTGGACCCTGCACATCGACGCGCCGCCGGAGAAGGTGTTCGACACCCTCGCGGACGTCGAGCACCACCCGGAGTGGGCGAACGAGAAGGCCAAGCTCACGATGTCCTCGGTGTCCGGGGGGCCACCCGCGCTGGGCGCGACCTACCGCTCCCAGCAGGTCTTCGCCGGCAAGCCGCAAACGGCCGACATCGAGATCGTCCAGTTCGACCGGCCGAACCGCTTCGCGTTCGCCATCAGCCAGCGCAAGAAGGGCGGCGGTGGCAAGGAGGTCCACTACACGCACACGTTCGTCCTGTCGCCCGAGGGTGGGGGCACCAGGCTCGAGCGGACGACCGACGGCGACGGCAACCCGGTCGTCGGCTTCCTGGCGAAGCCCGCGATCATGAAGGACGGGCGCACGTCGCTCGGCAACCTCAAGGCCAGGGTCGAAGCCTCCGCCTGAGTTCCGCCTCGGGACCCGTCCACGGTGCGCGATACTTCGCGGATGCGCGCCGCCGTGCTGTGGGACGTCGACGATCTCCGACTGGAGGATCTCGACCTCGACCCGCCTCGGCCCGGAGAGGTCGCGATCCGGATGGCGGCCTCGGGCGTGTGTCGCTCGGACTACCACTCGGTCCACGGCATCCACCGGCACGCGATGCCGATCGTGCTCGGGCACGAGGGCTCGGCCGTGGTCGAGGAGCTCGGGGAGGGCGTCACCGGGGTGAAGCCCGGCGACCACGTCGCCTGCTCGTGGTTGCCGTACTGCGGCTCGTGCCGCCGGTGCACGGCCGGACGTCCGGTCGTGTGCGAGCGGCTTGCGGTCTTCGACGAGGGGTTCCTGGGCGACGGGACGACCCGCTTCTCGCACGCCGGGACGCGGATCCACCACAACGTGCCGTCCTCGTTCGCCGAGCGCTCGGTGGTACCGGCGAACACGGTGTTCCCCGTCGACCCGTCTCTCCCGCTCGATCAGGTCGCCCTGCTCGGATGCGCGGTCATGACCGGCGTCGGGGCGGTGCTGAACACCGCGAAGGTTCGCCCGGGAGATTCGGTCCTCGTGATCGGGTGCGGCGGCGTCGGGCTCTCGGCGATCCAGGGCGCGCGGATCGCGGGTGCCTCGCCGATCGTCGCGGTCGACGTCGTGGAGCCGAAGCTCGAGATCGCCAAGGAGCTCGGCGCCACCGAGACGGTGCTCGCGGGGCGCGACCCCGTCCCGGACGGGTTCGACCACGCCATCGAGTGCCTCGGGCGCCCCGAGACCATCGAACAGGCGATGCGCGCCGTGGCGCCCGGCGGGACGACCGTCCTGGTCGGGATGGCCCCTCCCGGCGCTCGCGCGACCATCGACGCGCTCCGCACCACGACCAAGGAGCTCACGGTCGTCGGTTCGTGGTACGGCAGCGTGGTGCCGCCGCGCGACCTGCCGTTGCTCGCGCACCTGCTGACGTTCGGCGAGCTGCGGCTCGAACCGATGATCGCCCGGACCATCGCGCTCGACGGCGTCCACGACGCGCTGGCCCGGTTCGAGGCCGGGGACGAGGCGCGTTCGGTGATCGTCTACGACTGAGCGGGTTGCGGCGGCGGGAAGCCGAGCCCCCAGGCGTCGTTGCCGCCGTCGACGACGATCGTGGTGCCGGTGATGTACGCGCCACCGGAGGTCGACAGGAACGCGATCACGCTGGCCACCTCCTCGGGCGACGCGATGCGACCGAGCGGCGCCGTGCGCGTGGCCTCCCCGACGAAATCGTCACCGTAGGCGCGGAACGCGTCCGTATCGATCGCGCCCGTGGCGACGCACACCGCGCGGATCCGGTGGCGGCTCCACTCGATCGCGAGCCCGCTCGCCAGGTTCTCGAGCGCCGCCCGCGCGGCGGAGGCGTGCACCATCAGGGGGATGCCCCGGCGCGGGCTGAACCCGATGAACACGACGAGGCCGCCGCCGCCCGGGATCATCGAACGCTCGGCGACGGTCCGGGTGAGATCCCACACCGCGTCGACGTTGAGGCGGTGCACCGCCCGCCAGCCCTTGGCCGAGATCTGTTCGGGGGTCGCGACGAACTGGCCGTCCCGCGTTGTTGACGAGCACGTCGATCGTGCCGAACCGGTCCAGCACCGTCTCGACGAGCGAGGCCGCGTGGTCGGGTTCGCGGACGTCGGTGCCCGATACCGAAAGGACCTGAGCGCCGGCCGTCATGAGCTCCGAGGCGACCTCCTCGAGCGGTTCGGCTCGCCTGCCGGCGATCACGACGTGGGCCCCCGTGCGCGCGTACTCGCGCGCGATGGCTCGGCCCAGACCCGTCCCGCCGCCGGTCACGAGCGCGACGAGGCCCTCGTTTGCGTCGGGCGCGAGCGGGGAGCGGTAGGCGTCGGACATGCGCGCTCATCTTGCCCCTTCTTCCTTGACCCGGCGACCGCCGGGGCGTAGCACCTGGCTCGTGAGCTCACGTCTGGACGAACTGGTGCGGGCCACGCCCGCCACCCGCGATCGCTATGTCGACTTCCTGCGTGCCGCATCGATCGTCGCGGTGGTGTTCGGCCACTGGTTCATCTCGATCAACCACCTCGAGCGCGACATCTTCTCGACGACCAGCGCCGTCGGCCTGACCTCCGGGATGTGGCTCGGCACCTGGCTGTTCCAGGTGATGCCCGTCTTCTTCTTCGTGGGTGGCTTTTCCAACCTCGTGACCTACGACGCGTTCCAGCGACGAGGCGAACCGACCTCGGCGTTCGTGCGGAGCCGCCTGGAGCGCCTGTTGCGTCCATCGCTCGTGTTCCTCGGGTTCTGGCTGATCGTGCAGGTGGCGCTCCACCTGTTCGACGTGGGCGGAGCGGCGGGGCCACGCCTCGTGGGCGAGACGCGGTTGCTCCGCGGCGTGTATCCGCCGGCGGCGACGCTGCCGTTCGGGCCCTTGTGGTTCCTGGGCTTCTACCTGGTGGTGGTCTGCATCGCTCCGGCGACGATCTGGCTGCACCGCAGGTTCCGCTGGTGGGTGCCGGCCGTCATGGCGGTCGGAGCGATCGTCGTCGACCTCGTCGGTTTCGGCGCCGATCTCCACCTGCTCCGCTACCTGAACGTGGCGTTCGTTCTGCTCCTCCCGCATCAGCTCGGGCATTTCTACGCAGACGGGACCTTCGGACGGCTGCCACGCAAGGTGTTCTGGGCGATGGTGGTCGTGGGCCTCGGTGGTCTCGTCCTGATGACCACGTCGTGGGTGTTCCAGGCGTTCGGACCGGCGAGTTCCGACTGGTTCGGCGGGATCGGGCACTACCCGAAGAGCCTGCTCGGCACCGATGTCGAAGAGGTCTCGAACGCTTACCCGCCCACCGTCTGCTTCCTGCTGGCGGACATCTGGTCGATCGGGGCCGTGATGCTGCTCCGCCCGACGCTCACCCGCTGGCTCGAACGCCCGCGTCCCTGGAAGGCGACGATCTTCCTGAACGGCGTGATCATGACGCTGTTCCTGTGGCACATGACGGCGTACTTCATCGTCCTGCTCGCCTTGTGGCCGTTGGGCGTAGGGCACCAGCAGGACACCACGGCCGCCTGGTGGCTGCTCCGCCCCGTGTTCATCGGGCTCTCGGCGTTGGTGCTTGCCGGCATCGTGGCGCTCGTCGGACGCTTCGAACGGCCCGTCCGGCGTTCCCCCGCAACGTGAACCCGGATCTGCCTTCAAGTTTCGAGGCCCCGGATGCCGATTCCTTTCGGGAGACTCGCACACTCGAAGGGGCCACCGCATGGTGCGCAGAGCTCCAGCTGTCGCGGTGGGGGTGATCGCCGGACCGGCGCCGATCTCGGCGCCGCCGGCGGCCACGTCGGAGCCGGTCACCAGGATCAAGCTGTCGTCGGACGCCGTCCCGGGCGGATCGGTCCGGTCGAATGAGGTTGCCGTGACCGCGACCTAGAACGCCCCCGCCTCTCGGCGCGGGTGGCGTCGAGGCCCGGCTCTTCCCCCAAGCGTCTTCGGAGCCGGGCCTCGGTCATTGCAGGATCGTCGATCGCGAAACGGAGCAAGCGAGGACCCATCTGCGATGGGTGCGCGTACCCTGACGGCATGGGACAGACCGCCCCGGTCGAGACCGAGCGCCCGGTGGGCGACGAAGAGGTCGTCCCGGACGTGCCCTGGATCGTGATCGTCTGGAACGATCCGATCAATCTGATGTCCTACGTTGTCTACGTGTTCCAGAAGCTGTTCGGCTACCCGAGGGAGAAGGCCACCAGGCTGATGCTCGACGTACACCACAAGGGTCGAGCCGTCGTCTCCACCGGTCCCCGCGAGCGATGTGAGTTCGACGTGTCGCGCCTGCACGCGCACGGGCTGTGGGCCACGATGCAGAAGGACCGCTGAGTGCGGGGAGCGCCCGTCAAGCGGTCGCGCCGAGGCGGATTCGATCTTCGGATCCCGACGGCGGAGCGCGAGGTTCTGGGGACCATTCCGGAGATGCTGCGCGCGCTGCTCGTCGACGGCGATGCCGCCGATCCGGCGCTGCAGCGGCTGTACCCGAAGGCCTTCACCGACGACGAAGAGGCATCCGCCGAGTTCGACGACATCATGCACGACGAGCTGCTCGAGCAGCGTCTGGCGGCGATCGACACGATGGAGCGGACCCTGCGATCCGACCACGTCACCGAGGACGAGTTGCTCGCATGGCTCGCCGCGCTGAACGACGTCCGGCTGGTGCTCGGTGTCCGGCTCGCGGTCACCGAGGAGGCGACGGTCGCGGACTTCGCCGGCGATCCCGAGACCGAGCGCGCCTACGACCTGTACCGCTACCTCTCCTACCTCGAGGAACAGGTGGTGGACGCCCTTTCCTCGTGAGACCGCTCGCCCCGCCCGGGTGGCCGGGGTAGTCTCGCCGGGATGCCGACGACAGGGGGTCCGAGGATGTCTCGACGTGCCCGCACCGCCGGGCGGATCGGCGCGTTCGTGGCGCTGGTCTTCCTGATGACGGGGTGCATCAAGCTCAACATGAATCTCGGGATCAACTCCGACAACACGGTGAGCGGGACCGTCGAGTTCGGCGTCCAGAAGGAGCTGCTCGATCTCACCGGGCAGAACGTCGAGGACCTGCTCGGCAGCGACGCCCCGTTCCCGAGCAACGCGCCCGGGGTAACGGTCGAGCCCTTCGACGACGGCGAGTTCGCCGGCCAGCAGTTCATCTTCGAGGACGTTCCGATCGAGGAGTTCAACTCGGGCGGGTTCGTGGGCGCTTCGGGCGCGACGGGGGCCTCGGGCGCGACCGGTGCGGGCGACACGCTGCAGATCGCACGCCAGGGGGACACGTTCGTGGTCACCGGCCTCCTCGACCTGTCGAGCGGTCTGTCCGGCGCCACCGGGCCGTTCGGCGGCACGGGCGGCGCCCAGTTTTTCGAGAGCGCGGACATCAAGATCGCGATCACGTTCCCCGGCGAGGTGCTGCAGGCTCCGGGTGGACAGATCGACGGCAACACGGTCACCTACGTGCCGGAGTTCGGCGAGCGGTTGGAGATCAACGCGACCGGCAGCGCCGTCGACAACGGCGAGGCCGCGGACGTGGTGGGTGGCAGCGACTCGTTCCTGCCGCTGATCCTGATCATCGGGGGCGTCGTGCTCGTGCTCCTGATCGTCGTCTTCCTCGTGGTTCGGAGCCGCCGGCACGAGGACGGTGGGGGGACGCCGTCGGGGTTCGGCGAGGCGGGTTCCGCTGCGGCGCCCGTCGCCGCGCCGCCGGGAGCACCGACCGACGCGCCTCCACCGGCGCCCCCGATGCCGCCGGCCGCACCACCGCCTCCACCGCCGCCCGAGGAGAGCTGAACGCCCGCAACGGTGTGGCTGGGGCCGCGCGAGGGTAGCCACCCCGTGTGGCGGTATCCGTCGGCACGAGCGGGTGGCAGTACCGGCACTGGCGAGATGACTTCTACCCGGCGGGGCTGGCCGCCGCCGACTGGCTCGCGTTCTACGCCGAGCGCTTCTCGACCGTCGAGGTCAACGCGTCGTTCTATCGCTTGCCGAGGCGTGAGACGGTCGAGCGATGGGCCGCGATCGTGCCCGACGGTTTCGTCCTGACGTTCAAGGCGAGCCGGTACGTGACGCACGTCCGCAGGCTGCGAGCGTGCGCGGAGCCGCTCGAACGGATGCGAGGGATCTTCGAGGGCGCCGGCACCAAGCTCGGGCCCGTGCTCTTCCAACTACCGCCGACCCTTCGAGCCGACGAACCGCTGCTCCGGGCCTTCCTCGGGTCACTCCCGTCCGCGTTCCGGGCGGCGATCGAGTTCCGTCACCCGTCGTGGTTCACGGACGGGGTCCTCGAGGCGCTGGATGCGAGCGGCGCGGCGCTGGTCCACGCCGACCGTCCGGGGGTTCGCGTGTCGATCCCGACGTTGGGGGGATGGGCCTATCTGCGGTTCCACCAGGGCCGCTCGGAGGGGCCCGGCTATCGACGCTCGAAGCTCGCTGCGTACGCGGACGCGATCGCCGAATCGCGGCCACGTTCGGTGTTCGCGTACTTCAACAACGACACCGACGGTGCGGCTCCCCGGGACGCTGCCACGTTCGCAGGACTCCTCGCCGATCGACGCGTCGACGTGGCCGAGTGGAGCTAGCCTGCGGTGGAGGCCGATCCCTCGGGGGAAGATCCGGATCCCGAGGAGCGCCTCAGGCGGCCCTGGGCAGCACCCGTCGGATGAAGACGTCCTCGGGGAGCGGGGCCCACTCGCCGCCGTCGAGGCGGATCACCGTCTCGACCGGGGCCAGCGCACGCGTCGGGCCTTGGATCTCGACGATCCCGCCGTCCAGCCGCGCGGACGAGCGTCCGCACCCGCACGAGGCATGCGACCCTGCGAGCTCGAACGTTTCCTCACACGCGAAGCAGTACAGCCACTTGACGGGCGTCGGTGCGAGCATGTCGGTCATCCGCCATCACCTCGCTTGACGTTGCGGCCCGGCGAGCAGGGGGGAGGGGGCGCGCCGGACCGCACCGTCAATCTTCTCGGACCACCGGCTCCTCGGCCGCTGGTCGCGGATCGCATCCGGGTCTTGGGTACCCGGTCGTTCGGGCCCCAAACACCGGCGCCGACGGGTTAGGCGGCGATGACGGGGTCGATGCCGAGCGTCGTCAATCCGACCACCTTGATCGCGAGGATCGCGATGTCGTCCTTCGGCTGCCCGGTCCGGAAGCCGACCACCGCGTCCACCACGCCGTCCGCGATCCTTTGGGCGCCGGCGCCCGCGAGCTCGGACAGCGCGTCGTGCAGGCGCGTCTCGCCGAACTCGTCCGCGTCCCGGCGCTCGTCGGTGACGCCGTCGGTGTACAGGACGAGCGTATCGCCGATGCCGAGATCGACGGCTCGGTCGACCAGCACCGGGTCCTCGAACACCCCGACGATCGTGCCCGGACTGCCCACGACCTCGGTGGAGCCGTCCGCCCGAAGGACCAGGGGGAGCGGATGGCCCCCGGACGACACGGTCGCCCGCGCCACGCTCCCGGACGGTCGCAGGCGCACGCAGCACGCGGTGCAAAACCGTTCGTCGTCCGTCTGTTCCAGGACGGCCTGGTTGAGCGTCTCCAAGATGGCGCTCGGGCGGCCCTCGCTCATGGCGGCGGTCCTGATCGTGTAGCGGGCGAGCCCCATCATCGCGGCGGCCTCCGCCCCCTTGCCGACCACGTCGCCGATGACGGCGACCCAACGTTCGGGCGCCGCCTCGAAGACGTCGTAGAAATCGCCTCCGACCTGTGTCCCCTCCGCGGCGGGGAGGTAGCGCGCGGCGATCTCCAGACCCTCGATCGCCGGCAGCTCCGGTGGCAGCAGGCTCCGGCGCAGCGTCTCCGCGACGTACTCGCGTTCGGCGTAGAGCCTCGCGTTGTCGACCGCGAGGCCGGCCCTGGCCGCGAGCATCCCCGCGAGCGACAGGTCCTCCTCCGCGAACGGCGTCGACGGGTCGTCGCGCACGAGCATGAGCACCCCGAGCGTCCGTCCCCGGGCCGCGAGCGGGGCCGCGATCACCGACGCGAGACCCAGGGAGCGCGCGAGCTCGAGCTGCTCGCCGGGCGCCATCATCCGTTCCATCTGCTCGAGTGAGAGGTTCGGGATCAGCGCCGCCTCGCCGGTCTTCAGGACCTCGGCGACGATGCTGTCCGGGTCCTCCGGCTCGGGCAGGTGGGCGTTGGCCATCCGTTCGACCATCCCGAACCGCGCGGGGTCGTGGTGCGCTCCGACGGCGGCCTCCACGCGGCCCTCTCGGTCGACCACGAAGGCCACGCTGTAGTCGCAGACCCGGCGCGCCGCCGCCCCGGTCGCGGCGGCCAGCACCGAACGCGTCTCGAGGGACGCAGCCATTGCCACGCCGGCCTCGACGAGGACCTGGAGCCGCTCGCGCGCCAGGGTCTCGAGCCGGTGGGCGCGTTCGGCCTCCTCGCGGGCGCGCACCGCCTCCTCGCGCGCGGCCTCGGCCTCCTCCTGCGCGTTCTCGGCGATCTCCCGCGCGCGTCGTTCGGCTTCGAGCATCCGCTGCTCGAGCGAGACGGTCGGGTCGGTCGGGTCGTCATCTCGTTGCACCGCTCCAGGGCTCCTCTCGGTCGCTCGGATCCTCGGTCGCGGGCGTCCTCCCATCGAGGGACTCCCGGGGGTGAGTTCCCGGGTGCCTGCGTCCTACGCCCGCGCGATCGGCACAACCACGCGCAGGACCTGGTCGTCGAACTCGGCGTCGGGGAACAGGCCCTCGATCAGCGCTCGGCGCGTCGCCCGCCCCGAGCCCCCGTCGAGTCCCTCCGGGGCTCGGTCGAACCGGCCGCAGGGCTCGATCTCCACGAGCAGGCGGCCCCCATCGACCAACGAGCGGACCTCGATGACGGACGGCGGCGCGTCCTGCTCGATCGCCTGGGCGCATGCCTCGGTCGCGACGAGCCGGAGGTCGTCGACCGCCTCCTCCGAGCAACCGGTGGTGCGACCGACCGCCCCGACGAAGGCGCGGACCGACGCCACGTGCGCGGTGCCGGGTGGGATGCGGATCGAGAGGCGTTCCATCGGTGCTCGACCTCCCGCGTCAGCCCGCGGGGAGCTCGGTGATCGAGCCGACGATGTCGAACACGCGATCCAACCCCGTGAGGGTGAGCACCTTCATCGGGGTGCCGCCGACCCCGACGAGGACGAGCTTGCCGTCGCGCTCCCGGACGCGCTTGAGACACGTCACGAGCGAGCCCAGGCTGCTCGAGTCCATGAAGTCGACCCTCGTGAGGTCCAGGGCCAGATGGTCGGCGCCGCCCTGGATCAGCTCGAGCAGGTGCTCGCGGAGAGGCGGTGAGGTGTGGAGGTCGAGCTCGCCGGCGACCTCGACGACGGTCCACGGTGCTTCGGTGCGCGTCCCGACGATCACGTCCATCCGTTGCCCTCTCGGTCGTTGGCTCGGCTCGTACATCCCACAGCTTCATCCGCGGGCCATGCCCGAGCTTCCCTAGTATAGGGAGCGCGATGGCGAGCCCGACCAACGATGTCATCACCGTGTCCGTCCCGGCGACGGCGGGATCCGTCCATGTCCTGCGCGCCGTCACGACGTCGGTGGCCGCTCGGCTGCCGATCTCGTTCGACGGGATCGAGGATCTCCGCCTCGCCGTCGACGAGGCCTGCGCGTGGTTGCTCGCTCGCGGTCGGTCGGCCACCGAGATGATCCTCCGGCTGCGGCCCTTGGACGATCGTCTGGAGGCGGAGGTCTCGATCGATGCCGCCGAGGGGCCGTGGCCCCCAGCCGACCTGGAGCAGAGCCTCCCGTGGAGGATCCTGTCGGCGCTCGTCGACACCCTGTCCCTGAACACGGACGCGGGTGGTCCGTCGATCCTGCTGACCAAGCGAACCCTCGAGCCGTCTCGGACGACATGAGCTCGTTCGAACGTCCGATCGGCTCCACCGATCGTGAGGTGGAGACCGAGCTGTTCAAGCGCCTGCCCGATGACGCCGAGGCCCGTGAGCGACTGGTCGGGATGTTCCTCCCACTCGCGGAGTACCTCGCGCGTCGGTTCGACCGACGGGGCGAGCCGCTGGAGGACCTCGTGCAGGTCGCGAGCGTCGGACTCCTGAACGCGATCGACCGCTTCGACGTGGAGCGGGACGTTCAATTCTCCACGTACGCCGCCGTCACGATCATCGGCGAGCTCAAGCGGCATTTCCGCGACAAGGGGTGGGCGATCCGCGTGCCGCGGCGGCTCCAGGAGGTGGGGCTGCGCGTGAACGCCGTCCTGCCCGAGCTCTCGCAGGAGCTCGGCCGCTCGCCGACCGTGCAGGAGATCGCCGCGCGGTGCGAGGCGTCACCCGAGGAGATCCTCGACGCGATGGAGGCGGTGCAGGCCTACTCGACGACGTCGCTCGACTCGCCGGTCGGGGAGGAGGGCGCGGCGCCGATCGACGTGCTCGGCGGCGACGACCCCTCGCTCGAGATCCTCGAGGGCTGGGCGTCGGTGGCGCCCGCGGTGAAGGAGCTGCCGGAGCGGGAACGGAGGGTGCTGTACCTTCGCTTCTTCCGCGGGCTCACGCAGTCCGAGATCGCCAAGGAGGTCGGCGTCTCCCAGATGCACGTGAGCAGGATCCTCTCGCAGACCCTGTCGTTCCTCCGTGGCGCGGTGCTCGAAGAAGGAGATCCGCTCCGCGAGGCGGAACCTCACGGAGCGGATCTCGACGAGCCGTAGACCGAGACGCCTATCGCGCAATGATGGTGGTGCCTCGTTCGCTTGCTAGAACTTCGGGACGATGTACCAAGCCAGGAAGGCCAGGATGGCGAGGACGATGATCACGATCGCCGTGTACTTGATCGCGGCGTATCCCGTCAGCCCCGAACCCGGCTCGGGATCATGCTCGTGATACTCGTAGCTCGGGTGGCTCATATCTCCACCTCCCAGACCGCACCGTGCGGCCTCGGCACCCATGTACCCGTGCGGTGATCGCCACAAACCGCGAGGTGCACCACCCGGCGTCGCGAACGACGTTTCGCGCACGCTCCGGAACGGTAACTCGTGCTCGTGGGCGATCAGCGTTCGGGGGGAGTGGCTCATTCCAGCGACCCCGCCGGTGACGATGACGAGCAACCCGAAGAGCGTCTGAACCGAGAGCTGATCGAGCTCCTGAACGAGCTGCGGGTCGCGCTGCCCGGCGTCCAGGTGCTGTTCGCGTTCCTGCTCACCGTGCCGTTCAGCGACAGGTTCACCACGCTCAGCGACGCCCAGCGGGGGATCTACTTCGCGACGTTCGTCGGGACCACGATCGCCACCGGCTTCTTCATGGCGCCGACCGCCTACCACCGGATCCGGTTCCGCCAGGGGGACAAGGAGCGGATGCTCCGGACTTCGAACCGGTTCGCGATCGTGGGGATCGTCTTCCTCGCCTTGTCCGTCACGTCGGCCGTCGTGCTCACGACCGACCTCATGTTCGGGCTGGGCACCGCTGCGGTGGTCGGACTCTGCGTCGTCCTCTTCCTCGTCTGGGTCTGGTTCGCGATCCCGCTCACGCGGAGGCTTCGAGACGAGGACGACGGCGGCTGACCCCACCGCCGTTTGCTCGCACGTCCGCAGGGAACAAACGTGCGTGGATCCGAACGGATCTGGGTTCACGATCGTGGAGGAGGTTCCGATGGACGGGAAGGACGATCGCAGGGAAGGCCGGTTCGACGAGGCGAAGGGCGACGTCAAGGAAGCCGTGGGCGACGTGACCGGCAACGAGGATCTCGAGCGCGAGGGCAAGAAGGACCGCACCAAGGGCAAGGCGAAGCAGGCGATGGGCGCGACGAAAGACGCGGCGGGCAAGGCGAAGGAGGCTGCCGCCGACGCCGTGGACAGCGCCAAGGATCGGATGGACTAGGGGTCCGAGGCGACGTAGCGCCGGCGGAAGAACCCGGCGCTACGTCGCCGTCTGCTCGGCGAGGAATCGGACACGCTCGAGGTGGGGGATCACCTCGACGCGGTAACGCTCGGCGAGATCGTGGACGACCTCCGCGTTCTCGTCGGATGCGAGGAGCGCGATCAGGCGCGCGAACTGCGCCCTCCATCCCAGGGTGCCGAGGACGTAGCGCCCCCACCCGAAGACGATCCCGCGGACGAGGGGACCCGCGGCCCCGTTCAGGCTGTCGAACTCCGGCCGACGGAACGCGTAGATGCCGCATTGGCACGACTCTTCGGGGACGCCGTCGTGGATCCGCGGCGCCGACCGATCGGGCCAGGTGACGGGTCGCAGGCAGACGGCCGAGAACGGCTCGTCGTGCGGCCACGTCGTCGGATGGAACAGCGAGAGCAGGCGAGGAGGCCGGCCGCTCGGCTCGGTGCGGAACGACCACTCCCGATAGCCGACGAGCGGAACGATGCCGTCGGGGACGGATCGGTGCTCCAGCATCACGTGGCGGCCGCGGGTTCCGGGATCGGGTCCTCGGTCTCGGTCCTGGAGGGGACGGGGTCGTCCGCGAGGATCTGCGGGAACACCACGGGTTCGATGACGCCGGTCTCCTCGACCTCTCCGATGAACATCACGGCCTCCTCGAGTCTGCGGTGTCGATACCCAGCGCCGTCGGATCCGCAACGCCCGATTCAGGCCGTCCGTGCCTCGGCTGTGATGGTTCTCATCTTCTCGCCGAGGGACTCGCGATCCTTCGTCGGCAACGTCACCCGGCTCCACGCCTCGTCGCGCGTTTGGGGGCGCCTCCCTGGGGCAATACCTCCGCGCGATGACGCGTCTGCGGAGGGTGTCGAGCGAGAGTCCGGGGATCCGGCGACAGCGCCGCGGTCGCGGCTTCTCCTACCTCGATCCGACCGGAGCGCAGGTGACCGACGACGACACGAGCCGGCGGGTCCGCGCCCTCGCGATCCCACCGGCGTGGACGGACGTGTGGATCTGCCCCGACCCCCTCGGACACCTCCAGGCGTCGGGGACCGACGCCGCGGGCAGGCGGCAGTACCTATACCACGAGCGGTGGCGGGCCCGTCGGGACGTGGAGAAGTTCGATCGGATGCTGGCGTTCGCTCATCGGTTGCCGCAGGTGCGCGAGCGCGTGGCCGCCGACCTCGGGCGGCGGAACCTGCCGCGCGAGAAGGCCCTCGCCACGGCCGTGCGGTTGCTGGATCTCGCCTTGTTCCGCGTCGGCTCGGAGTCGTACACGCGGGACAACGGGTCGTTCGGGCTCGCGACGGTCCGGCGGGACCACGTCCGGACGTCGGGCGACGTCGTCCGGTTCGACTACCGCGCCAAGAGCGGCCAACGTCGGATCCAGGAGGTCGCCGACGCCGAGATCGCCCCCATCGTCCGAACGCTGAAGCGCCGCCGCGACGAGAACCCGGAGCTCCTCGCGTATCGCAACGGCTCGGGCTGGCGCGACGTGCGTTCGGAGGACGTCAACGCGTACGTGAAGGAGCTCGCCGGCGACGCCTTCTCCGCCAAGGACTTCCGGACCTGGCACGGGACGGTGTTCGCGGCGGTGGCGCTCGCCGCCGCCGGAGAGGTGCCGGTCGCGCAGGCGGCCCGACGCCGCCGGATCTCTGCGGCCGTGAAGGACGTGGCCGCGGAGCTCGGCAACACGCCCGCGGTCGCGCGCGCCTCCTACATCGACCCGAGGCTGCTGGACCGGTACGAGGAGGGCGTCACGATCACCGGGAGGCTCGCGGCAGCGGTCGACGCCGATCTCGCCGACCCGGCGTTCCGAGACGCGGTCGAGGCCGCGGTCCTGGATCTGCTGGAGGGCGGTCGTCACCAGCTCGCCGCTGCCTGAGCCCGTTTGCGCGCAGGCATCGGCGGGAACAACAGAGCGTCCGGACGCCGGACCACGGCGCATGAGGAGTGCCTGGATGAGCCTCCCCGAGACCGCGATCGAAGTCACCGAGGCAGACAACGGCGATCTGTTCCTGCGCGTCCTGGACGAGGCGCTGGATGCGCTCGGGAAGGCCGGCATCCCGTTCCTGCTGATCGGTGGCGTCGGATCGGCGGTGTACGGACGCGATCAGGGGACGCGGGACATCGACGTCTTCGTCCGCCCCGAGACGGCGCGCAAGGTGCTGGAGGTGCTCGGGGCGCGGGGGTTCGACACGAAGGAGGTCGCCGAACGATGGTTGTCCAAGGCGATCAAGCACGGGGTGCTCGTCGACGTGATCTTCCGCTCGAGCCGGGACATCCTGCTCGGCGACGACATGCTCGCCCGGGCGCGGGTCATGCCGTTCCGCGGCCGGATGGTCCCGATCGCACCGCCCGAGGATCTGATCGTCATGAAGGCCTGTGCGATGAGCGAGGACACCTCGCGGTACTGGTACGACGCGGTCTCGATCATCGCGCACACCGAGCTCGATTGGGACTACCTGGTCGCCCGGGCGCGTGAGCACGGCGCTCGGAGGCTGCTCAGCCTGTTGCTGTTCGCGACCTCCCTGGACATCGTGGTTCCCTCGGAGCCGATCGAGACGCTCCACGACGCCATCGGCAGGGGGAGGCAGGCATGAGCACGAACGAATCCGAGTACGTCGCTGCGCACGTCCAGGAGGCGTTGGCTCGAGACCCACGGGTGAACGAGCCGGAGCTCGGCGTCACCGTGGTGAAGGGGCGGGTGGTCGTCCACGGCCACGTGCCGAGCGAGGAGCGCCGGCGTTCGGTCACCGAGGTCGTGAGCGAGTGCTGCCCCGATCTCGAGGTCGAGAACCAGACGACCGTGGCCCGGTTCCCCGACGCCGAGGGGATGGAGACCGTCCAGTGATCCGCGTCGCCGCCGTCGGTGACCTGCACGTCGGGCCGGACTCGGCCGGCGCCCTGCGCGAGCAGCTGAGCGCGATCCACGACAAGGCGGACGTGCTGCTGATCGCCGGCGACCTGACCAAGTCGGGTGAGCCGGAGGAGGCCGAGGCCCTCGCGCGCGAGCTCCAGGGCCTGTCGGTCCAGGTGGTGGCGGTGCTCGGGAACCACGATCATCACGCCGACCGCCCCGCCGAGATCGCCGGGCTGCTGCGCGAGGTCGGCGTCGCCGTCCTGGAGGGCGACGCGGTCCGGATCGACACCCCCGGCGGGTCGCTCGGGGTCGCCGGCGTCAAGGGGTTCGGCGGCGGATTCTCGGGGGCGAGCGGTGCCGAGTTCGGCGAGCCGGAGATGAAGGCCTTCATCCGCCACACGAAGGAGCGTTCGGAGGCGCTCGAGGCTGCCCTCGCCACGCTCGAGACCGACGTGCGGATCGCGCTGCTCCACTACGCGCCGGTCCGTGAGACCCTGCTCGGCGAGCCGCCCGAGATCTTCCCGTTCCTCGGCAGCTACCTACTGGCCGAGGCGGTCGACCGCTCGGGGGCCGACCTGGTGATCCACGGACACGCGCACCGGGGCACGGAGCACGGCGTCACGCCTGGCGGCGTGAACGTGCGCAACGTCGCGCAGACCGTGATCCGTCAGGCCTATGCGATCTACGGGTTCGATGCCGGCCGCAGAGAACCGGCGACGGCCGGACGGGCTTCGCGCGACGGGCAGGGTTCGCGCTCCGCGGCCTCGACCGCCCCGGCCTCCGAGCGCTGACGGGGTTTCAACCAACGAGCGAACCGATCAGGTACGCCGCCGCCGAGGCCGACATCACCAGCAGGGCGGTCACCATCAACCCGTCGGACAACCGGCCGGTGCGCGGCTCCGCTCTGCGGGACCTGGACAGGATCAGCATGAGCAGGATAAGCGGAGGCGCCGCGAGCCCGTTGAGGATCGCCGAGACGTAGAGCGCCCGGATCGGGTCGATGCCGACGAAGTTGAGACCGAGGCCGATCGCGATCGCGGCGCCGAGCACGCCGTAGAAGCCCGGCGCTTCCTTCGGCTTGCGTCCCAGCCCCTCGCGCCAACCGAAGGTCTCCGCCAGCGCGTACGCCGCCGATCCCGCGAGCGTCGGGATCGCGAGCAGGCCCGTGCCGACGATGCCGGCGGCGAACAGCGCGGAGGCGAACCGACCCGCGAT
>DASXTX010000071.1:0-25027 GCA_036505195.1 Actinomycetota bacterium
GTCGACGAGGCCGACGCCGACGGCCGACAGCGGCAGGATCTCGCGCGCGAACGCCACCTTCTTCACCAGGTTCGCGTTGTCGAGCACCGCCCGCGCGCCGCTGCCCATCGAGGCCGAGAACAGGTTCCAGGCGAGGAGTCCGGACAGCAGGTAGACCGGGTAGTTCGGGATCCCGGCGCCCAGGACCTTCGCCACGAACGAGAAGACCGCGAGGTAGACGAGCGGGTTCAGCAGCGACCACACGGCCCCGAGCACCGAGGCCGCGTACTTCACCTTGAGCTCCTTGCGGACCAGGTTCGCCAGGATCTCGCGGTGGGCGGCGAGGATGCGGAGGCGTTCGCCGACCCGAAGATGCGGCGACTCGGAGGTGCGCTCGACGGTCTGGACGGTTGCTGCCATGGGCGCTGATGACGTGGGCGGTTCGGCTCGCGTCGTGCGCGCCGACCGGCTGGCCGAGTGTAGCAACGGCCCACGCGCCGACCGGGGAGAACGCCACGGAATCGCCATGCGTCGGCTTGGCTCGGCGGACCGGGTGCCCGCGAGCGCGAGGGAAAGGTGCCGGTGCTCGAGAACGGATGTCAGGGTTCTGACGGTCGGGGATCTGACGCCGGCCTCGAACTCGACGAAGGATCTCCCAAAGCGACGGGCTCGGCCGCCACTCAGACGGCCGAGGAGCCGACCGACCCGGACGGGCGGAACTCATCGAGCGCTCGGGCGTAGGACATCCCGTAGCCCTCCGCGAGCCCCTCCTCGGTGATCCCGAGATCCACGAGCGCCCCGCCCCAACGGGCGAGCGCGCGCCGGGCCGGGTCCCACAGGAGCGCCATCGTCGCGTCCATCGCTTCGGCGTAGACGCGGGCGGTCGCCTCGGACTCGGCAAGCTGTTTCGAGTGCTCGCGCGCGGCCTCGCCGATCCGGCGGCAGCGTTCGGGGTCGTCGACGAGCGCTCGGAGCGCGTCGGCGAGCTCGCGCGGCTCGAGCCGGCCCGCCGGCACGCGGACGACGACGTCAACGGGCAGGTCGAGGTAGGTCCCGGTCGCGCTCACGACCGTCGGACGGCCGCATTGCATCGCGCGCGAGAGGGATCCGGACGCCTCGCCCCGGTGCGGGGACCGGAGGTCGACGGCGACGTCCGCGGCGCACATCCACGCGAGGAAGTCCTCGTCCGACACGTCCGTGTGCAGGGAGACGCGGGCACCGAGCCCGCTCGCGCGCACCAATGGCTCGGCGTCGTAGCCGGGGATCCGCCGGCCGACGAGCGCGAGGTGCACGTCCTGGGGCAGCAGGACCATCGCCTCGAGGACGACGTCGAGCAGCTTGGCCGCGTTCAGGTCGCCGAAGACACCGATCAGCGTCCGCATCCCCATCGACTCGAGCGACCCGCGGATCACGCGCGCGCGCCCCTCGGCCCTGCGGACGTCCTGCTCCTTCTCGACGACCGGGTGCGGGGCAACGTAGATCGGGGTCTTGCAGCCGAACGCGCGCAGGTAGCGTTCGACGAACGGCGAGTGCACGACGATGCCGCGCGCGTGGCGGGCGGCGTGCGCGATGTACGGGACGCGGAGCGGCTCGTTGCGTTCGGCCTCCTCGAACCCGTGGAGCCGAGGGGCGAGCAGCAGACCCTCGCGCAGCGCCTGGTGCCCGAACGGCTGCGCCGTGGCCACCATCCCCATCACGAAGTCGTCGAGCGCGAGGTCGTGGATCACCAGGAGTCCGGGCGTTCGGATCGCGAGGTCGTAGATGTCGCCGTGGAACTCCATGTTGTTGCCGAGGTGGTAGACGGCCATCGTGTGCCACGGCACCGTCGCCCAGTGCTTGTGCTTGATCGGCCAGTACGGCTGGATCTTGTGCTTGCTCGGCGTGTACCCGATGCGTTCGAGCCCCTCGAGCACCGCCTGCGAGTAGGTCGCGATCCCGCTGCGCGCCGGCGGCATCGGCGAGAGCCACGCGACACGCGGGTCCATCTGGTGGTCCCAGCGGTAGAGCCTGCGGACCGCGCCGACGACGGGAGTGGTCAGTCGGTTCACGGCTACTCCGTCAGACGCGCGACGACCTCGGGCCATCCCGGCACCGTCGCGCGCAGCTTGTCGTTGCCGGCCTCGCCCATCTTCTTCGCGAGGGGGCGGTTGGAGAACAGGCGGTCGAACGCGTGAGCGATCGCCTGGGGTTCGGGCGGCGTGACCAGACCGGTCTCGCCGTCGGTCACGAACTCGAGCGGCCCGCCGGCGTCGGTGAGCGTGACGACGGGCCGGTGGGCCGCGAACCCCTCGAGCGTCACGTACCCGTAGTCCTCGTCGAACGGCCCGTAGTACACGCCCAGGGCCCCGAGGTAGAGCTCGTGGAGGCGTTCGTCCGAGACGCGGCCGGCGAGCTCGACCTTGTTCTGGAGTCCGTGCTTCTCGATCTGCTCGCGGAGGCCGTCCTCGTCGGGACCGTTGCCGACGAGCGCCAGCCGAACCCCGGTCTTCACGTACCGCATCGCCTCGACGACCAGTGCCTGCCGCTTCAGGCCTTCGAGCCGGCTCGGGAAGACGATCGCGTCGCCGTACGGACCGGGCTCGAGCGGGAGGAGGGCTTCGACGATCGGTGACGGGTGGTACAGGACGTCGCTCGACAGGCGGAGCGAGCTCCACAGGCGGTCCTGCACGTTCTTCGAGTTCGTGAAGATGCGCTTGGCCTCGCCGAGGGCGATCCGATCGCTCTGCTGCACCATGTCGCGCACCTGCGGCCCCTCGATCTGTTTGCCGAGATCGGCGAACTCCGGGTGGTCCCACAGCTCGTACGCGGTCCGGTGCTGGTGGATCAGCCAGACGACCTTGCGTTCGTGCGGGACGAGGTACGCGGGGAACTTGAGCGCGATCACCAGGTCGATCGGCAGCCCGTTGGATTCGGACAGGTCGAGCGCTCGCCACACGGCCATCTGGTGCACGATCTCGGTCCCCGGGTACCACTTGCCGGCGACCACGACCTCCTCCGCCTCGTGCCCGGCCTCGCGGAGGGCGCTCACGACCGACTCGGTGTGCGTCTCGGCTCCCCCGCGCACGAAAGGCGTCTGAGGGTGGACGACCGCGATCCTCACCCGGCGTCCCCGAGCTTGGCCCGCAGCTCGCGCACCTCGGTCTCGAGCGCGACGACCCGGTCGGCGAGCGCGGCCGCCAGCTCGCCGAACTCGGCGAGCAGCCGGTCGTTGCGGCGGCGCATCGGCCGCAGCAGCCGGAACTGGAGGACCTTGGTCTTGCGGCGCATCCGGGAGCCGGACCCAAGCTCGGGTTCGCCGCGGGGCACGGCCTGCTTCTCGTCGGCCCGCATCAGCATCGCGAAGTCGTGGAGCAGGTCCCGAACCTCCGAGGTATCCATCCGCGACCGAGCCGAGGCATCCTCGGCCCAGTAGATCTCGCGTTCGAGCGCGCTTCGAGCATCGTTCTCGCTGGTCATAGGCCCAGGAGACTAGCACCGAGGGTCCAAGGCACTGCCTTCATCTCGGTCCTGTCATGTGGCGATCCAGTGGAGTCGGGTCTAGGAGCTACCGCTCGCGGGCGACCTCGAAGTGCTTCAGCCTCGGTGGAAAATCGAGCAGGAAGCGTTCGTCGTCGGGGAAGTAGCGAGCAGCGTCCACGTCGTCACCGGCGAACTTCTTGACGTCGTCGAGCGAGTCCCAGAAGGACATCACGCTGAACTCGGCCTCGGCGCCGTGGAGGCGCCGCAGCACCATCACTCCTCGGTTGCCGGCCGTGGCCTGCAGCGCTGCCACGCCGCTCTCCTCCAGGTACGCGAGATACGTGTCGTAGTCCTCGGCCTTCGTCCGTCCGGTCCACAGGCGCGCGATCATGCTCGACCTCCTTCGTCCAGATCCCCGGCCAGTATCGTGCGTGACCGACGACCGGGTCCTCGAGACGAAGCGGGCACCGCCCGCCCGCAGGTCGATCTCGCACCAGGCGAACTCCCACCCCGACGGGCCCATCCACCGCTGCGCCGCCATCGATCTCCTTCGGCCCGCTCCACGCAGGGACGATCGCATGCCCGCACCGAGAGCGCCCGCGGGTGCCCAAACCTAGACTGATCGCGTGCCGGTCTGCGCAACGTGTGGTTTCGATTCGGAACGACCGTTCCGATTCTGTCCGGAATGTGGCGCGGAGCAGGTCGGCCCGGCGCCCTCGCGCGAGCAGCGCAAGACGGTCACCGTGCTGTTCTGCGACCTGACCGGCTCGACCGCGCTCGGCGAGACGCTCGATCCCGAAAGGCTTCGCGCGCTGCTCGCGAGCTACTTCGAGCGGATGAGGGCGATCGTCGAGCGGCACGGGGGCACCGTGGAGAAGTTCATCGGCGACGCCGTGATGGCCGTGTTCGGCGTCCCGGTCTTGCACGAGGACGACGCGATGCGCGCGGTGCGTTCGGCCGTGGAGATGCGGGACGCGTTGCCCGAGCTCGGACTCGAGGGACGGATCGGCGTCATGACCGGCGAGGTGGTGACCGGGACCCAGGAGCGCCTGGCGACGGGTGATGCGGTCAATGTCGCCGCGCGTCTGGAGCAGGCGGCGCAGCCGGGCGAGGTGCTGATCGGGCGGCCGACGCTCGCGCTCGTCCGCGAGGCGGCCGAGGTCGAGCCCGTCGAGGCTCTCACGCTGAAGGGCAAAGCCGAACCGGTTCCCGCCTACCGGCTGCTCGGTGTGCACCGACCACCCGAACGATCGCATCGATCGAGGTTCGTGGGGCGCGATGACGAGCTCGCCACCCTCCGGCAGAAATGGGAGCGCGCGGAACGAGATCGCCGGTGTGAGCTCGTCACGGTGATCGGCGATGCCGGCGTCGGCAAGTCCCGGCTCTGCGCGGAGTTCTCGGCTTCGCTCGCGGCGACCGTGGTCCTCGGACGCTGCCCCCCGTACGGCGAAGGCATCACCTACTGGCCGGTTGTCGATGTGCTGAAGCAGCTCGATGTCCCGCCACCCGAGGGGGCCGCCGCGGTGGCGATCCGCTCGTTGCTCGGCGAGGCCCATGCGGCGACCTCGGCCGAGGAGATCGCGTGGGCCTTCCGGAAGACCCTGGAGCACGCGGCATCCGCTCGGCCGCTGGTGGTCGTGGTCGACGACATCCAGTGGGGCGAGCAGACGTTCCTCGACCTGATCGAACACGTCGCGCTCCTCTCCTCCGGCGCGCCGATCCTCCTGCTCTGCCTGGCGCGGCCGGAGCTCAGCGAGCACCGCCCATCGTGGCCCGTGACGTTCCGGCTCGAGCCCTTGAGCGACGAGGCCGTCGATGAGCTCCTCGGGGACCGCGCCGCCGGCGACCTGAGCAGGAGGATCGCTCGCGTCGCGAGCGGGAACCCGCTGTTCATCGAGGAGATGCTGGCGGTCGCCGACGAGGCGGACGGCGACGTGGTCGTCCCGCCCACCCTGCACGCGCTGCTCGCGGCGCGCCTGGATCGGCTCGAGCCAACCGAACGGAACGTGCTCGAACGGGGGGCGATCGAGGGCGAGATCTTCCATCGCGGTGCCGTCCAAGCGCTTGCGCCCGCGGAGACCCAGGTGACCCCGCTCCTCGCCGCGCTCGTCCGCAAGGAGTTGATCAGGCCGGATCGACCACAGCTCGCAGGCGAGGATGGCTTCCGCTTCCGCCACATCTTGATCCGAGACGCGGCCTACGACGCCCTACCGAAGTCCAGACGAGCCGACCTCCACGAGCGCCTCGCGTCCTGGCTCGAGCAACGCGCGGGCCAGCTCGTCGAGCTGGATGAGATCGTCGGCTACCACCTCGAGCGGGCCTGTCGCTACCGGGAGGAGCTCGGGCTGCCCGCCGACGACCGGCTGACCTCGGCGGCACGATTGAGGCTCAGGAGCGCCGCCCACCGGGCGGGCCTTCGTCAGGACTACGGCGCCGTCGTGAGTCTCCTCGAGCGCGCCGCCGCGCTCGCACCTGCCGCCGAGCTCGACATCGCTCTCGAGACCGAGATCAGCGATGCGCTCATCTGGATCGGAAGGGGCGACGACGCGCTCCGGCGCGCCGAGGCTCTCACGGAGCTCGCCTCGGCGTCCGGAGATCGTGTCGGCGAGCTCTCCGGACAGATCCAGATGGGCACCGTCGAGCTCTATCGCGGGTCGGAGCGCGCGGCGGAAGACCTGGAGGCGCTCGTCGAGCGGGCGTTGCCGCTGTTCCAGGCGGCCGGCGACCAGATGGCCCTGTACCTCGCATACGCCGCCCTTTCCGAGGCGGCCGAGATCCGCGGACGGTGGGACACCGGCATCGACGCCTACGAGCGAGCCTTCGCTCACGCTCGCCGGGCGGGCTACCTACCGCCCAGCACGTTGGGGCGGGGCGCGGCGTCGCGCTTCTTCGGCACCACCCCCGTGGGGGAGCTGCTCGCGTGGCTCGACGAACACGAGCCGGCGTCCGGACGGGACCAGTTCCTCCGCGCGTATCGAGCGGGAGCCCTGGCGATGCTGGGGGACTTCGTCGAGGCGCGCGCGATCCTCGCCCAGATGCGTGTGGAACTGGCGGAGCGGGGTGGCGGGATGCTGCTCGCGAACATCAACGCGTTCGAGTCCGTCGACGTCGAGCTGCTGGCCGGCGATCCCGCGGCCGCGGCCGGGTTCGCGGTCGAGGGATTCAGGCAGCACGAGGAGCTGGGGGAACCGACGTTCCTGTCGGCCGCGGCGGGGAACGTCGCGAAAGCGAACTACGCGCTCGACCGGCTCGACGAGGCCGACGCCTGGGTCGGCCGCGCGGCCGAGCTCGCCGAGACCGAGACCGCGACCGAGATGAGCTGGCGGCAGGTCAAGGCCAAGGTGCTCGCACGCCGTGGAAAGCAGTCGGAAGCCGAGCTGCTCGCGCGCGACGCGGTCGCGATAGGTGAGGGCACCGAGTTCCTCAACGGTCAGGGAGACGCGATCGCCGATCTCGCGGAGGTGCTCCTGCTCGGCGGACAACCCGACGAAGCGGTCGCCGCGCTCGAGATGGCGATCGATCGTTACGAGCGGAAGGGCAACCTCGTATCCGCGCGGCACGCGCGGGCGCGACTCGCCGCGCTCCGCGATAGGGCCTCGAACTAGACGCTACGGCCTAATCGTTCGGCGCCCAGATCGGGCCCATGCAGTCGTCGCGGAGCGGCAGCGGGTCGGGCGCCCTCGGCTCCTGTTCGAAATCGAACGCCGAGAGCATCGGCGTCGCCTGCTTGTCGCGCTTGGTGAGCTGCGTGAGGCCCCAGTTGTCCTCGATGAACCGGAGCACGCTGGAGAACTCGCCCAGCTCGCTGCTCACCCTGCCCTGCTTGGCGTAGGGGCTGAGCACCATCATCGGGACGCGGATCCCGAACCCGAAGTCGTCGACCTGCGGCGGCGGGACGTGGTCGTAGAAGCCGCCGTAGTCGTCCCACGTGAGGAAGATCGCCGTCGACTCCCACATCGGCGAGCGCATGATCGCGTCGATCACCTTCGTCGACCAGTTCTCGCCGTGGCAGAAGTTGTACTCGGGATGCTCCGAGAGCTCGAACCGCGGCGTGATCCACGTGACCGGGGGCAGCAGGCCCCCGCGGATGTCCTTCACCACCTCGTCGACCGGGAACATGTGCTTCTGCCAACGGTCCTCGTGCATCCGGTAGCGACGGATCGCCGAGTACGCGGACCAGATGTAGCCCTTCTGCTCCTCGCTCGCCGCGTAGTACGCCCAGGGGATCCGCGCGCGGTTCAGCAGGTCGCCCTCGGTGAGGAAGTCGAAGCACGGGGGCACCTTCTTCATCCGCCCCTCGCTGTCGTACACCTCGACGGTCTGCAACGGCGGCGCGTCGCAGCCGAAGGTGTTCGAGCCGTGGGTGAGGCTCGGCACGCGCCGCGGGTTGTCGTGGGCGCCGCCCGAGGTGGCCGCGATCGAGTAGAGGTGGTTCGGGAAGGAGGGGCCCTGCGCGCTCGCGAAGAAGTTGTCGAACAGGACGTTCTGCCGCGCCCAGTGCCAGTAGTTTGGCAGCTGGTCCTTGTGGAGCTGCGTGTAGGCCCATGGGGCATGGTCGCCCTGCAGGAACCCGTCCATCTCGCCCTGGTCCCACGCTGCGAGGGCGCACGTGTAGCAGTGCGGCAGGTCGCCGGGCACCCGGCCGTCGGTCCCGCGCGTGAGCGTCCGCGGCTGCCCGAACGCCATCCCGGTGGAGACGCCGTTCGCGCCCGGGAACGTGCCGAAGAGGTGATCGAACGTCCGGTTCTCCTTGATCAGGAACACGACGTGCTTGATCGGCGTCGCCGTCTCGAGCGCGGTCGCGTCGAACGCGTCGGGGCTCCCGGTGGTGCTCGCGCTCGGGCTCGGGGTCGCGGGCGGTGAGCTCGTCGCCCCCGGCTCTGCCTGGCTCGCGCTGCACGCGGCGCCGATCAGCCCCAGACCCAGGACGGCGGCGACCCACGGCAAGGCGTGCCGACTCAGGGGGGTCCACATGGATGCCCGGAGTCTATCGAGCACCGGCCGAACGGTCGGCGGCGGCCAGAAGCACCTCGGCCGTCGCACTGGCCGTCCGCTCCCACGAGAACGTCGCGAGACGCTCGCGGCCGGCGGCGACGAGCCGCTCGCCCAGGTCCGGGTCGCCGAAGAGCCGGACGAGACCCTCGGCGATCGCGTCGACGTCGTTCGGGTCGACCAGGAGCGCGGCGTCGCCGGCCACCTCGGGCAGCGAAGCCGCGGACGACGTCAGCACCGGGACGCCGGCCGAGAACCCCTCGAGCACGGGGAACCCGAACCCCTCGTACCGCGACGGGTACGCGAGCACGGTCGCGCCCGCCAGCAGCGCGCGCTTCTCGTCGTCCGACACGTAGCCGGTCAGCACGACACGCCGCCGAAGGCGTTCGGGCAGCGCTTCCACCTTCGCCCGGAGGGCTTCGGTGCCCTGCGGAGCCCAGTACGTCCGGCCCCCGGCGATCACGAGCCACGGCTCCGGGTCGCCGACGCGCGCGAACGCCTCGACGAGCGCGTCCAGGTTCTTCCGCGGCTCGATCCCGCCGACGAACAGGGCGAACGGCCCCCCGATCCCGAACCCCGACTTCACGCGCTGCACCTCGTCGTCCCCGGGCGCCTCGAACGGGTCCGCCCCGTGCGAGATCACGTGCACGCGGCCCTCGTCGAGCCGGTGGCGTTGGAGCAGGTCGGCCATCGCGTTCGCCGACGGCACGATCACCGCGGCGCTGCGCCGCAACCACCCGTCGAACCGCCGCCGCCAGCGCTCGCCGAACCCCGGACCCACCTCGGGCATCACCTCGAACGCCAGGTCGTGGACGACCAGCACGACGGCGTCGCTGCGGGTCGGCGGCGGGAGGAAGTTCGTCGCGAGGAGCGCGTCGAACCGCACCATCCCCTCGAGCCTCGGCACCTCGAGACGCCGCCACACGGGTTCGAGGACACCGGGGATCCGGGATATGTGTTCGGTCAGGTTCGGCGCGCGCGGGAGGTCGGAGCCGTCGGTATGCGGGTGCCACGCCACCAGCTCGTCGGCCGGCATCGCCGCCGGCAGGTGCAACAGCATCCGCCGGGTGTAGTGGCCCACGCCGGTGGGTTCGGCATCGGAGGCGGGACGAGCGTCGATCGCGATCCGCACGCGGGCAGTATCGCCGGTCGCCGGGCGAGGCAGGGTCCGGCCCGAACGCCCGAGCGGTAGCATCCGGGCGTGGACCGGATCAAGTATTCGGTCATGACGCGACTCGCTCCGTACCCCTCGCTCGCAGTGCCGCTGGCTCGGTTCCGCGGCGAAGGCGAACTGGTCGACTCGCGGACTGACCTCCTCGTCGAGTCCTACCCGCGCTGCGCGTCCTCGTTCGCGATCGCGGCGTTCCGCCTCGCGCAGGAGCCGAGAAGCCTCCGCGTCGCGCACCACACGCACGCGTCGGGTCACGTGATCGCGGGGATCCGGTTGGGGATCCCGACGCTCGTCTTGATCCGCGAGCCCGAGGGCGCCGTGGTGAGCTGCAGGATCCGCCATCCCGCTCGGACGTACGCGGACCTGCTCCGAGGGTTCTGCGCGTTCTACGAGCCGCTCGTGCCCCATCGCGGCGACCTGGTGGTCGGGACGTTCGACGAGGTGGTCGGCGGCGAGCTCGGCGCGATCACGCGACGGCTGAACTCGCGGTTCGGGACCGTGTTCGCCGAGTTCGAGCCGACCGAGGAGAACGTCGAGCGCTGCCTGCGAGAGATCGACGAGGACTGGCGCGCTCGACGCGGCGACGGCGACCGCCTCGAACGCGTGATCCCCCGACCCTCGCGGGTGCGCGAGGGCATCAAGACCGAGCTGCAGGAGCGCTACGCCGCCGAGTCGCCGCCGAAGCTCCGGCGTCGCGCCGAGCAGCTCTACTCGCGGTTCACGCGAGCCGAGGACGCTGGGCCATCGTGACGTCGGTCATCTTCGGCGTCCGGCTGAACGAGCTCAGGTCGGTCGACCAGCTGCGCGGCGTCGCGATGGGGTTCCTCGACGGCGATCGCGTCTTCCGTATCTTCACACCGAACCCCGAGATCCTCCTCCACGCCCGTGAGGATCCCGCGTATGCGGACCTCCTTCGCTCGGCCGATCTCGCGCTCCCCGACGGGACGGGCGTCGCGATCGTGCAGGCGCTGCGAGGCGGCCGCTCGGTGCGGCGGTGGCCCGGGGTGGAGATCGCGGCGATGCTGCTGCGCCTTGCGGCCGAGCGCGGCGAGACCGTGGCGTTCGTCGGCGGCTCGCCCGACGTCGCCGAACGCGCGGCCGCGCGATGGCGCGCGCTCCCGGGGCTGAAGGTCGTGGTCGCCGGCGCCGGCGTGGCGGTCGACGAGGACGGCATCGCTCGCTCCATGGCCCGCGAGGACGAGACCGTCGAGGTGATCCGTTCGGCCGCGCCCACGATCGTCCTCGTCGGGCTCGGCGCGCCCAAGCAGGAGCGGTGGATCGAGCGCCACGCGGACGCCTTCCCCTCTGTCCGCATCATGATCGGCGTCGGTGGCGCGTTGGACATGTGGGCGGGATCCAGGCGACGCGCGCCCCGCGCGTTCCGAGCGCTCGGGCTCGAATGGCTGTGGCGGCTGGCGCTCGAGCCCCGACGGCTCCCCCGGATCCTGCGGGCGACGGTCGTCTTCCCGGTCCTCGCGCTGTTCGATCGGGCCGGCTGAGTGCGGGTCCTGTTCCTGACGCCGCGCCAGCTGGGCGAGACCCGCAGCGGCGGGACGATCAAGTCGGCGGCGGTGCTGACGTACCTAGAGGCCCGGCACGACGTGCAGGTCGTGTGCTTCCGCGGTCACGAGGAGCAACCGTGGACGCGCGAGGGCGGGGTGATCTCGGTCCCCTTGGAACGGGGCCGATCCCTCCGCCACCTCCTGTCGAGCTACGCAGGGGGCGTGCCGCTCAGCATCGAGCGGAACCGGAGCGCGAGGATGGCCGAGCGCGTCGCCCGCCTGCTCGAGTCCGGCGAGCACGACGCCGTCTTCGTGGACGGCTGGCTGATGGCGCAGTACGTGCCCGAGGGGTTCGCGGGCATCCGCCTGCTCCACGAGCACAACGCGGAGCACGTGATGTGGCGCCGGCACGCCGAGCTCGAGACCAACCCGGTCCGCAGGGCGTTGGTCCGGCTGGAGGCCCGGCGTGTCCGACGATACGAGGCGGCTCTGCTCGCGCGATTCGACGTGGTGTTCGCGGTCTCAGAACGCGACCGGGCCACTCTCGCCGCCCTCGTCTCTACCCGCCCCGAGATCGCCCTGCTCCCCAACGTCGCCGACCCGGCGCTGCTCGAGCGCCCCGAGCTCACCCCGCCACCCGAACCCGTTCTGCTGTTCCTGGCAACGCTCTCGTGGCCGCCGAACGCCGAGGGGCTCTCGCGGTTCCTGGGGGACGACTTCCCGGCGCTGCTCGAACGCGTGCCGGACGCCCGGCTCGTCGTGGCCGGATCCGGGGCGGCGGAGCGACTCGTCCGCCAGGTCCACGAGAGCCGCGGCGCCGAGTTCGCGGGCCCGGTCGACGACGACGAGGTCCTCTACCGGCGGGCTCGGTGCTTCCTCGACGTCGGCGTCGGCGGTTCGGGCACCAAGGTGAAGGTGCTGAACGCGCTCGCCCGCGGCGTGCCGGTCGTGACGGGCCCCGACGGCGCCGCGGGTCTCGAGGTGTCCTCGGGCGAGCACCTGCTCGTCGGCGACGATCGTGAGGGCATGGTCGCATCGCTCGAGTTCGTGATCCAGGAAGACGCAGCCTGGACGACCCTCAGCCGCAACGGCCGGGACCTGGTTCGCCGCCGCTACGTGCCCGAGGTCGCGTTCGGCGCCTTGGACGAGGCCCTGGCTCGGCGCTCGTAGATCGACCAACGGTGTCGGCGTCTCCCTCGGGGCGGCGCGGAGCTCGGCCGCCGCGGTCGGCACCGTCGTCAGCGCTCGTTCGGGCACTCCACGGGCTCGTCGGTGTTCGGCGGTGGGATCTGGTAGCGGCCGCTGACGACGACCGCCACGTCCTGCCCCCTCGGCAGCGTCCCCGGCGGCGCCGGGACGAGCTCCAGGTTGCCGAAATAGGTCCCCACGACCTTGGCCATCGGCTCGGCGCCGGGGGCGAACAGGATCATCGCGCCCTTGGTCGGCGGTTGGATCTCGGTGAGATCGACGACGCCGGGCGAGGTGTTGAACCCGCCCTCGGTGAGGATGTCGAACACGTTCGTTGCGACCGGGCTCCCGTCGCGGTTCACGACCGAGACGACGATGTTGGCCGGTGAGGGCGGCGTCTGCGCAAGCTCCTGGCCGAGGTCGCCGAGCGGTTTGCCCTCGCGGATCCTGCGCAGGAGCTCGTCGGCGTCGGGTTGGACCGCGCGGACGATCGAGACGAACGTCCCGTCCGAGTCGTAGATCCCCTCCGGGACCGTCGGCAGCGCGCGGAAGTCGGCGTTCTCCGTTCCGACGTCCTTGAGGAGCCCCGCGAGGTAGACGAGCTCGGCGGGGTTGAGCCCCTCGTCCACGACGAGGTTCCCGAGCAGCTGGGGGATCAGGTCCTGCAGCTTCAGGAGCTCGCCCGGCTGGAGCAACTTCGCGATCACCGCGCGCAGGAACTGCTGCTGCCGGCTGATCCGCGCGAAGTCCGGCACGGTGTCGCAGGGCTGGTGCCGGGTGCGCACGTACGCGAGGGCCGTCCGCCCGTCGAAGTGCTGGCAGCCGGCCGGGATATCCAGCAGCGTGAGGGGGTCCTTCATCGGGTACGGGACGCACATGTCGACGCCGCCGAGCGCGTCGACGACCCGCTGGAACCCGAGCAGGTTCACGTACAGGACGTGGTGGATCTGCATCCCGCTGATGCTCCGGATCGTCCGGGCCACACGCTGCGGCCCACCGCCGCTCACGCCGCCCTCGAACGCGGAGTTGATCTTGCCCTCCCCCATCCCCGGGATGTCGACCCACAGGTCGCGCGGGAACGACACGAAGACGACCTTCCTCTGGTCGGGCCGTGTGTGCACGAGGATGATCGTGTCCGAGCGATTCTCGCCGCCGATGTGCGCGTCGGTCCCGAACGCGATCAGCTCCTCGGGCGTCAGGCCCTTGCGGGAGTCGCTGCCGAGCAGCAGGTAGTTGCACGCGCGCTCGTCGCACCTGCCGGCGATGTCCTGCGGACCGGTGGGACCGGTGGCGGATGCAGGAAGAGGTGGGATGTGTTCGATCTGAGAACCCGCCCAGAAGTACGAGCCCATCGCGATCGCCGCCACCACCGTGACGAACGCGGACAGGGTGGCGGTCGCGCCGAGGAACACCCGCCGAACATGCGGGTGCGCACCCGAGCGCTCGGGGCCTGGGACGTCGTCGGTCGGCGTCGTGGGGCTCTTCATGTCGTCCGGGGTCATAGGCTGGGTTCGGGAACGGCGCCGTTCCCGAGGAGCAGAGCGTACCCGTACGCCCGGAGATGGAAGCGGGGCAGGCCGTGACGATCGTGTGGAGACCCTCGCCCGAGGTCGTGGAGCGGGCGAACGTCACTCGGTTGATGCGCGCCCACGGCATCGCCGCCGAGGTGGAGTTGATCGAACGCTCGACCTCGGACGTCGAGTGGTTCTGGGATGCGGCGATCCGCGATCTGGGGCTCGAGTTCTACGAGCCGTACTCGTCGATCCTCGACACCACCCGCGGGATCGAGTGGGCGACCTGGTTCGGCGGCGGCTCGGTGAACCTCGCACACAATTGCGTCGACCGCTGGGCCGAGCGCACCCCCGACGCCACCGCGATCGCGTGGGAGGGAGAGGAGGGAACCACCCGCCGCGTCTCGTACCGCGAGCTGCGCGAAGCCTCGGACCGGTTGGCGAACGGGCTCGCCATGCTCGGCGTGCGGGCGCTCGACGCGGTCGGGATCTTCCTGCCGCCCACGCCGGAGGCGGTCGTGGCCGTGATGGCGTGCTCGAAGCTCGGCGCGGTGTGGCTGCCGCTGTTCTCGGGGTTCGGCGCGGACGCGATCGCGAAGCGGCTCGAGGACGCGGAGGCGACGGTGCTGATCACGGCCGACGGGTTCCCGCGGCGCGGAAAGGTCGTGCCGATGAAGGAGATCGCGGACGAAGCGGTGGCCGCGACCGACTCGGTCCGGCACGTCGTCGTCGTCGACCGCATGGGCCGCTCGAACGTTCCTCGGGAGGCCGCGCGCGACCTCCGGTGGGACGAGCTGCTCTCGTCGAACGGGGATCGGTTCGAGACCGCGCACCTCGATCCCGAACACCCGCTGTTCATCGCGTACACGAGCGGGACCACCGGCACACCGAAGGGCGCCGTCCACGTCCACGGAGGGTTCCTGGTCAAGATCGCCGAGGAGGTCGCGTACCAGACCGACGTCCGGCAGGGCGATCTCCTGTTCTGGTTCGCCGACCTCGGCTGGATCATGGGGCCGTGGGAGATCGTGGGCGCGACCGCGCTCGGCGCTACGGTGTTCCTGTACGACGGCGCACCCAACTACCCCGGGCCGGACCGGCTCTGGTCGATGGTCGAGCGACACCGCATCACGCACCTCGGGGTCTCACCCACGCTCGTACGCGCCCTGATCCCGTCGGGCGAGGACCCGGTCCGATCCCACGACCTCTCGTCGCTGCGGATCCTCGCGTCGACCGGCGAACCCTGGAACCCCGAGCCCTACCGGTGGTTCTCCGAGGAGGTCGGCGGGGGCCGGCGGCCGATCATCAACCTGTCGGGCGGGACCGAGGTCGGCGCCTGCTTCCTGTCCCCCCACCCGATCAGCCCGCTCGAACCCTGCTCGCTGCGCGGCCCGGCCCTCGGGATGGACGTCGCGGTGTTCCGACCGGACGGGACGGTTGCGGGCCCGGGAGAGGTCGGTGAGCTCGTCTGCCGGAAACCGTGGCCGAGCATGACCCGGGGCCTGCGCGGCGATCCCGAACGCTACCTGGACGCGTACTGGCGCCGGTTCCCCGGGGTCTGGTGCCACGGCGACTGGGCGAGCGTGGACGAGCTCGGCCAGTGGTTCCTCCACGGTCGGAGCGACGACACGATGAACGTCGCGGGCAAGCGCCTCGGCCCCGCAGAGGTCGAGAGCATCCTGACGCTGCACCCCGCCGTGACCGAATCCGCCGTGATCGGCGTGCCCGACGACGTCAAGGGCGAGGCGATCTGGTGCTTCGTGGTCGCGAACGGCGAGGTATCGGACGGTCTCGCGGGCGAGCTCTCGGCGCTCGTTGCCGAGCATCTTGGCAAGGCGTTCCGGCCGGCGCGCGTGCTCGTGGTCCCCGAGCTCCCGCGGACGCGCTCGGCAAAGATCCTGCGGCGGGCGATCCGCGCGACGGTCGTGGGCGAGGATCCGGGCGACCTCTCGAGCCTGGAGAACCCCTCGTCGCTGGCGTCGATCCGCTCCGCCTTGGGCTGACACCCTGAGGTTGTTGCGACGGCCGCCGACGCGGTCGGGATAGGCTTCTGCCGATGAGCGCCGCGCGCGACCCGAAGCTGTCCGTCCTCGCCGTCGGGGTCGATCCGGGCCCTCTCGAGGGGTGCACGCTCGAACGGGCGGAGGATCTGCTCGGCGCGCTCGCGAACCTTGCCGACGGCGGCATCGACGTGGTGGTGACCTCGCTCGACCTGCCCGACGCGACGGGCACCGACGTGATCGTCTCCCTGCGCGAGCGGGCGCCCGAGGTCCCGGTCATCGTCGTCGGCGACGCTCTCGCCGAGCCGATGGATGCGTTCGGGGCGGGCGCGAGCGACGTCGTGCCTCCGGACGCCGCGGCCGACCTGGTCGCCCGTGCCGTCCGCTACGCCGCCACGCTGCGGAAGGTCGAGGCTGGGCTGCGCCGGTTCCAGGCGTTCGACGAGCTCACCGGGCTGCTGAACATCCGGGGTTTCGACCTGCTCGCGAACCACCACTTCCGGCTGGCCGACCGGTCCAAGAATCCCGTGCTGATCGTGTTCCTCCGCGTGGACGAGGCCGGCGAGACCCCGGGTGAGGCGGCGGTCGCCGACGCCGCCACGGTGATCAGCTCGGCCGTCCGAATCTCCGATGTCGTGGCGCGGGTCGACTCGGGGGCCTTCTGCGTGCTCCTCCCGGGCGCAGAACCGGGTTCGGAGCCGATCGTGTTGGAGCGGATCATCGAGGCCGTCGCGTCTCACAACGCCGACACCGGGCACGAGACCGGGCCCTCCGTGTCGGTCGGGGCGGCGTCGTACGACCCGGAGCATCCGGTCCCGCTCGAGGAGCTGATCGCCGCGGCCGACCGCCGCATGCGACGTCCCTCGGAGGCGCCGGGCTCCTGGGGGCCGCCGGATACATGAGAACTTCCCGGCCCGACCGGGCGCGACGATCCGAGCACGACCGTGCTGCGAATGCCCGACGAGGAACGGACGACACGAAACGGCTCCCTCTTCGCTCCTCGAGGCGCTCGGTGCCCGCGCGTCGCGGGAGGAGGTTGCCGTGACGGACGACCTCGCCGAGACCCGAGACCGGGATCTCGTCCAGCGGATCCGCCGGGGGGACGGGGAAGCGTTCCGGGGGCTGTTCGGGCGCTACTCGCCGAGCGCGATGTCGCTCGCGCGCCGCGTCGTACGACAACCGTTCCTCGCGGAGGAGATCGTGCAGGAAGCGTTCTTGGCCGTGTGGCGGAACCCGGGCGGCTACGACCCGCAGCGCGGGTCGGTCCGCGCGTGGTTGATGGGCATGGTCCATCACCGCGCCGTCGACGCCGTGCGCCGCGAGGAGTCACAGCGACGGCGGACCGCGGAGTCACAGCTCTCGGAGCCGATGATCCAGCCCGACCCGGCCGAGGACGTCGTCGACGAGATCGGACTCCCGGAGGAACGCCAGGCCGTCCGCGCCGCCCTCGATGGTCTCCCAGACGAACAGCGTCAGGTGATCGAGCTCATGTACTTCGACGGGATATCGCAGTCGAAGATCTCGGAGAAGCTCGGGCTGCCGCTCGGGACCGTGAAGTCTCGGACCCTGCTCGGGATGAAACGCCTCCGCACCTCGATCGGGGGGCTGCCACGATGATGCGCAGTCACGAGAGGATCGAGGAGCTCATCGCGATCCGCTCGATCGGCGGGCTCGATCCGCAGGAGCAGGCCGAGCTCGAGCGCCTGATGGCGTCGCACGGCCCCGACTGCGAGGAGTGCCGCCGACTCGAGGTCGAGTACGGGGAGGTCGCGGGCCGGCTGGCCTTCGCGCTCGACCCGGTCGCCCTTCGCCCGGGCTTCGCCGAGGAGACGATCGGTCTCGCGCTCGGCGAGGCACCCGCGTCCCGACCGGGCCGTGCCGCGGGCCGGTGGCGCCCGCTCGTCGCCGTGGCGGCGGCCGTGGTGCTGTTCGTCGGCGGCGCGATCGTGGGGGCGGCCGTGTTCGGCGGCGGTGCCGAGGTGCCCGGGCAGGCGACGGTGCTGGCCCTCGAGCCGCAGGACCCGAGCCTTACCGGGACCGTTACCGCGGCGTTCACGCCGGGCGAAGCCGGGATCTACCTGCAGGGCTCCGGGCTCGAGCCGCTCCCGGAGGACCAGGTCTACGAGCTGTGGGTGATCGAGGGCAAGACGCCCGCCGCCGCGATCTGCGTTCGACCCGGCGACGACGGATCCGTGTTCGGGTTCGCCGACAACCGTGTGACCGGCTCCGAGGTGTTGGCCGTGACGGTCGAGCCGTCCTCGTGCTCAGACGCCCCGACGACGCCTCCGATCTGGGCGGCGCCGGTCACGACGGCCTGACCCACGTCCACCTCGGATCGATCACGATCCGGCGAGCATCTCCCGGAGCACCATCTGCAGGATGCCGCCGTGCCGCTCGTAGTCCACCTCTGCGGCGCCGTCGATCCGCAGGACGGCCTCGAACGCGGTCTCCTCGCCCCCCGGTCGACGGGCGGTGACCCGCACGCGCTGCCCCGGCTCGATCCCACCCGCGATCGCCGAGACGTCGAAGGTCTCGGTCCCGTCGAGTCCCAACGTGGCGGCCGAGTCGCCCGGCAGGTACTGCAGCGGGAGCACCCCCACCCCGACGAGGTTGCTCCGGTGAATCCGTTCGAAGCTCTCCGCGAACACAGCGCGGATGCCGAGGAGCGCAGGACCCTTGGCCGCCCAGTCGCGCGAGGAACCGCTGCCGTACTCCTTGCCCGCGAGCACGACCAGCGGAACGCCCTCCTGCTGGTAGCGCATCGCCGCGTCGTAGACCGTCATCAGCTCACCTTCGGGCAGGTGGGTGGTCCACGGACCCTCCCGGTCCGGAACCAGGTCGTTGCGCAGACGGACGTTGGCGAACGTCCCGCGCATCATCACCTCGTGGTTCCCTCGCCGCGCGCCGTACGAGTTGAAGTCGCGCTGCTCGACGCCGTGGTCGAGTAGGTATCGCCCCGCGGGCGAATCCGGCTTGATCGAGCCTGCCGGCGAGATGTGATCGGTCGTGATGGAATCACCCACCTTGACGAGGCACCGCGCGCCGGAGATGTCCGATGGTTCGACGGGTGCCGGGGCGAGGTCCGCGAAGAACGGCGGCTCGCGCACGTACGTCGAATTCGGATCCCACGCGTACACCGGACCCTCGGGCGTGGGGAGGGCGCGCCACCGATCGTCGCCGTCGAAGATCCGCCCGTACTCGCGCTCGAACTGTTCAGCTGAGACCGACGCCGCGATCGCCGCCCGGACCTCCTCGGGCGTCGGCCACAGGTCGCGCAGCGTGACCGACCTGCCGTCCGCCGACGTCCCAAGGGGGTCGCTCGACAGGTCGACGTCCACGTGTCCCGCCAGTGCGTAGGCGACCACGAGCGGCGGCGACGCGAGGTAGCTCGCTCGGACCAGCGGATGGATCCGCCCCTCGAAGTTGCGGTTCCCGGAGAGCACCGCGACCACGGCGAGGTCGTTCTCCGTCACCGCGTTCGCCACCTCGTCGGGCAGCGGTCCGGAGTTCCCGATGCAGGTCGTACACCCGAATCCCACGAGCGAGAAGCCGAGCTTGTCCAGGTAGGGCGTCAGCCCGGCCGCGTCGAGGTACTCGGTCACCACGCGCGAACCCGGAGCGAGCGACGTCTTGACCCACGGCTTGGTGTCCAGCCCCGCCTCGACGGCCTTCTTCGCGAGCAAGCCGGCCGCGAGCATCACGGCGGGGTTCGAGGTGTTCGTGCAGCTCGTGATGGCGGCGATCACGACCGAACCGTGTCGGACCGCACCGTGGTTGAGCGCGACCGGCTCATCGGTCCCGGGCTCCACCGTCTCGTCGCGGTCGACCGCGACCTCCGCGTTCCCCCCTTCGTCCACGAGCCGGCCGACCTCGGTCGCCTCGGGATCGGGTTCGAGCCGGTCGCGGAAGGCCTCGACGAACGAACCCCAGACGCGCGAGAGCGGGACGCGATCCTGCGGTCGTTTCGGTCCGGCGACCGACGGCTCGATCGCGGCGAGGTCGAGCTCGAGGATCTCGGTGAAGGTGGGCTCGGGATCCCCGTCACGGCGGAACAGGCCCTGCTCCTTCGTGTAGCGCTCGACGAGGTCGATCCGGTCGCCGCGACCGGTGAGCTCCAGGTAGCGCAGCGTCTCCCCGTCGACCGGCCAGAACGCGGACGTGGCACCGTACTCCGGGCACATGTTCGAGAGCGTGGCGCGATCCGCGAGCTCGAGGGTCGAGCACCCGTCCCCGAAGAACTCGACGAACCTCCCGACGACGCCGTGCTCGCGGAGCATCTGGGTGAGCGTGAGGACCAGGTCGGTCGCCGTCGTTCCGGCCGGGAGCGCGCCCGCGACCCGGACCCCCACGACCAGCGGCGTCGGCAGGAACATCGGCTGGCCGAGCATCGCGGCCTCGGCCTCGATCCCGCCCACGCCCCACCCGAGGACCCCCAACCCGTTCACCATCGTCGTGTGGGAATCCGTCCCGACGAGCGTGTCCGGGAGCGCCACGCCCTCCTGCACCGCGACCACCCGCCCGAGGTGCTCGAGGTTCACCTGGTGGCAGATCCCCGCACCGGGCGGGACCACGCGGATGCCGTCGAACGCCTGCTGGGCCCACCGCAGCAAGGCGTACCGTTCCCCGTTGCGCCGGTACTCCCACTCGATGTTCGCCTCGTACGCCTGCGGCGAGCGGAACAGGTCGACCTGCACCGAGTGATCGATGATCAGATCCACGTCCACCAGCGGGGAAACCCTGGACGGGTCGCCGCCGGCACGCTCCATCGCCGATCTCATCGCGGCCAGGTCGACGACCGCGGGCACGCCCGTGAAGTCCTGCATCAGCACGCGGGAGGGCATGAACGCCAGGTCGGCGGGCGGCGGCTCCCGCGGCCAGGACGCGAGCGCCCGGACGTCATCGTCGGAGACGTCGCGGGTGCCAGCCCGGCGGAGCAGGTTCTCGAGCAGGATCTTGACGGTGTGCGGCAGCCGGTCGAGCTCGGCGACCTCCGCGAGCCGATACAGCTCGACCTGACCGTTGCCGGTTTCCAGTCGCGCCCGGGCACCGAACGGGTCGCTCACGTCTCCATGCTCTCAGACGCCTCGGCGAAGCTCGGCGATCGCCTCACGGTGCGCGATCCTCGTCTCGCGCCGGATCTTGGCCTCGCGCTGACGGCGTTGCTCCTCCTCGGTCTCGGCGATCAGCGGTGGGACCGGTCTCGGCTTGCCATCGTCGTCGAGCGCGACGAACACGAGGTACGCGCTGGAGGTGTGGGTCTTCGTGCCCGTCTCGAGCTCCTCGGATTCCACACGGACGCCGATCTCGAGCGAGGTCGTCCCCACGTGGTTCACCGACGCCTTCACGGTCACGGTGTCCCCCACGTGGACCGGCGCGAGGAACGACATCTCGTCCATCGAGACCGTGACGCACAGACCGCGGGCGTGTTTGAACGCGGCGAGCCCCGCCGCCGTGTCGACGAGCTTCATCACGACCCCCCCGTGCACGAGGCCGGCGATGTTGGCGTCGGTGATCTCCATCAGCTGAACGAGCGTCACCTGGCTCGAGGCCACGCGTCGGGGTTCGAGATGCTCCATGTGCGGATTCTAGGCGGCGGGGTGCCGGTAGCATGCCCGAGTGCGTCGCCTCCTTCCCCTCGTCGCGATCCTCGCGATCGCCGGGGCGGCCTGTTCGGGTTCGGACGAACCTGCCCCCTCACCGTCCTCGACGACCGCTCCGACGACCACGCGGATCACACCGTCACCGGCACCCACCACCGAGCCCTCGAGCCCGAGCCCCGGTCCGGCCGAGGATCCCGACGTTCGACTCCCCGAGGGCATGCCGTCGATCGTGGACGACGCCGACGACCTCGCGCTGATCGCGTCGAGGGACCTCACCCCGCTCGTACCGTCTGGAGCCAGCTACGCGAGCCACTCCACTCTCCGGGACCCGATCGAGCAGATCGTCCTCACCTGGTTCGACGGCAGCCTCCTCCGTCGGCGGAACGGTCTCGTCGTGTGGCAACGATCCGAGGACGAGAGCTGGCGCGCCGTGTACGCCTTCACGGACCCGGTGCGCCTCGGTGTGTTCGGGATCCGCGTCGACGCCGGCGAGTTGACGGGTGACGCGATCCCCGACGTCCTGAGCTTCGAGGACGTCGGGGGCAGCGGTGCCTGCGGGACGTACCGGGTCATCGCTACCACCGCAGGCGACGCGAGCGAGATCTTCCGCCGCGAGGCGTGCGACACGCAGATCGCGATCTCGGGCGGTGACCTCCGGATCCGCGAGGCCGTCTTCCACGCCGGCGACCCGCATTGCTGCCCGAGCGCGTTCCGCGAGTCGACCTTGCGCTGGAGCGGGACCTCGTGGGACGAGGTCTCGTCCGAGGTCGTCCCGAACGACCCCGCCGGGCGCTGACCGACCCCGTTCGGAGGCTGCTACCCATCGCCCGGTCGCCCGTCCACCGGTCGACGGACCGCCGCGGAACTCGTGCGGCGAAGGGCTTACGTCGACCCCCCGGCCGGCCGATACAGGGAGCGATCCCGGAGATCGACGTACGGAAGGCAGGATCTGAGCGTGAGCGTTGCCGCTGGGGCGCGGAGAGTGGCATTCGCGGTGCTCGCACTTGCCCTCGCAGGTGCGGCCGCGTTCGCGTACCTGCAGGCGGGCAAGGTGGACGACCGGCTGTCGCTCGAAGCGCGTCGGTCGGCCGAAGATGCCGCCCAGGCCGTCGCGTCGAGGCTGACGCGCGAGGACGTCGAGGGACCGATGGACGCGGCCCGAGCCGACACCATCTCCTCGTTCGTCGAAGGCGGGCTGCTCGACCCCAGCGAATCGATCACGATCTGGAGCACCGACGCGGTCATCGTGTTCTCGGCGGACCCGACCCTGATCGGCATCCAGGATCGACGACTCCGGGACCAGATCTCGCGTGTCCTGTCGAACGGGACCCAGACCGAGACCACCGGCGGATCCGTGCACACGTTCGTCCCCGTCGCGGCGGGCAAAGACGAGGGGTCGCCGGTCGTGGCCGAGGTCATCCGTCCGGACGAGGCCTCGTCCGCCGGTCGTCCCTGGATCTACGCGTCGATCGCCGCAGGGTTCCTCGCGTTCCTCGCACTGGTGGCCGCCATCCGCACCTCCGGCCGTCCGAGCTATCGATCCAGCGGGTTCGGCGGCGTCGACGACCTGCGCCGGGAACGCAAGAACCTGCTGCAGGCGCAGAAGGCGCTCGAGTCGTCGCGGACGGAGGAGGCGAACCTGAGGGGCGAGCTCGAGCGCCTGGCGGGCGACCTCGCCCGAACCAAGGAAGCGCTCGCCGCCAAGGAGACCTCGATCGGTGAGTTCGACTCGAGGGTCCGGGCCGCCGAGGAACAGGCGGGGCGCGCCGAGGCCGAGCTCCGGGCCGGCGTGACCGTCCGCGAGGAGGTCGCCCGGCTGATCGAGAACGAGCTCCAGGCCGCTCGGTCGGAATTGGCGATCATCAAGCAGCAGCACGAGGAGGCGCAGCGGCAGCTCGAGTCGCGGCGGACAGCCGAGACCGAGCTCGAAGCCGCGGCCGCCGAGCGCGATGTCCTCGCCGCGGAACGGGACACGATCGCCGCCGAGCGCGACGCGCTCCGGGGCGCCGACGAACACCTCCGCGGCGAGCTGGACGCCGCGAGGGCGAACCTCGAGATCATCAGCCGCGAGATGACCGAGCTCGGCGACCGGTATCAGGAGTCGTCGGCTCGAGCCGCCCACGCCGAGGCCAAGGTGCTCGATCTGAACGCCGACCTCCGCGAGCTCGAAGGCCAACCGGATCTCATGGGCGAGCTCCGGCAGACCCACGCCGAGCTCGAGACGACGAGGGACGAGCTCGGTGCCGCGCTCCAGAAGGTGGAGGCCCTCGGGGAGCAGCTGGTGGTCTCCCGCGGCGACCTCGAGGTCGTTCGCGGGGAGCAGGAGCTCGGCAACGCGGAGCTCGAGGGCGCGCGCGCGGAGCTCGATGCCGTTCGAGCCGAGCTGCATGCCGTCCAAGCCGAGGCGACGTCCTCGTCGGGTGTGCGCCACTCGACGCAGGCCGAGCTCGACTCGATCAGAAACGAGCAGGAGACGACCACCGCGGCGCTCGAAGAGGCTCGCAAGGAGCTCTCGGCGTCGAAGGCGGCGCTCGGAGCGGCACGGCTCGATCTCCAGACCGCACGGTCGAACGAGGAGCGAGCCCTGGCCCAAGCGGCCGAGACACGCTCCTCGTTCGACGCCGTCTCGACGGATCTGTCGAATGCGCGCGAGGAGACAGAGGCGGCCTGGGCCGAGGCAACGGCGCTCATCAGCCGGATGGACGAACACATCGAGCGCGCCACCCTCGCCGAGGCCAAGGCGTCCGAACTGTCGCAGCGGGTCACCGAGCTCGAGTCCTTGCCGGACCTCACCCCCGCGCTCGAGGACACGAACGCGGCGCTCGAGACGGCGAGGGATCAACTGAGGGATCGCGAAGCGCAGTTCGCCGGGGCGCGGAACGAGCTCGACGCGGTCCGGTCATCACTGCAGGCCGCGACCGCGAAGGGCGACACGCTCGAGGCGGAGGTCGCCCGAGCCGAGGCACGGGCCGAAGCCGCCGAGGCCCGCGCGATCGAACTCTCCGGCCGGATCGAGGAAGGCGACACCCGTTCGAACGAGTTCGCCGATCGCGCGGAACGCGCCGAGGGGCTCGTCACCGAGCTCGCGGCCCGGGCGGAGCGTGCGGAGGTCCGTGCGGACGAGATGGCCGAGCGAGCGGAGACCGCCGAGACCGAGGCCGCCCGCGAGCACGAGAACCCGGAGCTCGAGGCCGCGCGAGCCGAGGCCGAGGACCTGACGGCCAAGCTCGCCGTCGTCACGGGCGAGCTCGACGCCGCGGCGGCGTTCGCGAGCGCGCTCGTCCGACGCAACGAGGTGCTCGAGGAGCAGGTGGCGTCGCAGGCCGTCCTGGCCGAGGTCGATGCCGCCGATGCTCGAGCGCGTGTGCTCGAGGCCCAGGGATCGCTCGCTCGGCTCCAGGAGACCGTCGAACATCGCGACGAGCCCGGATCCTTCGTGCAGGAGGTCCCGTCGATGACCCCCGGCGCCGCCACCGAGGTCGTGGACGCGCTGTCGGTCAACGTGAAGCGTTCGCTGTCGGCGATCTTCGAACTCGCCCGAACCCTGTCCACCGATCAGGAGAGCAAGGACGACGAGCGGTTGCTCTATCAACTGATGACGCAGGCCAAGCGGATGGAGCACGCGATC
>DASXTX010000072.1:0-6670 GCA_036505195.1 Actinomycetota bacterium
ACCATTCAGCGCATCCAATGTTATGAAGGGCAGGGTCATGTCCAGCGCGCAGTTGTACGACACCATCGGAGCCGCTTACACCGTGACGCGGCGCACCGAGCCGCGGATCGCCGCAAGGATCTGGGCTGCGCTCGGCGATGCACGGACGGTATTGAATGTCGGGGCTGGCACCGGCTCCTACGAGCCCCCCGGCCGTGACGTAACCGCGGTGGAACCGTCGGCGCTCATGCGTGCGCAGCGTCCCGCGGGGGCAGCGCCGTGCGTGGCTGCCGTCGCGCAGAGCCTTCCGTTCGAGGACCAGTCCTTCGACGCCGCGATGGCTTTTTCCACCGTGCATCACTGGCAGGACCCGATCGCGGGCCTGCGCGAGATGCGGCGCGTGGCTCGCCGCGTGGTGGTGTTCACGCACGACAGCAGTGACACCGGATGGCGTCGTCGGTTCTGGCTGACTCGCGATTACCTGACTGAGGTCGCCGACCTCGTCGCCGGCCGGCCTTCGCTGACCGAGCAGGCCCGCGCGATCGGAGCCCGCACGGAGCCGGTGCTCATCCCGTGGGACTGCGCTGACGGCATCTTCGAGGCCTACTGGCGTCGGCCGGAGGCATACCTGGACGATCATGTTCGTCGCGGAGTATCGGTGTGGGCGAGAGTCGGGCCGGATGTCGAGCAGCGGGCAGTGCGCAGCCTCCGTGATGACCTTGTCTCAGGCCGGTGGGCCGAACGCAACCGCGACCTCGTCGCTCTCGATGCAGCGGAGCTTGGCCTTCGCCTGCTCGTTGCCTGAACACCGCCGCAGACTGGGCAAGTTGCTGGCCGCACCGGCTGGGCAGGCCCACCTCGCATCGGTCAAACGGTCAGCTTCAAACCCTCGCCCCAAGGTGTCATGGGTCGTGTGTCCTTGTGCGGGCGGGAGCGGGCATCTGCGAGTGAGCTGCCGAACGGAGGGCTGCCGCAGTCCATACAATCGTGCCGCCTCTTTCGCTCTGCGGTCCCGTCCAGATCGTTTCGGAAGTTTCTCCTCGGTGCCGCTCGGCCAAGGATTGCGTCCGGAAGCAGGGGGCGCCGGACGGCGTTCGAGCTCCTAACCCCCTCAACCCTTGACGGGTTGGGGTGGCGGTCGGCGCGGCTGTGCAGGAACCTGGACAGGTCTCGGGGTGTGAGACTCCGCTCCCGACCCTCGCTGCTGAGAGTCGTGGACTGATCCTGCAGGACGAGTATGGCGTTGCCCTTGGTAACCAATCACTCCTCGGGAGTTGAAGCCGGAAGAAGTTGATGAAGAACTGGTGGGCGTCATCAAGCAAGTCGAGGAGCTAGCCAGAGAGTAAGTCGCATACTTCCTCCCATGGGACGGACGACGTCGCTGATGCTCGTGGCAATCGTATTTCTCGTCTCCTGCGCGGGCATTCCTGATTCCGAAAGAACCACCGTCGATGGGCACGACGTGTTCCTGATCCAGCGGGACAACTGCGCGTTCGACTGCCCGGCGGCGTTCTACATCAACGAGATCCATTACTCGCCGACCTGCGGCGACCTTCCTCGGTGGCTGCGGGAGGAGGCCCGCGGAGGACCGCTCTTCGCCGTCGCCGACCCCGACGCCACGCCGCCCCTGCCGTTCGTGCGTGCGACCCGGATCGCCCGGATCGAGCCGAGGTGGATCGTCGGCGTGCGCTTCAACGCCTGCCAAGGTGGGAAGTGGACGATCGCGTGGGCGGATCTTGCGGGAGGACTTGAGGCCGCCGTGTGCGACGCTGACCGGCCTGTGCTGGCCGCGATCATCGGCGCGGATTGCCGATGACATGGGGCAATCCTTCCTTGTCGACAGCTTAGTCTGCGATTGGCGCCGCCGCGGTGCCAGGTCGTGTACAGGCAGCCGTTGTCTCTCAGCAGGGCCGCCAGTCGCCTGTCCGGGTTCCTGCACCGCCGCGCGCCGACCGCCACCCCAGCCCCCCACCCTTGACCGGCCTCCGAACGGCAAATAGACGGGGCTGGGACACGAACTCCGATTCCGAAGCGGCCTATGGCCTATCCCCGCAAGCGTTTGACTCGATGTTTCGCCACAAACAGACGGCTCCACGAAACGCCATGCAGGCGCGGGCGCCCCACCCAGCCCCTCAAGTCCAACCGCACCCATCAGCCGCTTGCCAGTCGCTTGTCCAACGTCGAATACTAGTGCGCGAATCTGACGACCAATTCGTCGCCCACTCGGTACCTTTTGCGACAGTCGACAATACTCAAACCGCGCACGATCCCCTTTTGTGCGACACATCGATACAAGCGGCTGAATGCAATGCAGCGAGATGGGCTCCTCACCCGCGACGGTGAAAGGCAGACTCGACGAGGCATGCAGATCGGTCAAGTTGTGGTTCGCGCGCTGCCGCTCACTGTCGCGGATTCCGGGATCGTCGATACGAGAGCCGGGATCTAGACGAAATCGAGGTGCGCCGCGCCCTGTTGTCACACGAGCATCAATACCCGCCGAACGGAGGTCAGCGGCCAGACCTTCAGCGAATGAGACGCATAACCGGTCAGTAGGGAGTGGCCAGGTCCTCGCTTGATCACTGGTCGCGACTCGCGTGGTCCACCTCCTTGCTGGGACCCCGTCTCGTACGCTAAACAAGCAGATAGGCACACGCAATCACGCGTGTTCATTCCAAGACGACGCGTCCGACGACGACCAGGTCCCTGGCCCGCCTGATCCAGGCTCCCGGCGTTACGGGTTCGGCCCAGTGCTTTTCCTTGGGTCTTGGGCGGGCGACAGAGGGAATGCGTAGCCTGCCGGGCCGTGGGTCCTGAGGAGCTCGAGCGCCGACTCCGGGAGCGCCTGGACACGCTCGGTCCCGCTCCCGCGCCGAGCGCCACGATTGGCCCGAGCACCATCGCGATCGTTGCCCCCGGAGAACGTCAGTGAACCAGGTTGCGCGCCCCTGGAGCGTCAGCAGCGAAGCCGCCGGTATCCGACGACGATGGCTAGGACGGCCAGAACGACGACACCGTAGACCGCGAGTGTTCGTGCCCAGTCGACGTTCATCGAGCAAACGATAGATCAAGGCGGCCTGCGTTCTCCCCAGAGAACCCTCATAGAACCCTCACAAACCATCGCCGTCCTCTCAGAATGAGGCCGCACGTACGGCTACACCCTTGACTCCGACGCGTCAAAACGCTTGGCGGCACACCGGGAGCCCGATCAGCACGGCGTGTCCGTCCTGTAGATCTGGTGGTGCGAATCTGCCTTGTGGGGATTGACGGGGATCGAGGCTTGAGGACCATACTGCCGGGCCAAGAAGGGGGCAAAGTGCGGAGGAAGGTTCCGGCGCTTGGGACCACCAGAAGACTCTTTGCGCTCTGCCTTCTCGTCCTAGCCACCCTAGGAGCAAGCGTCTCACCCGCCCTCGCGGAGGGTCCGGGTTCGCTCGACCCAACCTTTGGGCGAGCAGGGCAAGTGGTGACGGGTTTCGGTGCAGGAAGCGGCGGCCGAGCGATGGGGATCATGTCGGACGGGAGGGTCGTGGTCGCCGGGGATCGGGGCAGCTACATAGACGCTGGGGGCCGCGTGGAGGATGACAATGACTTCGCGGTGGCTCGCTACATGCCGAGTGGTGCACTCGACGTGTCTTTTGGGCGCGACGGACAAGTCACGACAGACGTAGGCGGCAAGGGCGACAAGGTCGAAGTCCTTCTGGCGCTTCCGAGCGGTCAGACGCTCGTTGCAGGCTACGCGTTGACCCGCTACATCCGTCGCTGCTGCAACCCGGATACTGACTTCGCGATCGTCAGGTACAACACCAACGGCACGCTGCACCGTACCTTCGGTGACGATGGGAGGGTATTGACCGACTTCCGGAACGGGGACGGTGTGGACGCACTCGTGGTCCAGCCCGACGGCAAGATCCTCGCCGGCGGATGGTCGTATACGGCCAACGGCGAACATCTGGCGTTCGCCCTCGCTCGGTATGACAACGATGGATCCCTCGACGAGAGCTTCGGCGAAGACGGCATGGTATTGACGGAGATCGGCGGAGCAAGTCTGCGTGCGTTATCGCTTCAACCGGACGGAAAGATCCTTGCCGCCGGTGCGGGCTGTTGCACGGAGGACGGACAGCGCTTACTTGTGCTCATCCGGTACAACGCCGATGGCTCGATCGACACGTCGTTCGGCGACAGCGGCATCGTGACGACGCCGACCGGATCCTTCAGCTTCGAGGGAGATACTCTCTTTGCTCCCGACGGGTCGATCTTTGCGGCTGGGTATGGCTACGCCGACCTCCCAAACGAGAACTGTAGTTGCCCTACCTTCGCCGTCGCGCACTTCAACGCCGACGGTAGTCGGGACCTCTCTTTCGGGCGAGACGGCCAGGTTCTCGCCTTCGCAAGGGGATCCTCATACGCCTATGGCATGGCCGTGCAGGCCGACGGTAAGATCGTTGCGGCGGGAGTTTTGTACGGAAGCATCAGGGGGGTTTTTGCGCTCGCGCGCTTCGACACGGCCGGGTTGCGAGACCAGACGTTCGGGCACCACGGGAAGGTGACCACCCGCTTCGACCGCTACCGCGAAGTCTACGCAAGAGCGCTCGCGATAGATGCGGATGACCGAATCGTCACGGCTGGGAGGGTTGGTAACGACTACTATCCCGGAAGCATCGGTGGATTCGCGCTGGCTCGATATCTCGGCTGAGATGCAAGTCGTATGTCAAGTAAGTCGCGTGCCTCAGCATCAAGACTAGATCACGAACGCAAACCTGAGGATGAGGCTCGACGCTCGCGCTGCTGACAGCCAGTGCACTTGGGTCGCCCGGCCGCGGCGTCTTTCACCGGGGCACTGGGCGCACCGTGAGCGGCGCCAGGGGAACCCGCGGTCCAAGCCGCAGTCAGCTCACTTCCACTTGGCTCGCTCCTCTGGAGCGCATGCGACCGGATCCAGCGGCCGCCCCCGTTACGGTTTCGCCCACCCCTATATCTCCTCAAGTGCATGAGGGCGGTCCCATCGGCAAACAGACGCGAGATCGCGGAGCCAGGGTTGCATCCGGCGCGCGTGGCGTTTCGTCTCCTATCCCCCTGAGGTGTTTGACCGAGTGGCAGGCATCGAACAGACTGAACAGGTGTTCGATTCGTGCGTGCTCGGCGTGGATCCCGGTGTGTCGGCGCTCGGCCTAGCCGCGGTCGCTCGGCACGAACGGAAGCCCGTGCTGCTGTTCGCCGACACCGTCCGGACGGCTGCCGACCTGCCGGATGCGAAGCGGTTGCGGCTGCTCCACGACGCCGTCGCGAAAGCCATCGCGACGCATCGTCCGGTATCGGTTGCGATCGAACGGATCGCGTGGAACACGAACCAGGTGAGCGCGATGATCGTCGCGAGGGCCACCGGCGTGATCCTCCTCGCGGCCGCGGAGGCGGGGCTCGAGGTGGAGGAGTACGGCTCGCTCGAGGTGAAGATGGCCGTCACCGGGCAGGGGAACGCGGACAAGGCCCAGGTGCGCATGGCACTCGAACGCTTCCACGGACTCAAGGATCTTCCGGACCAGCCCGACGCGGTGGACGCCGCTGCGATCGCGCTGTGTCACCTGACGCAGGCGCGGTTGCGGAAGGTCGCCGCTCGATGATCTCGTTCCTCGAAGGCGACGTCGCCGAGCGTTCGGGGACGCGCGTCGTGATCTCGGTGAGCGGAGTCGGCTACGACGTCCAGGTGCCGGCGTCGATTCTCGCGAAGCTCCCGCCGGTGGGTCGTCCGGCGCGCGTCTACACGCGCCTCGTCGTTCGCGACGACGCGATGACGCTGTTCGGGTTCGCGAACGTGGACGAGCGCGAACTGTTCGACCTGCTCGTCACCGTCAACGGCATCGGCCCGAAGGTCGCGCTGAGCTTCCTCTCGGTGCTCTCGCCCGACGCGTTCCGACGGGCGGTCTCCTCCGGGGACATCGGCGCACTCACGGTCGTGCCCGGCGTCGGCAAGAAGGTCGCGCAACGCGTCGTCCTGGATCTGAAGGACAAGCTCGGCGCGGAGGAGCTCGTGATCGTCGACGGGCCGCTCGCCGACGTCCGCGAAGCGTTGCTGGCGCTCGGGCTGTCGCAGCAAGAGGCGAGCGACGCGATGGCTGGGCTCGCGCCGACCGGCGACGCGCCCGTCGAGGACCTCCTGCGTGAAGCCCTCCAGCGGGTGGGTGGGGTTGGAGCAGGGGGACGGGGGTAGGGTGATGGCCGACGTGACCCAAGAGGAGCGGATCGTCGACCCGGAGGTTCCGGATGAGGAGCGCGAGTTCGACGCCGCGCTCCGCCCGCGCCGGATCGACGAGTTCGTGGGGCAGGACCGGGTCAAGGAACAGCTGGCGCTCCTGGTCGACGGAGCACGCGCACGAGGCGAGACCGTCGACCACCTCCTGTTCTCCGGGCCTCCCGGGCTCGGCAAGACCACGCTCGCCGGGATCGTCTCCAACGAGCTCGGCGTGGGGTTCCAGCCGACCTCCGGACCGGCGCTCGACCGTCCCGGAGACCTCGCGGCCATCCTGACCAACCTCGAGGAGGGCGACGTCCTGTTCGTGGACGAGATCCACCGCATGCCGCGCGCGGTCGAGGAGGTCCTGTATCCGGCGCTCGAGGACTTCAAGCTCGACGTGGTGCTCGGCAAGGGCCCGAGCGCACGGAGCATCCGCCTCGACCTCCCGAGGTTCACGCTGGT
>DASXTX010000073.1:0-4534 GCA_036505195.1 Actinomycetota bacterium
GGGGACTTCTGGGGGCACATGCTGGTCGCCCGGGGCTCGGCAGACGCCATGTTCGAGCGGGAACTGGCCACGTGGGACTTCGCCGCGGTCCAGGTGATCGTGGAGGAGGCCGGAGGGCGGGTCACCACGTTCGAGGGCGGATCGCTCGAGCACGGCGGCAGCGTCCTTTCGACCAACCGGGTGGTCCACGACGAGATCGTGGCCCGGCTGATGGCCCACTGAAGGCCCGCACCCGGCGAGACAGGCTTTCCGGCGGGCCGGCGAGGCGCTCGCTCATTACCGACGGATATCGAGCGACATGTCCTCTGTAGGCGCGTGGTACCGAAACGGAACAGGCGAGAGGACATGCCCTGTTGCACGCTCTCGCAGATCCGCCAATCCTGCCGGCCCACCGGGTCCCAGACCTCCACAGCCACGGTCCGGCCGGGACCCTTGGGCGACAATGTGAACACCGTGACATGTCCGGCGAATGCTGAGCATGAGGTTCGGACAGATCAGCTCCCCCTTGTGGCGCGTGCGCTCGTCCTCCGACAAACCGGGGAAGCGCCCGATCCGAGATCCCGGTGAACGAGAACGTCGTGGCTTCCTCCCGATCAGGGATGCCCCGGTCCCTCACGCCGAGCTTGGCGGGCGGTGCCCAGGCGGAAGCGAGATAGTTAGAACCCCTGCGACTGCCGTATTCACCGGGAGCCAGGACATAGACTTGGAGGCGTGCAAGCGCGTCCATCGTTGGTGCTTGTATCGGTGCTGGGCATCGCCTCGGTCGCCTGCGGTGGCGAACCGGACTCGACGCCGACGAACGTCGCGTCTCCCACCAGTTCAGTGTCGCCGATTCCAGACGCGTCCACCTCTCCTCCGGCACCGACCTCGTCGCTGGCCGACGACTTCAGCGATCCTTCAACCGGTTGGGATGCAACTGGAATAGCGCAGTATCGAGATGGGATGCTCGTCGTCGGCGATAAGAGGCCCGCGGCAGCGCTGGTTCCCTCTCCCCTAGGGTTCAACGGTCCCGTCATCGTCACGGCCATGGCTTCTATCGACGGAGCGGGAATTTCCGTAATCGGACTCTTCTGTGCTGGCAGACCCGATCTCTCGAGCGCATACATCGGCTTCGTCGACCCGGTGAGGGCAAACGCGACGATCGGCCGATTGTCCTCGGCCGGTCCGCAGATCATGGGAGAGGGCAAGCACATCGACGAGGTCGTCTCTCTCGAGCAGCCGCTCTCGCTCAGGCTGACCTGCACGCGAGGGAAAGGCCAGGCACAGATCCGCCTTGAGATCGACGGGAACGAGGTGGTCGTGGGCGTCGATCCCACTCCGCTGACGGGTCCCGCCGGCGGCCTCTACTTCGAGTACACCAAGGGTGGCACGGTGGGCATATTCGACGACTTCGACATGGTACCGGCATCACGCGGCAATTAGACGCCTCGACCCTCAGTCTCTCTCGCGCCTAGACTGGACGCGCCAAACAAACAGAGACGGTGCTGCTACCAATCCACATGGTCGACATCCGATTCACCGTGGACGTGGCCGAACAACTGCCGGCAGTCAGGTCCCCGAGGCTTTCGACAGCCCACTTCGCCAGGCGGGTAGGCCCCGACCGATTTCGCGATCCTCAGTCACCCATGGCGTCGAAACATCCGAACACGAGCACCGAGCCACTCGAACAGGTTCGGCACCCCGGCGAACACAAGCGCAAGGTTCAGACAACCACCTAGCACGAAGAGTTCAAAGAAGAGCTTCCAGCCCCAGCCGAGTCCAGGTACGACCGCAATTCACACGCCAGCCCCCAACCACAGCACCACTCCTATCCCGCCCGCAACTCGGTTCCCCATGCCAGCCGCCATGCTGCTACCAGTCCCAGGGGAATGGAAGTGAAGGTCAAAGGAGGTTCCCCCACTAGGGCCGATGTTCCTGTAACCGCCCACACGTGCCACGTAGCAGCCCAATACGCCTATCTTCTTGGACGATGGTGGGGTGCCGAAGGTGGCGTATGTAGATGCACAGAGTGCGGCCTTCCATCCTCCCCCGCGTCCTCCGCTTAGGAAGCCGTTCGCGACGGCCTACGTCCTTTGGCGGTTTTTTTTCACGCGTAGACCCGAGTAGCCTTTTCGGATCGTGATTTATCAACGTCGGGGCACGGTTCAGATCGTGATTGGGAGCCTATTCTTGTTCCCCGTTACCATGTTCTACTTGGTTCATGACGGCAGGCTGGTGATCACTCCGATCGGCATCGTGGGTTGCGTGCTGCTCGTTCTCGGCTTGGTGAAGCGCGGGCGGGGCCCTCTGGATGAGTCGAGCGACTCGCCAGCGCCGCAACGGCCGGATTTGACAGATCCAGCGGCATGACTCCGTTGACGGTCCGTCAGGGTCGTGGCCCGGCAGCCTGAGCGCTGCTCACTCCCGACGACAATGAGTGAAGCCCGAGAGACATAGACAAACTCTCGCCATCCAGCGGACCGCCTGCCTGGATCGACTAGACAAGCCGGTGTGCAAGCCTCGTGGGTTCTGAAGCCGTGAGTCAGGCGAGCAGGCTCGGATCGACAGGCTTCTCCATCCGCACGAGAGGTACGGGGACACCACCGGTCGCGTCGACTACCCGCTCGAGTGGCCGGAACCCATACGCGGTGTAGAGCGGCTCGCCTGAGAGCGTGGACATCAGCTCCAGTCGGGTAAAACCCTCGGCTGCGGCAGCCGCCTCGCAGAGCGAAAGAACCAGACGCCCCACGCCGCGCCGGGTGAAGGCCGGACTGGTGTACATCGCCCGCACGCGCGCGGGGTGAATCGTCGGGTCGAGCAGGTTGCTGTCACGACCCGGCGTCTGGTTGCCGCCATAGAGGGTCGCGCGACGACTCCAGCCACCGCAACCGGCGAGGTCGCCGCCGGACTCCATGACGAAGTAGGTCCCATCTTCGATGAGCTGGGTGTCCATGCCCATGATCGCGCGGCTCGACGCGATCTCGGCGTCGTCGAGGAAGCCGCGCTGCAGCTCGGAGATCGCCGCGTCCATCAGCACCGTCAGTGCGGGGACATCGGCCAGAACCGCCAGCCGATTGGTGAACTCCGTCACGACATCTCCTGTTCGGGGTGACTCGCGGGGTGATCTTCGCGCGTCGCCGCCGCCCAACGCAACGCCACTGACCATCGGCCACAGAGCAGATGGTATGGGACATTCCAGACCTTCAGGAAGTGACCGGGGGCGAGGAGCGCTTCCTCCCGGCCGGCGCAGAACCACTCCGTGAGGAGGATGCGCTCGCGCTCTCGCTCGAACGTCTCCTGGGAAAGGTAGGACGACGACGGGGGGTCCGCTGCATTTCGGTCGTCGCCTCGTTCCCCGGCGACCTCGTCTCACGTATCATGTGACTCTCGGTCAGATCTCTCCCGTCGAACAAGGAGAAGTGTGCATCGCGAAAGACGGAGGGTGAACGACGGTCGGTGACCTGAAGTCAACCAAGCCGAGGTCCGTCGCCAAGCGCGATGCCATCACCGAGGCCGCCATGCGCCACTTCGCCGAGCACGGGTATCAGGGGGCCCGCGTGGAGGACCTGGCTCGGGAGCTCGGCATCGCCAAGGGCTCGATCTTCCAGCATTTCGGGAGCAAGGCCGGCTTGTTCCTGACCACCTACAAGCGGGCCGTGTCGTCGCTTCCGGCGTGGCTCGACGCCCCGAGCGACGTCGTCGATACTGGCTTCTGGCCGGTGCTTGAGTATTGGCTGGAACGGACGGAGCACCTGATCCACGAGGACTGGGTCCCCTATCGCGTGTCGCTGATCGGCAACTACGGGACCGACCTGACGTTGAAGCGGGACATCAATCGGTTCCTGCTCTCGGAGGACCCCTACGGGACGCTCGACTTCGTGGAGTTCGGCATCCGGCGGAACGAGGTGAGAGCCGACGTCGACGCGGAGATGATCGCGTCCATGCTCGACTGGCTGGCCGAACGGTTCCAGGACGCGCTGGTCACCGAGGAGCTCGACCCCGGGTTGTTCCACCGCCGCTCGGATGACCCCCAGCGGCGACGGCAGCTGCGGATCACGCAGTTCACCGAGCTCCTCCGAGGTGCCATCGGCGCCGGAAAGGGCTGAGTCGGTCATCGTTTGGCCACGGAGGCCATGGGGAATCCTTGGCCCCGACTGAAGGAGGTGCGGGACGTGCTCCATCTGTCGTACGTGCTGGCGAAAGGATCCGAGATCAGCGTGAGCCTTCGGATCCCCGGGATCCTGGCCATCCTAGCGGGGATCCTGATCCTGCTCTTCCCCAAGCTGCTGAACTACGTCGTTGCCGCCTATCTGATCTTCGTGGGCGTCGTGCAGGTCTTCAACATCCACTTCTGAAGTCCGGCCGGGCGCGCCGGCCTACCGCCGGACCAACGCGGCGTCGCCGTCGAGCTCGGTCACCCGGCGGCGCCGGTAGTTGAACAGCGCGAACCGGTCGCAGGCCGTCTCGGCGGCCGCGCCCCTGCCGAGGCGCTCCTTCAGGTACCAGTGCATCCACTCGTGCAGGTACAGGAACCGGAGCACCTCACGAGGGGTCT
>DASXTX010000074.1:0-22491 GCA_036505195.1 Actinomycetota bacterium
GACCCCGAGTCCGCCCTGTCGGCGATCCAGGCCGCGGAGACCGGTCACCTCGTGATCTCGACGATGCACACGATCGACTCGACCGAGACGATCAACCGACTGCTCGACCTGTTCCCCGCCCAGCAGCAGCGGGAGGTCCGCACGTCGTTCGCGGGCGCGCTCCGCGGGATCGTGTCGCAGCGCCTCGTGACGCGGTCCGACGGTAAGGGACGCCTCCCCGCGGTCGAGGTGCTCGTCTCCACAGGCCGTGTCTACGACCGGATCATCGACCCGGAGGCGACGATCGAGATCCGCGACATCATCGGCGAGGGCGGCTTCTACGGGATGCAGACGTTCGACCAGGCCCTCGTGGGCCTCGTCGAGGGGGGTCTGGTGACCGAGGAGGACGCGCGCTTCGCCTCGACGAGCCCGCACGACTTCGTGCTCGCACTTCGCGGCACGCTCACCCGGAGCTAACCGGCTTCCTCGCGTTTCACGTGTCCTCGCCCGCCGCGCGGCGAGCAGCGCGCTCCATGGGGTGCCGACGGTAGCCGAACGGGATCGCCAGCAGCAGATAGACCGGGATGAAGAACGGCCCCCACGCCATGTACTGGCGGATGTGGTGGCGTTCGTGGACCAGGAGCCGTCCCTCGACCGGGACCGCCGCGACGATCACGAAGCCGACGGTCATCGCGGTGCGATGCATCGACCGGAGGAGCCGAGTCAGGCCCCGCGGGACGCGGTCGAACACGATCGCGCCGCCGTGCGCCCGCGGCGCCTGGAACGTGAGCGCACCGAGCAGGAGTCCGAGGAGGGTGTTCGGCAGCGTCCAGAAGAACCCGAGCCACTCGGCGGGGCGCACGACCGGACGGTAGCGCAGACGGCGCAGGACCCAGGGGTATCCTGAGCCCGTCATGGCCGACCGGTCGCGTCCGAACGGCGGCGCACGCCTCGAGATCCCCCCGATCGCCACCGAGCTCGGCGAGCGCTTCCGCCTGGCTGGTCACGAGCTCTACCTCGTGGGCGGCGTGGTCCGGGACCTGCTGCTGGGCCGGGAGCTCGGGGGCGACCTCGACTTCGCGACCGATGCCCTCCCGCGGGAGACCACGAAGGTCCTACGTGGGTGGGCCGAGCGCGTGTACCTGGTCGGCGTGAAGTTCGGCACGGTGGGCGCCCGCAAGGCGGATCAGGTCCTCGAGATCACGACGTTCCGCGAGGAGGTGTACGCGGAGGAGCACCGCAAGCCGGCGGTCACGTTCGGCAAGGACCTGCGGACCGACCTGTCGCGACGCGACTTCACCGTGAACGCGATGGCGATCCGCCTGCCCGATGGCGAGTTCCTCGACCCGTTCGGCGGCGTGAAGGATCTCGCGGCCAAACGCCTCGACACGCCGCTCGATCCCGAGATCGCGTTCTCCGACGACCCGCTGCGCATGCTCCGCGCCGCGAGGTTCGCGGCGCAGCTCGAGCTCGTCCCCGCCCCGCGCGTGGTGCGGGCGATCGAGCAGATGCACGACCGCCTCGAGATCGTGTCCGCGGAGCGGATCAACGAGGAGCTCACGAAGCTGCTCCTGGCCGAGGCCCCCTCGCGCGGGCTCGAGCTGGTGGTCGCGACCGGCCTGGCCCGGGAGTTCCTGCCGGAGCTGGCGGCCCTGCAACTCGAGCAGGACCCGGTGCACAAGCACAAGGACGTGCTGCATCACACGTTCGCGGTCGTCGAGAAGACCGAGGCGACGGCCGATCCGACGCTCCGGCTCGCGGCGCTGCTCCACGACATCGGCAAGCCGAAGACCCGCGCGATCACGCCCGACGGTGTCTCCTTCCACCACCACGAGGTCGTCGGGGCGCGCATGGCGCGCGAGCGCCTCCAGGCGCTGCGGTACCCGGCGCACGTCGTGGACGACGTCGCCCGTCTCGTCGAGATGCACCTGCGCTTCCACGGGTACACCGAGTGGAGGGACAGCGCGGTCCGCCGGTACGTGCGTGACGCGGGGCCGCTGCTCGACGAGCTGAACCAGCTCACGCGCGCCGACTGCACGACGCAGAACCGGTTCAAGGCCAAGAAGCTCGAGGCGCTCCAGGACGATCTCGAGGAACGGATCGCCCGCCTCGCCGAGGAGGAGAAACTCGACGCGATGCGTCCGCCCCTCGACGGCACGCAGGTGATGGAGCACCTCGGGATCGAACCGGGTCCCGAGGTCGGACGCGCGCTCGAGCACCTGATGGAGCTCCGTCTCGAACGCGGCCCGATCGACGAGGACGAGGCCTTCCGCCAGCTCGACGCGTGGTGGACGGCCGAGCGCGACACGCCGGGCGACCGATAGCGCCGACCGTGCCCGCCGCCGAGGGCCTGACCGCGCAGGAGGTCGCGGAGCGCGTCGCGCTCGGCCAGGTCAACGACGTGCCGGCCGTCCCGTCTCGGACGGTCGGGCAGATCGTCCGGGCCAACGTCTTCACTCGATTCAACGCGCTTCTTGGCTCGCTCCTGGTGGTGACCCTGATCGTCGGCCCGATCCAGGACGCGCTGTTCGGGTTCGTGCTGGTCGCGAACTCGGGCGTCGGGATCTACCAGGAGCTGCGCGCGAAGAGGACGCTCGACTCGCTGGCGGTGCTGACGTCACCGCGCGCACGGATCGTCCGCCAAGGCCGGGTCCGCGAGTTGCCGCTCACCGAGGTCGTCCTGGACGACGTGCTCGAGCTCCAACCGGGCGATCAGATCGTGGTCGACGGCGAGGTGCTCGAGGCTGCCGCGCTCGAGGTCGACGAGTCGCTGCTGACCGGCGAGGCGGAGCCCGTGATCAAGTATCCGGGCGACGAGGTCCTCTCGGGGTCGTTCGTGGCGGCGGGGAGCGGGCGGTTCCGAGCTACGCGTGTCGGCGCGAACGCGTACGCCGCGCAGCTCGCCGAGCAGGGGCGGCGGTTCAGCCTGACGCGTTCGGAGCTGCGGAGCGGGATCGACCAGATCCTGCGGATCGTCACGTGGTTGCTGATCCCGACCGCGGCTCTGCTCGTCGTCAGCCAGCTCCGCTCGAACGCGAGCCTGCGCGGCGCGATCCTCGGTTCGGTCGCCGGCACCGTCGCGATGGTGCCGGAGGGTCTCGTGCTGCTGACGAGCGTGGCGTTCGCGTTGGGCGTCGTCCGGCTGGCCAAGCGTCGCGTTCTAGTGCAGGAGCTGCCGGCGGTCGAGGTGCTCGCGCGGGTCGACGTCCTGTGCATCGACAAGACCGGCACGCTCACCGAGGGCCGCCTGGTCGTCGAGGAGGTCGAGCTGCTCGGCGAGGACGGTGTGCACCGTGACGCGCTCGCGGCGCTCGCCGCCGCCGAACCCCACCCGAACGCCACCCTCCTCGCCGTCCGCGAGAGCTTCCCCGACGCCCCGGACGGGTGGCTCGCCTCCTCGACCGTCCCGTTCTCGTCCGCCCGCAAGTGGAGCGGCGCCGACTTCGGGACCAGGGGAACGTGGGTGCTCGGCGCACCGGACGTGCTGCTCGGCTCCCGGCCGGGCGACGACGCCCAGCTCACGAGGGCGCGCGCGCACGCCGAGGCGGGACGGCGAGTGGTGCTCCTCGGCCGGACCGACGCCCCGATCGAGGCCGACGCCGGGCCGGCGAGGCTCGTCCCGGTCGCCTACGTGATCCTGACCGACCGGGTCCGGGAGACGGCCTCGGCGACGCTCGCGTACTTCGCGCGGCAGGGCGTGAACGTCAAGGTCATCAGCGGCGACCACCCCCAGACCGTGGCCGCGGTCGCCAGGCGTGTCGGTCTGCCGGGGGCCGAGGCCCCGTTCGACGCGAAGGCGCTCCCCGAGGGCGGTCGGGAGCTCGCCGACGTGCTCGAGACGCACGCGATCTTCGGAAGGGTCACCCCGCAGCAGAAGCGGGCGATGGTCGAGGCGCTCCGGTCGCGCGGGCACGTCGTCGCCATGACCGGCGACGGCGTGAACGACGTGCTCGCGCTGAAGGATGCCGACATCGGGGTCGCGATGGGGTCGGGGAGCTCCGCGACGCGTGCGGTCGCGCAGCTGGTGCTGCTGGACTCGACGTTCGACGCTCTACCCTCGGTGGTGGGCGAGGGTCGTCGCGTGCTCGGCAACATCGAACGCACCTCGAACCTGTACGTGACGAAGACCGTCTACGCGATGCTGATCGCGCTGGGCGTCGGCGTGGTGGGACTCGAGTTCCCGTTCCTGCCGCGGCAGCTGACGCTGATCGGCGCCCTCACCATCGGGATCCCGTCGTTCTTCCTCGCGCTCGCGCCGAACGACGAGCGCGCGCGTCCGGGGTTCCTCCCCCGCGTCCTGCGGTTCACGATCCCCGCGGGCTCGCTCGCGGCGATCGCCACGTTCCTCGGCTACGTGCTGGCGAAGCACGAGCCGGGCGTCACGCTCGCCGAGGCTCGGACGGCCGCCACGATGGTGTTGCTCTACATCGGGTTCCTGGTGCTCTCGATCATCGCGGCGCCGCTCACGACCTCGCGGCTCGCGCTGGTGTGGGCGATGCCCGCGCTGTTCGGCCTCGCGATGGCGATCCCTGCGGCCCGGGAGTTCTTCGCGCTGTACCCCCCGCCGCTGATCGTGTGGCTGGCGGCGTTCGGCATCGCGTCGTTGGTGTGGTCGTTCGCCCGGTTGTTCCTGCCGCCCGAGCGGCCCGTGGGTCCCGGCGCGCCGCCGGCGCCCGTCTGAGCGTTTCGCGGCGCCGATTCGGTGCGGCTAGCCGAGCCCGCCCATCTGCGACGGGGGCCAGATCACCACGAACGCCTTGCCGATCACCTTGTCGAGCGGAACGAATCCGAGACCGTACCGGCTGTCGGCCGAGTTCGCGCGGTTGTCGCCCATCACGAACAGCGCATCGTTCGGAACGGTGTGCAGCGGATAGTCGCCGGTGCTGTCCCTCGCCGCCTGCGTGAGGTAGGGCTCGTCGAGCGGCTTCCCGTTGATGGAGACGACGTCGTGGCGGATCTCGATCGTCTCGCCGGGCAGCGCGATCACCCGCTTGATGAAGTCCTCGTTCTCCGGTTGCGCGAGCCCGATCCCCTCCCCGAGCCAGTGCAGGACGCTGCTGATGCCGCTGCGATCGGGGAGCTCGGCGGCGTTCGGGTTCTCGAACACGATCACGTCGCCGCGCGCGATGTCCCCGCCGTCGAACATGAACTTGCTCACGAACACCCGATCGCCGACCTCGAGCGTGGGGACCATCGACTCGGACGGGATGTAGAACGCCTGGATCACGAAGGTCTTCACGAGGATCGCGACGGCGAGTGCGACGAAGATCAGGAACGGCGTGGAGCCGAGGAACCGGTGCCACGCCGAGCCCTTGCCCTCTTCGCCGGGCTCGTCCCGGGTCGGCCCCCCGCCGTCGCGCAGGTGGGAGCTCGGCTCCAGGTCGGTCCCGCTTGCCGCGTGCAACGACGGCGTCTGCTCGGGGCTGCGGAGGGCGACACCGTCGGGCTGGTCGCGGGCGTCGTCGTCTGCGGGCTCGATCTCGGCCATGGGCACCCCAGGATACGTGTTCGGTTCCGCTACGGAGGGAGCAGCTCGACCTCGACGGCCTTGAAGGACGCCCATATCTCGACGCCGGAGCGCAGGCGCAGCCGTTCGACCGAGCCCAGGGTGACCTCCGCGACGAGCGGCGGCGCGGTCGCGAGCCGAACGCGCGCGCGGTCCCCCTCGATCGCGATCGAGGTGACGCGACCGGACAGGACGTTGCGCGCCGACCCTTCGGGGCGATCCGGCCACAGCGTCACGTCGATCGGCCGGACGATGCCGACGACCTCGCCCTCCACGTACCACTCGGGCCACGGGACGACGAGCGCCCCCTCGCTCGAGATCAGCCGGCCGGTCCCCGCGTCGATCGGCTCCAGGATGCCCCGGACCGCGTTCACCCCGACGAGGTCCGCGGCGTAGCGCGACCGCGGTGCCAAACGGATCTCCTCGGGGGTGCCGATCTGCGTCACGCGTCCGTCCTCGACGATCACGATCCGTTCGGCCATCGTCGACGCCTCCACCGGGTCGTGCGTGATGAGGATCCGGATCCCCGGGAAGCGTTCGAGCTCGTCCCGGAGGACCTCGCGCAACCGCGCGCGCGCGCCCACGTCGAGCGCCGACAGGGGTTCGTCCAGCAGGAGCAGCGCAGGCTCGGCGACCAGTGCGCGAGCGAGCGCCACACGCTGGGCCTCCCCGCCGGATAGGTCGCGCGGCTTGGCGCGGGCGCGTTGGGCCACCTCGAGCCGACGAAGGAGGTGCTGGCTGCGGTCGTGAGCCTCGGCCCGGGCGACGCCGCGAGCGAGCAGCGGGAACGCGACGTTCTCGAGCGCAGACAGGTGCGGGAACAGCAACAGGTCCTGGAACACGACCCCGATCGGCCGTCGCTCGGGCGGCACGTACACACCGGCCGCCGGCTCGTCGAGGACGACCCTGTCGAGCACCACGGAGCCTTCCTCGGGCGGGACGAGCCCGGCCATCGAAGCGACGAGCGTCGACTTGCCCGAGCCGTTCGGACCGAGCAGTGCCGTCGTGGATCCCGGCCCGGCGTCGAACGACGCCCGGACCGCGAACGTCCCCCGTCGGGCCGTGACGTCCACCGACAGCGTCATCGCAGGAACCGCCCCCGCAGCGCGAGGATCACCGCGAAGGCCACGACGATCAGCAGCATCGAGATCGCGAACGCCGCCTCCGGGTCGGTCTGGAGACGTTCGAAGACGGCGAGGGGGAGCGTCTGCGTCCGTCCCTGCAGGTTCCCGGCGAACGTGATCGTCGCGCCGAACTCGCCGAGCGCCCGCGCCCACGACAGGACGAGCGCCGCCGCGATCTGCGGTCCCATCAGCGGGAGCGTCACCCGTCGCAGGACGTACCAGCGGGACGCGCCGAGTGTCGCCGCCGCGTCCTCGAGCCGCTCGTCGAGGCCACGCAGGCCCGCCTCGAGCACCAGCACGGCGAGCGGGAACGAGACGAACGTCGCCGCGAGCACGGCCGCGGCGGTCGTGAACGTGAGCTGGATGCCGAACCACTCGTACAACCACGATCCGACGAGCCCGCTCCGCCGTCCGAACGCGGCCAGCAGGCCCACACCGGCGACGACCGGGGGCATGACCAGCGGGAGCACGATCAGCGCGCGCAGGATCGTCTTCCCGCGGAACGACCCGCGCGCGAGCGTCCACGCGAGCGGGAGCCCGAGGACGAACGAGATCGCCGCGGCGGTCGTGGCGACGACCAGCGAGAGCCGCAGCGCGGTGAGCGCCGTCTCGCTCGTCAGGATCTCGCCGACCCGCGACCAGGGCGTGCGGAGCAGGAGGCCGATCAACGGCAGCGCGACGAGCGCGACGCCGAGCGCCGCGAGGACGACGAAGACGGCCGGGGTCCGCCCCCTACGGAGGGGGGAGGAAGCCATACTCGGCGAGCGTCCGCTGTCCGTCGCCAAGGACGAAGTCGACGAACCCCTTCGCGAGGTCTACCTCCTGGGTTCCGTTCACGGCCGCGATCGGATAGGTCGCGATGACGTTCACCTCGTCGGGGATCGGGATGAGCGTGACCCGGTCCGAGACGGCGGGCGTGACGTCGGTGACGTAGCCGATGCCGGCATCCGCGTCGCCGGCGATCAGCTTGGTGATGACGGCCCTCACGTCCTCCTCGTTCGAGACGACGTTCGCGAGCGCAGCCTCTGAGATCCCCGCCTCCCGGAACATCTCCCGCGCGTAGTCCCCCGCCGGAACGCCTTCGGCGGCGAGGACGAGCTGCACGTGATCCTCGGTGAGGTCGTCCAGGTTCTCGATCCCGGCCGGGTTGTGGACCGGCACGATGATCGCGAGGCGGTTCCGAGCGAAGTCCGCCCGGTCCGTCACGCCCGGTCCGTCGTCCTGCACCGAGTCCATCCACGTCGGGCTCGCCGAGGCGAAGACGTCGACCGGCGCACCCTGATCGATCTGAGCCGCGAGCCCGTCCGACGGCCCGAAGTTGAAGGTCACGGTGGTGCCGGGGTTCGCCGTCTCGAACGCCCGGCCGATCTCGGTGAACGCATCGGTGAGCGACGAGGCCGCGGAGACCGTCAGGTCGGCCCCCTCCCGCGCCGAAGCCGTGTCGCCCCTCCCGGCGTTCGGTCCGTCGTCGGGACACGCCGTGGCGACGAGCGAGACCAAAGCCAGCGCGATCGCGAAGAGCTTCACCCGTCCACCTCGAGCATCACGTTGGTGGCCTTCACGGTGGCGACGGCCTGCATGCCGGGTCGAAGGCCCATCTCGTCGACGGCCTCCCTCGTGACGAACGCGAGGATCCGGTGCGGGCCCGCGAGGATCTCGACCGTCGCCGCGAGCTTGTCGCGCTTGATCTCGGTCACCGTTCCCGGGAACCGGTTCCGCACGCTGGCGGAGGTGATCTTCGGCCGCTCGCGACCCTCGGCGAGCAGGCGGGCCACCTCGGAGGCCGCGACCGTGCGCTGGCCACCCGCCGTACGGGTCGTGCTGAGCTTCCCCTCCCGCTCCCAGCGGCGCAGCGTCTCCACGCGGACGCCGAGCATCGAGGCGGCCTCTCCGATCCGGTAGGTCGCCTCCGACATGCGGGGGAGTCTACAGGGTCTGGGCGAGTCGTCACTAGGGATAGCTGGTGATATCAGGCGGGAAGCCTGGCGACCATGGACGGGTCTTCAGACGGCGAATCGGACGTGGAGGATGTCGCCCTCGCGGACCTCGTAGTCCTTGCCCTCGACCCGGACCTTGCCCTGCTGCTTGGCGGCGTCCATCGAGCCGGCCGCGACCAGCTCGTCGTACGGGATCACCTCGGCGCGGATGAACCCGCGTTCGAGATCGGTGTGGATCACGCCTGCTGCCTCGGGCGCCTTCGCCCCGCTGCGGACCTCCCATGCGCGGGTCTCGTCGTCCCCGGTCGTGAGGAACGTGATCAGGTCGATCGCCCGGTAGCCCGCCCGGATCACGGTCTCGAGCCCGGGTTCGTGCACCCCGAACTCGTCCAGCAGCGCCCGGGCCTCCGCGGGTTCCATCTCCGCCGTCTCGGCCTCGATCGAGGCATACACGCCGACCGTCCCCTCGGGCAGACCCTCCGGCACGTCGGTCCCCTCCTCGAGGTTCGCGACGACGATCGACGGCTTGATCGTGAGGGGTGCGATCGGCTTGAGCTCGCGCCGGTGCTCGTCGGAGAGCCGGGCGTCCGAGAGCGGGATCTCCGCCTGGAGGGCAGCGTTCGCGGCGGCGAGCGCCTCGACCTCGGGCGTCCGCTTGCCCCGCGCCCGCTTCTCAGCCTTCTCCAGGGCCGGCTCGATCACGGCCTGATCCGCGAGGAGCAGGTCGACGCGGACCTCCGCGACCTCGGACGTGGGCTGCGCATCCGGCCCGAAGCACCGCACGACGATCGCGAGAGCGTCCGCCTCGCGGAGCTTCGCGATCCCCTGCGCGGAGGCGGTCCCGCCCGGGACGTCGACGAACCCGACCTGGGCGTGGACCGTCTTGCGCGAGCGCTCGATCTCGGTCAGGACCTCGACACGGGGGTCGGGAACGGCTACCACGGCGTGGTTCGCCTGGCCCCCGTGACCGCCGGTCCGCGTGAGCGCGATGAACAAGCTGGACTTCCCGCTGAACGGCAGGCCGACCAGACCGATGTCCCTCACGAGGTCAGTCTAAGGAGCGGACCGGGACGGATCCGGTCCGGACGCGACGAAGGGGAGCCCGGGCCCTGCCCTCCGGGTTCGGAACCGCGCTGCCTACGCCTTGGTCTCCCAGAAGATCTTGGCGACCTCGTCGATCGCGTCCAGCAGCTTCTGGCCCTGCGCCGGGTCCTGCGCCTTCTTGGCCAGACCCGCCTCCTTGGTCGCGTTCCAGAACAGCTCGTGGAGCTGCGGGTACTTCTCGACATGCTCGGGCTTGAAGTAGTCGGTCCACAGCACCCACAGGTGCTCCTTGACCAGGTCGGCGCGCGCCTCCTTGATCGCGAGCGCGCGGATCCGGTAGTCCTCCACGCTCTCCCCGGCGGTCTTGAACTTCTCCGCGTCCTGGTAGCGGGTCTGGATCGCCTTCACCGACTCGGCCTCCACGCGAGCCTGCGCCGGGTCGTAGATCCCGCAGGGCAGGTCGCAGTGCGCATGGACGACGCGGCGTGGTCTGAGCAAAGCTTCCAGCATGCGTTTCCTCCTTCGGACGGTCGGGGTTCCGTGACCCGAACCTACCACCGGGGTGTGGAAGCGCGGAAGGTGGCGTTCGCCGCCCTGCTCGCCGGTATCGCTGCAGCGTACGGCTTCCAGCGCTGGCGGCCGTTCCGGGTGGAGGTGGCCGGCGCGTCGATGCGCCCGACGCTCGAACCCGGCGATTGGGCGCTCGCGGTCCGCACCCGGCGGGTTCGCCGCGGCGACGTCGTGGTCGTCGAGCATCCCGAACGGCCCGGCTTCGAGCTCGTCAAGCGCGTCGTCCACGTCCCCGGCGACCCGGCCCCCGACGGGTTGCGGTTGATCGACCGGGTCTGGGTGGAGGGGGACGATCCGCACAGCTCAACGGACAGCCGCGGGTTCGGGGGCGTGCCGGTGAGGCTCGTGAAGGGGAGGGTCGTCGTCGTCTGGTGGCCGCCCGGCCGGATCGGGCTCCGGTGACTCAGCCCAGGGCGACCTGCCCGCAGAACAGAACGAATCGGATCGAGGCAGTTGCGGCATTTCCCATCTCACCGGTAGCATTTGCAGTTGCAATGATCCGGACACGCTGCCGTGGTCTCGTGGGGGCGATGATCCCCGACCGATGCTGCTGTCCCCCGGTGCCCCGCGACGGCCGCTAGGCGTCGCACCGAGGCACCGAACCCCGCACCCCACCAGCTCCGTCGATCGCTCACAGAGGAGGACCCTGATGGACGTCATCACCGCCACCGTGGACGCTCGGGGGCAGTCCTGCCCCGGGCCGCTCGTGGCGTTGCACAAGGCGCTGAAGGACGTCGGTCCGGGCGACCTGCTCGAGCTCCTCGCGACCGACCCGGGCTCGAGGTCCGACGTCCCGTCCTGGTCCAAGCTCTCGGGCCACGAGCTCCTGGACGCGAGCGAGACCTCGGGCGTCTACCGCTACGTGATCCGGAAGGTGTGATCGGGATGGTCCAGACCGCAAGCGATGCGACGAACGAGGGAGCCGCCGACGGCGACACGGAGGCGATCCGCGAGCTGATCGATCAGGCGCTCGCCGAGCGCGACGCCGCCGACGGGTTCAACCGGAAGAACAAGATCACAATCGTCGCCTGGGACGGGCACCTCGACCGGGTGTGGCCCACGTTGATCCTGTCGACCACCGCCGCCGCCTCAGGGATGGAGGTGAGCGTGTTCTTCACCTTCTGGGGGTTGTTCGCGCTCGTGAAGCCGGAGCGGCGGCGCAAGACCGGGAAGGACTGGATGACGAAGGCACTCGGCCAGATGAACCCCGGTTCGACCTCCAAGGCAAAGCTGTCTCGGTACAACTTCGCCGGCATGGGGCCGTGGATGCTCGGCAAGGTGGCCGAGGACTACAAGACCCCGCACCCCACCGAGCTGCTCGAGCTCGCCCGCGACATGGGCGTCAGGCTGATCCCCTGCCAGATGACGATGGACCTGATGGGGATCGGTACCGAGGACCTGATCGAGGGCCTCGAGGAGCCGATCGGAGCCGCGACCGCGCTGCTCGAGATGAAGGAGAGCGCGATCCAGCTGTTCATCTAGCAGGTCGTCCGAGCTTCGGCCGGTCTCGGAAGGAATGCCGCGCGCATATCCTTCGCGAGGCTAATTAGCGTTGCGTAGTATCATGGGGAGCGTGACCACCATCGCTCCCGTCGACGCCACCGCGCTCGCCGCCCGGCTCCGCCTCGGCGTGACCCGGCTCGCGCGGCGCCTCCGACAGGAGGCCGAGGCGGGTGTCACGCCCTCGATGCTCTCGGCCCTCTCGTCGGCCGAACGCCAGGGTTCGCTGACGATGCGCGACCTCTGCCACGCCGAGCAGGTCCAGCCGCCGACGATGACGCGGATCGTCGCGGCCCTCGTCGAGGCCGGGCTCGTCGTCCGCGAACCCGACCCGATCGACGGGCGCGTGGCCTGGGTGAAGGTGACGCCGGACGGACGTCGGTTGCTCGAGCGGAGCCGGCGCCGCAAGGAGGCCTACCTGGCCAAGGCGCTCCGCTCGCTCGAGCCGGAGGAGCTCCGGACCCTCGAGGCCGCCGCGGAGATCCTCGAGCGCCTGACCGATGCACCGTCCAGCTCGCAGACCGGGGCACGCACGTGACCCCCGTCCGCCTGACCGTCCATCGGACGTTCCACTCGCTCGGCCATTCCGAGAACTTCCGCCGGTTCTTCATCGGGCAGGCGATCTCGGTCACCGGCACGTGGATGCAGATGGTCGCGGCCGCGTGGCTGGTGCTCCAGCTGACCGGCAGCGGGGTCGCCCTCGGGATCGACACCGCCCTCGCCTTCGGGCCGATCCTGCTGTTCGGACCCCTGGGCGGGTCGCTCGCGGATCGGCACGACAAGCGGCGGATCCTGCTCGCGACGCAGGTGACCTTCGGCCTGCTCGCGCTGGGACTGTGGGCGATCGTGGCGACCGGGGTCGTCGAGCTCTGGATGGTCTACGCGCTCTCGTTCCTGCAGGGCGTCACCACCTCGATCGACCAGCCCACGCGCCAGAGCTTCTTCTCCGAGATGGTCGAGGACCGGGACCTCCCGAACGCCGTGAGCCTGAACAGCGCCGTGATGACCGGGACCAGGATCATCGGCCCGGCGCTGGCCGGTGCGCTGATCGCCGGCGTCGGGCTGTCGTGGTGCTTCTTCCTCAACGCCGTCTCGTACCTCGCGGTCATCGCGGCGCTCCTTTCGATGCACACGGGGGAGCTCCGGCGGCAGCGTGCTCCTCGCGAGGCGGGCGCGATCCGCGAGGGGTTCCGCTACGCCTGGCGAACGGACGAGCTGCGGCGGCCGCTCGTGCTGATGTCGGTGCTCTACCTGTTCAGCTTCAACTACTCCGTGCTGATCCCGCTGTTCGCCGAGCGCACGTTCGAGGGGGACGCCGGGACGCTCGCCCTGCTCTTCTCGGTCGCCGGGGTGGGCTCGCTGGCGGGTGCGCTCGTCATGGCCAACCGCCCCAGACCCGGCGAACGCATGCTCGCCCTCGCGGCCGTCGGCGTCGGGATCGTGACGACGCTCGTCGCGTTCGCGCCCAGCCTCGACGTGGCGGTCATCTCGATGCTGCCGCTCGGCGTCGCGTCGATCGTGTTCTTCGTGACCGCCAACTCGACGCTGCAGCTGACCTCGCGTCCCGACATGCGCGGTCGCGTGATGGCGCTGTACGGGATCGTGTTCCTCGGGACCACGCCGATCGGTGCACCGATCGCCGGGTGGGTCGGCGAACACCTCGGGCCGCGGGTCGCGTTCGCGGGCGGCGGCCTGATCGCGCTCGCGACGGGGCTGGTGGGTCTGTGGGTCCTCTCGCGACGAGCCGCGTCCCAACGGCTCAAGCTCGAGCCGTCAGGGCTCGAACCCGCCGAAGCGGCCTGATCCGGCGTTCCGCTGTCCCGCGCGGCGGGCGTCGATGTTGAGTCGCACGTAGTCGAGCTCGAGCCGCGGCAGCCGAGCCGCGACCGCGTGCACGAACGCGCCCGCCTCCCCGTCGGTCATCGATCGCACGTGGTCGCGGAGCACGACCGTCCGCAGGAACGTCTCGAGCCCATCGAGGGTCTCGAACGGCGTGGGCTCGGTGTGCAGCCAGCACTCGACGTCGACGAACCCCGATGCGCGCAGGCGCTCCGCGGTGCGCTCGGACGTCGCGAACACCTTTCCGGTGAACGGATCGGCGCCGAGCTCCTCGAGCACGCGCACCACGCCGGCGAGGTTCCCGGCGCCACCGCACTGCGCGACGAGGCGTCCACCGGGCCGGAGCACGGCCGCGAGATTGGCGAACAGCGCGTCGTGATCGGGGACCCAGTGGAAGGTCGCGGTCGACAGGACGGCGTCGACGGACTCGTCGATCGGGAGCGGGGCCATCAGGTCGGCGAGCACGAACCGGACCCGATCGCCGAACGGCGCGAGCCGGCGCCGCGCGATCTCGAGCATCGACGTCGAGCCGTCGAGCGCGACCACGGAGCCGTCGGGGAGCCGTTCGGCGAGGAGCGCCGTGACGCGTCCCGAACCGCATCCGGCGTCCAGGACGGACTCGTCCCCGTCGAGCTCGAGCCGGTCGACCACGGCCGCACCCCATCGGAACTGCGGGTCGGCGATCGCGTCGTAGGTCTCGGCGTCCCAGTCGCGCGGCACGGCGAGGACGCTACCGCTCCGCGAACGAGTCGTGGACGGCGGGCGGCGCCGAGACGTTGCGCGCTCGCGCCGTCCGAGGCCTCATCGAGCTCGCTCCTACCTCGGTTGACGAACCCGGGGCGCCGCTTTAGATTCGTTAGGTACCTAATCATTAGGTGGGTAAGCGTATGGAAGGCGAACCGCTCTCTCGTCAGATCGTCATGACCGCCAAGACCATCAAGGAGCTCTTCGAGGACGCGCTCGCGCGGCAGGACGCCACGCTCGCGACCTGGGTCGTGCTGAACGGCGTCGAACGTGGCCGATGGGCGAGCCAGACCGGGCTCGCGAAAGAGCTGCGGATCGAGGGAGCCACCGTGACCCGGCATCTGGACCGCCTCGAGCGCGAGGGCCTCGTCACCCGCTCCCGCGATCTGGAGGACCGCCGGCAGATCTCCGTCAAGCTGACCGCGGCCGGCAAGGCGCTGCACCGTCGGCTCCGCTCCGTCGCGCGACAATTGGACGACCGGGTCTGCGCGGGCCTGACCGACAAGGATCGTTCCGACCTGCAGCGCGTGCTCGAGCGGATCCGAACGAACGTGGGAGGTGAGGCGTGGACACCAGCGTTGACGAGCGGGTCGCAGCGATGACGACGGCCACCGGGGTCGTGATCCATACCGAGGAACTCACGAAGGTCTACCCCGGCGACATCCGCGCGGTGATCGACCTGAACCTCGACATCAACGAGGGTGAGATCTTCGGGCTGCTCGGTCCGAATGGCGCCGGGAAGACGACCACGGTCGGGATGCTCACGACCCGCGTCATCCCGACCGAGGGCCGAGCCTCGCTCGCGGGCGTAGACGTCGTCGCGCGCCCGTCGGAGGCGAAGCGCCTGATCGGTGTCCTCTCGCAGACGAACACGCTCGATCGGAGCCTGAGTGTCTGGGAGAACCTCTACTACCACGGCCGCTATTTCGGGATGGGTGCGAAGGCCTCCAGGCGCGTGGCGACGGATCTCCTCGAGGTCTTCCGCCTCACCGATCGGGCGAAGGCGAACGTCTCCACCCTTTCAGGCGGCATGGCGCAGCGCTTGATGGTCGCCCGAAGCATCGTGCACCGGCCGCGGATCCTGTTCCTGGACGAGCCCACGTCGGGGCTCGATCCGCAGTCACGGATCGCGCTGTGGGAGATCATCGGCCAGATCCACGCCGAGGGACAGACGGTCGTGCTCACCACGCATTACATGGAGGAGGCCGATCATCTGTGCGAGCGCTTGGCGATCATGGATCACGGCAGGCTGCTCGCGCTGGACACCCCGGAAGCCCTGAAGCGGACCGTCGGCGGCGACCTCATCGTGCGTCTCAGGGCGGGCTCCGAACCCGACCGTGTCGCCGCGCATCTGCGCAACCTCGACGTCGTGACCGGCTCGACGGTCGTCGGCGAGACCGTTCTCCTCACCGCCGTGCGCTCCGAGGGGCTGCTGCCGCGCGTGATCGCGGCCGCCGGGGCCGGCGGGTTCACGGTCCAGGACGTGTCCATCGACGAGCCAACGCTCGAGACTGTCTTCATCAACCTCACCGGGAAGGAGCTTCGGGAATGAGCGCCGTTGCGCACCGACAGTCTTCCCTGGCGTTGCCGACGGTGGCGCCGTACCGGAGCACGCCGTGGACGGCGTTCGGCGCGCTGATGCTGCGCGACCTGACGGTCTTGCGGAAGAACTTCGTCGAGTTCGTGCTGCGCACCGTAATGCAGCCGTTGCTGTTCGTCTTCGTCTTCACGTACGTGTTCCCGCAGATCGGCCAGGGCGTCGGCGGTTCGAAAGGCGCGGCCCAGTTCGCGAGCATCCTCGTTGCGGGCGTGATCGCGATCGCGTGCATCTTCCAGGGGATCCAGGCCGTGGCGTTGCCGCTCGTGCAGGAGTTCGGGTTCACCCGCGAGATCGAGGACCGCGTGATGGCCCCGCTCCCCGTCTGGGCCGTCGCGGCCGGCAAGCTCCTCGCCGGCGCGGTGCAAGGGCTGATCGCGGCAGCAATCGTCTTCCCGCTCGCGCACTGGATCCCGATCACGCCGGTACACCTCCGGATCGAGTGGCTCCGGCTCCTCACGGTGCTGCCGCTCGCGTCGGTGCTGGGCGCGGCCCTCGGACTCGCGATCGGCACGCGCGCCGATCCGCGCCGGGTCCCGCTGATCTTCGGCGTCGTGGTGATCCCGATCACGTTCCTGGGCGCCACGTACTATCCGTGGGCGGCGCTCCACAACCTTCCGTGGCTCCAGACCATCGTGCTCGTGAACCCGCTCGTCTACATGAGCGAGGGCATGCGGGTCTCCCTCACGCCATGGGTGCAGCACATGCCGTTGTGGGGGATCTACGGCGGGCTGATCGTGTTCACGATCCTGCTCGGCGCCTGGGGGATCCAGGGCTTCAGCAAGCGTGTGCTGTCGTAGCCGACGACAGGACATCCCAACCCCGCGTCGTATCTACTCGAGCACCACTGCCAACCACTCGCTGAAGCGGCCTGTGTACGTTTCGACGTCCGCGGCTGTGTGGGCGACCGACAAGCAGGGACCTCCCCACCAGCCGAAATCCGAGATGCCCCGGTTAGCCATGAACACCCGTTGGACGTCCTTGAACCCGGGGATGTCCGCTTCGCGGGCTTCCGGCGTTTCCAGCTCGCTATCTGTACTCCCATCACGCGCAGGACGGCCTCCTCCCCCTCAAACAGACCGTCCGTTACCTTCTCGAGCCGCGAACAACGTTCCTCATGCGTAGCCCGGGGGCCAGGGGACCGACACGGTAAGGCACCCCGCGTTCGCTACCTCGTCCCCTTGCCCTCGAGGAGTTGCTTGAGCGTCCCGAGATTTGCTGCGACTGCGTTGCGGACGCGACCAGACACGATCGGGGCTGCGAGCCTCTTGATACCGCGCGCCTCGAGATCGGCCCTGTTGGTCAGGCGCGTGCTCTCGCCGACGTCCTCGAACTCATAGGTCAGCGTCCCCTCGAAGGGTCCGAGGCCGCCATGGACGACGAAGCGTCGGTCTGGTTCGAGGTCAGTCACCTGAAGCGTCTCCTCACTTCTCGAGGGAAGAGAGCGAACCTGCCGATACGTTGTCCCGACGTGCACGGGTCCGTCCGACGTCTTCCGTGTCTCAACGATGGCGTAGTTCCACTTCGGAACGTTCTCCAAGTCGGAGACGAATTCAAAGACGTCATGTCGGGGCCGTTCGATGGTGATCGCGTTCGAGAACTCCATCCATCAACCCCCTTCGGTCACCGACCCTAGCAGCATCTGCTGCATCGCTGCGGGCGCCGAAGCGACGGCGGCGCCCTTGTGGCACCGTAGCGCCATGGGGTCGGGGGAGCGCCCGCCGGATGGACCCGCCGGACTGTTCGCGGGGCTCACCCGGAACGTGGTCGTGCTGTCGTGGGTGAGCTTCTTCCAGGATGCCGCCTCGGAGATGCTCTACCCGGTCCTCCCGCTGTTTCTGACCGGAGTGCTCGGGGCGCCGGCCTCGATCGTCGGCCTGATCGAGGGCGTCGCGGAGGGCACAGCGTCGGTGATGAAGGCGGTTTCCGGACGTCTGGCGGACATCCGGCGCCGGCGCCCCCTGGTGGCCACGGGCTACGGGATCTCCTCGCTCTCCAAGCTCGTGATCGGGTTTGCCACCGGATGGCCGCTCGTGCTGGTCGCTCGATTTGCGGACCGGTTCGGGAAGGGGCTGCGGACGTCACCTCGGGACGCGCTCATCGCCGCCGACACGCCCCCCGAACATCGGGGTCGAGCGTTCGGGTTCAATCGGGCGCTGGACACGGCCGGGGCGGTGGTTGGACCCCTGGCGGGGCTCGCCCTCTACGAAGCTCTGGACCACCGGCTTCGGCCGCTGTTCTTCGTGGCGTTCGTTCCCGCGGCAGCGAGCGTGGCATTGATCGGTCTCGTGCGGGAGCACGGCGCGCCCCCCGATCGCGGAAGCACTCCGCAGCCCCGGGGGCCGCTACCGAGGCGGTACTGGCGAGTGGTGCTCTTCCTGACACTGTTCGGCCTCGCCAACTTCTCCGACGCCCTGCTGATCCTGAGAGCGAAGGCACTTGGCTTGAGCTTCGTGGGAATCATCCTTGTCTACGCGCTGTACAACGTGAGTTACGCGTTCCTCAGCTACCCGGCGGGGGTGATCTCCGACCGCGTGCCGAGGCGGCTGGTCTTCGCCACGGGATTGGCGATCTTCGCGGTCGCGTACATCGGTCTGGGGACGGTCTCGTCCGCCGGATGGGTTTGGTTCCTCCTGCCGCTGTATGGGGGCTACACGGCCTTGACCGACGGGGTGGGCAAGGCGTGGGTCGCCGACCTCCTTCCTGAGACGCGGGTGGGAAGCGGCCTTGGCCTGTACCAGGGGCTGGCCGGGGGCGCCGCGCTGATCGCCGGCGTGTGGGCGGGTCTGGCATGGGGGGCCGGCGGCCGAGCGCCGCTTCTCGTGTCGGGAGTGGTGGTGGCCGGCCTCGCCGTCGCGCTGTTCCTGCGCGGCGCCCGCCTGGAGCAGAACGAGGCGGGCGAACGGGCCCGTGGCCCCCAAGCTGGCTCCTAGCGTCGAAAACGCCGTCGCGCGCGCCTTCGGCGTGTCGCGGAAGAACTGCTCGACAGCCGGCGATTGCGTCGTCCGTCGCCGGACCCATGGAGCGAACCGCCACGTCTGGGGATAGAGTCGCTCCCGCCGAGAGGAGTCCCCTCCAGGGTGCCACCAAGAGTTCGCGTCGTGGGCCTCGTGCTGCTCGCGTTCGTTGTCGCCTCCTGCACTCGCGGAAGGACGGGTATCGGAGCCTCGGCATCGCCCTCGTCGACGGAGTCCACGGCTGAGCCATCGAGCGCGCCGCCCTCCCCGACCGTTCGCGAACTCGTCAGCGTCTCCGCTGGTCAGCTGGTGTCCCGTTCGTTTGGCGTGGCCGCCATCTCGGACTGTCGCGTGAACGGCGATGAGATGCTCTGCCAGGATCACCTGGCGGCCACGCAGGATCTCGGGAGGACGTGGTCGGACATCACGCCGTTCGACACCGTGCCGTCGGAGCGATACGCAGGCCTTGAGATCGAGCACGTCTTCTTCCTCGATCCCGAGCACGGGTGGGTCGTCGCTGGCGACTGCGCCGCCGCCAGGGCCGTGCTGTTTCGTACGTCCGATGGCGGCCGAAGCTGGCACCATGCCCCGACCGAGACATCCACCTGCAACGCCGGGGCGGGCGTCGTTCCGCAGTTCGTCGGCCCGACCCACGGGTGGCTGATCCACCTTGAGCCCACCGTATCGAGCGCATCGATCCGACGCACCGTCGACGGAGGCCGGACTTGGTCCCGAGGGGGCGACTTCGAGTCGATCACGGGGGTCCGGTTCCTCGACCGTCGGACGGGTTGGCTGGGTGGGTTCCTCCATCACCGCGCTGGGCTGTTCCGGACAGCGAACGGCGGGCGAACGTGGGCGCGGGTCCCGGCGCCACTCCCGGCTTGCTGCAGAGAGTGGAAGGTCCTGGTCGATCGACCGACGTTCTCGGACGCCGAGCACGCCGTAGTTCCCATCACGCTCCGTCATGGCACTCGTTCCGTGGTCGCCTTCGACGTGACGGCCGACGGCGGGCGGACCTGGGGCCTCGCCTCCGTGTTGCGTCCGTCCGGAAGGAGCGGGCCGAAGGGGTTCCCGTCGCCCGTTCCCGCGAGCATCGCGACGGCAACGGCCTGGTGGGTGGTCGTCGGAGATCCGCCGATCCTGTACCGCACGGATGACGGCGGGAGCACATGGCGGAGCTTTCCGATCGGCGCGGGTGGGCACGTGACCAGCATCGCGGCGGTGGACGGCGACCGAGCCTGGCTCACCAGCTACCGCGGCCCGGCGGGCACCCTGTTCGTGACCATGAACGGGGGCCGATCCTGGGGCACCGCCTCGCCGGTCGCCTGACGCGTTGGACGGGCGATCTCGCGTTGCCGGTAGGGTTCGGGTGTGGACCCGCCATCGCTCGAAGCTGTTCTGCTCTACCTCGACGAGGATGGGATCCGACACCTCTCCTCCCACGGGCGGCAAACCGTCCAATCGCCGTGGGACCCAGACCTTGACCCGCATGAATCCATCGTCGACGCTGTGGCCGAGCTTGGGTTCATGCCGATCATGGTGCACTCCACATCTTGGAGGGTCGTGCGCCAGCTGATCCTGCTCACGTTCCTCGTTGCCGTCGAACCACCCAGGCACGTCCCCGACAACTACGAGGTCCAGCTCGTCACACGGGCGGAGCTGGCACGCGGGCACGCGACCGGCCCGCCGCCGCATGTGCACCTGTCCCAGGTCGTGGAGCACGGCCTTCGGCACCTCGCATGGCTCATGCGGGAAGACGAGGCGATCAAGCACGCCCTTGCCGACTGGTCGCGAGCTCTGAGCGAATATGAGCCGGAGCCTTTCCGCGCGTTCGGGCGCGAACCGGGCTCGTAGCCTTGTGCACCCGACCTGGTGCGTCACCTCGCGACTATGCTCCGCCTTTGTGGCGCGAACCATCACGAGTCCGAGTCGCACATCGCGCGGCGCGCTCACCAGCGTCGGGTGCAACGGGAGGCCTTCTTACGTTCTCAGCTCGAACCCGAGGAGATGGTCGGTGCGCAGCGTGGCGCGGTGATGGTCACCGACCGCCGGGTGCTGTTCGCCTGGGAGCTCAACCGAGTACCGGATGGGCTGACTTGGTTCTGCGACGCCATCGCGTTCCAGGAGGTCGTCGGTGGTCGCTGGGGAGCCGCCACGACGAACGCCCACTTCTCCACCTGGAACATCCGACCCACGTTCGTACCGAACGGGTGCCGGCCCACAACCTCTTGTGGTTCCATTGGGGGAACGCCGAGGCCGAAGTCCTTCACGACGAGGTCACGCTGGCGATCGGGGGCGAGCGGGACAAAGCATTCCGGGCGACCTTGAACCGGCTTCAGCACATCAACATCCCTCGGGGCGAGGATTTCCTCGTCACGCTTCCCGGTACTCGCGAGAACCGGACGCGCGGCTCCCGGCTCACTCTCGTCGACTCTGACCGCCACCGAGGATGGCGCTTCGTGAAGGAAGCGACATCCAGAATCGACAGCGAGGCACAGCGGTCCTGGGAACGCCCAAAGACAATTCAAACGCGGTCTCTAATCCCCTAACGCTATTCCTGCCTTGCGTTCAGCCACCCGTCCTCGGATCGAGGGCGCCCTGCAGCCCATCGCCCACCAGGTTGAAAGCCAGGGTGACGAAGACGAGGGCCATCCCCGGGAAGAGCAGCATCCACCAGGCCGCCGTGTACAGCTGCCCCGATGCGGCATCGGCGATCATGCGGCCCCAGGACGGCGTGGTCTGCGGGATGCCGACCCCCAGGAACGATAGGCCCGCCTCGAAGATGACGTTGTTCGGGATGATCAGCGTCGTGTAGACGATCACCGGCGCGGCCAGGTTGGGGAGGATCTCCCGGAACATGATCCCGGCGTTGGTGAACCCGAGCGACCGGGAGGCCTCGATGAACTCCTTCTCCCGGATCGACAGCACCTGGCCCCGGACGATGCGGCCGATGTAGGGCCAGGTGAACAGGGCGATGATCCCGACGACCAGGGAGATGCCCGGTTGGATCAGCCCGCCCAGGCAGCCTGCCGCGGTGATCCCGCACGCCGCGGCGATACCGATGGCCAGGAGCAGGACGGGGAGCGAGTACACGATATCGATGGCCCGGGACACGCCGGTGTCCACCCATCCGCCGAAGAAGCCGGCCAGGGTCCCCAAGAGGATGCCGATCACGACGGCGAGCCCGGTGGCGAGGAACGCCACGGTGAGCGAGGTCCGTGCCCCGTAGATCGTCCGCACGAACACGTCGCGGCCGAGCGTGTCGACCCCGAACCAGTAGTTCCCGCTGGGGCCCACGTCGGGAAGGCCGATCTCGTTCGTCAGGTCCTGATTCAACTCGTTCGGGCCGTGATGGACCACGAACCTGGCGATGAGGGGCGCCGTGATGGCCAGCAGGATCAACAGGACGATGAACCCCAACCCGAGCAGGGCCACCCTGTCCCTACGGAACCGCCGCCAGAAGAGCTCCCACGGGGACCGGCCGATGACGGCGGCGGAAACCTCGACCCCCGCATCGAGTTCAGGCTCGGTGATGGCTTCCGTAATCTGGCTCATCCCTGAGATGCGCTCCGATCCGGGGCGATCCCAAGTCTATGGCAACCCGGACGTGCCGATCAACCTGGCTCATCGTTGACGATGTCGCTTCGTGACGGAAGCGACACCGTCCCAGGCGAACATCACGCTCGCTCGGGCA
>DASXTX010000075.1:0-2389 GCA_036505195.1 Actinomycetota bacterium
CTGATCTTCGGGACCGCGGCCGAGACCGACGGGATGATCGAGCGCATCCGCAAGGAGCTCGGGGGCAGCGCCACGGTCGTCGCCACCGGAGGCCTCGCCGCGCAGGTGGTCCCGCACTGCCAGTTCGTCGACGAGGTCGACCCGTGGCTCACGCTCGAGGGCCTCCGCCTCGTCTTCGAGCGCAACGTCGGGCCGGCTGATGCCTGACGAGGCGTCCGAGGAGGCAACCGGGCGCGAACGCGAGGTCCTGCGGACGCGACGCGAGAGCCGCGATCGGCTCGGCGACCGGGCGTTCGCCCTGAACCTCGAGCAGGCGCTCGGGGTGCCGGAACCGGACACGGCCTCGAGCATCCGGGACGGGTTCGGCGCGCTCGAGCCGGACGCGGTCGACGAGGCTCGCCGGACGGTGGCCGGCCGTATCGTGCTGAAGCGCGACATGGGCAAGCTCGCGTTCCTGGTCCTGCGCGACCGGTCGGGTGACATCCAGCTCGTCCTCAACCAGGAGACCGAGCCGGAGAGCCGCGCGCTGCTGGCGGAGGTCGATCTCGGCGACATCGTGGGCGCGACCGGCCGGGTCGGGACCACGCGCAAGGGCGAGCTGTCGATCTTCGTCGAGCGACTCGCGATGCTCACGAAGGCGCTCCGCCCCCTGCCCGAGAAGCGGCACGGCCTGAAGGATCCCGAGCTCCAGCAGCGACAACGCTACCTGCACCTCGCGACCGACCCCGACGCGAGGAAGCGGCTGGTCGACGCGCGCGCCGAGACCCTGGGCGCGATCCGTTCCTACCTGGACGAGGACGGGTACGTCGAGGTCGAGACGCCGGTCCTGCAGACGGTCGCGGGGGGCGCGATGGCCCGGCCGTTCGTCACGCACCATCGAGACCTCGACATGGACCTGTACCTGCGGATCTCGCTCGAGCTGCACCTGAAGCGCTTGCTCGTGGGCGGCCTGGAGCGCGTCTACGAGATCGGGCGGAACTTCCGCAACGAGGGCGTGGGGTGGAAGTACAACCCCGAGTTCACGATGCTCGAGCTGTATCGAGCCTACGCCGACTACGAGACCATGATGGACGTCTCGCGCGATCTCGTGCAGGCGAGCGCGCTGGCGGTGGCCGGCTCGCTCGAGGTCTCGTTCCGGGGGCACCAGATCGATCTCGGCGGGGAGTGGCGCCGCGTGACGGTCCTCGGGAGCGTCTCGGAGGCCGTCGGGGAGGAGGTCACGCTCGAGCGCTCGGACCTCGCCGAGCTCGCCGAGCGGCGCGAGGTCCCCGTCGATCCATCCTGGCCCGCGGGCAAGATCGCGCTCGAGCTGTTCGAGAAGCTCGTCGAGCCCGGGCTGATCCAGCCCACGTTCGTCTGCGACTTCCCGCGTGAGGTGTCACCGCTCGCACGGCCGCATCGAGACGATCCGCGTCTCACCGAGCACGTCGACCCGGTGATCGGCGGGATGGAGCTCGGCACGGGGTACTCGGAGCTCACCGACCCCGACGAGCAACGCGCCAAGTTCCTGCTGCAGCAGCAGGCGCGGGAGGCCGGCGAGCTGGAGACCCACCCGTTCGACGAGGACTTCCTCCAGGCGCTGGAACACGGGATGCCGCCGGCCGGCGGGCTCGGGATCGGGGTCGACCGACTCCTCATGCTGCTCGCCGACGCGCCCAGCATCCGGGAGGTCATCCTGTTCCCGCTGCACCGCCCGCCGGACCGAGCGACACGAGACCCGGACGGCTAGACGGCTTCGAGGCTGGCCGTCTCGCGCGGCAGCGCGACCCGGAACACGGCACCGCCGTCCGGTGCGTCCTCCGCCCAGACGTGGCCCCCGCACGCGGCGGCCAACCCGCGTACGATCGGCAGGCCCAGCCCGAGGCCCGGCTTGCCGGTCGTGTCGGCGCGGTGGAACCGCTCGAACAGCCGCTCGCGTTCCTTGACGGGGAGGCCCGGACCGGCGTCGGAGACGCTGAGGACCGCGCAGTCCTCGCCCGGCTCGAGCTTCACGCGGATCGGTGCGGCGCCGTACTTGTGGGCGTTGTCCAGCAGGTTCACCAGGATCCGCCGGATCGCGTCGGGGTCGCTCATCGTCGAGAGCCCCTCGTGGACCTCGACCTCCACCGGTCGATCGGTGACGCCGAAGTCGCGCGCGACCGTCCGAACGAGATCGGCGAGATCGACGGGGGTCGGTTCGGCCGCCGCCTCGCCCTGCTCGAGCCGCGCGGCGATCAGCAGCTCCTCGACGAGCGACGCGAGGTTCTTCCCGTTGCGTTCGATGATCTCGAACAGCTCGGACGTCTCGATCAGCGAGTTCGGCTGCTTGCCGGCCTGCGCGGCCGCCAGCACCACCGTGAGCGGCGTCCGGAGCTCGTGGGTCACGAGCCCGAGGAACTCGGACTTCATC
>DASXTX010000076.1:0-10112 GCA_036505195.1 Actinomycetota bacterium
GGTCAAGTCGAGGAGCGCGTCGGCGCGACCTTCGGCGCCGAGACCTCGAAGCCGAGCTGGTGCGCCGCGACGTCCATGCACGTGCGGTGCATCCGTTCGGGCGAGACCTCCGAGTCGTTCAGGATCACCTGGATCGCGAGCCCGTCGATCAGCGTCGCGAGCCGAAGGGCGAGCTCGTCCGCGTCCTCCGTCGACGTGAACTCGCCCCTGGACCGACCGCCGCGGATGAGGTCGGCGAGCTGCGAACGCCAGCGCTGGTCGAGCACCTCGCGGTCCTTGGCCATCTCCGGATCCCGGAGCGCGCGGACCCAGACCTCGACCCACAGCGCCCACTCGTCCAGGCGGCTGAACTCGGGGAGGTAGCCGGGCACCGAGAGGTCGATCAGGCGACGCAGCTGGTCCCTCGCGGAAGGGATCCTCCGGATCTCACGAGAGGTCCGCAAGTAGAACTGGTCGTTCGCGAACGTGAGCGCCTCCGCGAGCAGGCGGTCCTTCGACTCGAAGTAGTACAGGATCAGGCCGGGCGAGACCCCGGCCTCCTCGGCGATGTCCGAGATGCGTGTCTCCGCAAGGCCGCGGTCGGTGATCACGCGCGCGGCCGCGTCCAGGATCTCCTGGTGCCGATCCTTGCTCTGCTTCACGGTTCCCGTGCTCACTGTTCCGCTCCCGTTGAACGCGGGCCGAATCCTGGCACGACGCCGCATCGCTGTTTGAACCGTCGTTCAGCAACTCTACCCTCCTGACCAGGGGTGTCAACCGTGCGAGCGCACGCCATCGCTTGACCGGCCGTTCAAACGCATGGGAGGATGAGCCGTCGGCCCGGCGGATCTCGTACCGGGCGAGCGAGCGGACAGGAGACCGGAACGGACATGGCGAACGTCTACGACGCGATCGTGATCGGCGGCGGGCACAACGGGCTGACCGCGGGGGCGTACTTCGCCCGCGCGGGGGCGAGGACCGTGGTGCTCGAGGCCCGGGGCAAGACCGGCGGCGCGGCCGACACGAGCGCACCGTTCGCGGACCATCCCGAGATCAACGTGACGACCTACTCGTACGTCATGTCGCTGATGCCGCCAACGATCATCAAGGAGCTGAACCTCAAGCGGCACGGGTACGACGTCACCGCGTTCGGCCCGTACTACCAGGCCTACCCCGACGGACGATCGATCAAGGTCTACGCGGACGACGCCGCGAGGAGCCACGACTCGATCGCGCAGTTCTCCAGGAAGGACGCCGAGGTCCTGCCGCAGTGGGAGGCGTGGCTCCAGGAGGTCGCCGACGTCCTCGGTCCGCTGCTCCTGCAGAAGCCGCCGAAGATCGGGTCGATGGCGTTCGGCGACCTGATCGAGAGCGCGCGGGCCGCCTGGAAGGTGCGCAAGCTCGGTGTCCGCGGGGTCGGCGACGTCACGCGTCTGTTCACGATGAGCATCACGGACCTGCTCGACGACTGGTTCGAGTCCGACGAGATCAAGGGGATGCTCGCGGTCAACGGGATCATCGGGACGTGGGCGGGGCCGGACGAGCCCGGCACGGCCTACGTGATGCTGCACCATTCGATCGGTGACGTCGGCGACGGGCACCTCGGTTCGTGGGGGTTCCAACAGGGCGGGATGGGCGCGGTCTCCGATTCGATCCGGCGTTCGGCCGAGTCCTACGGGTGCGAGATCCGCACCGAGGCGCGCGTGCGGAAGGTGCTGACGGCCGGCGGCCGGTTCGCGGGCGTCGTGCTCGAGAACGGGGAGGAGCTGCGGGCGCCGCTCGGCGTGACCTGCATCCACCCGAAGATCGCGTTCCTCGATCTGATCGGTCGCGAGGAGCTACCCGCCGACTTCGTCTGGGACATCGAGCGGTGGCGCACGCGTTCGGGCGTCGTGAAGATAAACGTCGCGATGTCCGAGCTGCCGGACTTCATCGCCGATCCCGGCAGGGAGCTGCAGGACCACCACACGGGTTCGGTGGAGCTCTGCTTCACGCCGCGGTACGCGGAGGAGGCGTTCCAGGACTCCCACATGGGGCGGAGGGCGTCGGTCCGGCCCTTCGTGGACGGCGTGATCCCCACCACCCTGGACAAGAAGCTCGCCCCCGAGGGCGTCCACGTGTTCTCGATGTTCACGCAGTGGGTTCCCGACGACTGGAACCTCGAGCCGCACCGGGACGAGCTCGAGCAGTACGCGGACCGGATCATCGACCTGTACACGGAGCTCGCGCCGAACTTCAAGGCCGCGGTGATCGATCGGCAGGTGCTCGGCCCCTACGACCTCGAGCAGGAGCTCGGTCTGATCGGGGGCAACATCTTCCACGGGGAGCTCTCGGTCGACCAGCTCTTCCACATGCGTCCGGCGCCGGGCTACGCGGACTACCGGACGCCGATCAAGGGCCTGTACCACGGCTCCTCCGCCACGCACGCGGGCGGCGGCGTGAACGGCATCCCCGGCTGGCAGGCGTATCGTGCGGCCGTGAGGGACCGGGCGGTCAAGAAACCGCGGTGACGTCCGAGCGCCGGCGCACCGCCCTCGAGAGCATGCTCGAGGCGCGATCGGTGGCGGTCGTCGGCGCCAGCGTGCGCAAGGGCTCGGTCGGCCATCAGAGCGTGGTCGAGCTCGTCGAGGGCGGGTTCGAGGGGGGGATCTACCCGGTCAATCCGAAGTACGGCGAGGTGCTCGGTCATCGGGCGTTCGGCTCGGTGGCCGCGATCGGTGAGCCCGTCGACCTGGTGATCCTCGCGGTCTCGAACGCGCTGCTCGAGGAGCAGCTGCGCCTGGCCGCGGAAGCCGGCGCCGCCAGCGCGGTGATCTTCGCGAGCGGGTACGACGAACCGCGCGAGGGCATGCCGCCCCTCACGGAGCGGCTCGCGACGATCGCTCGCGACGCCGGGATGGCCGTGTGCGGCGGGAACTGCATGGGGTTCGCGAACCTCGAGCGGCGGGTCCGGGCGCTGGGTTTCTACGAGCCGAAGGACGCGCCCGTTGGCGGTGTGTCGTTCCTCTCGCACTCGGGCTCGGCGTTCAGCGCGATGATCCACAACGACCGCGCCCTGGGGCTGAACCTCGCGGTCTCGGCCGGCCAGGAGTTCGTCACGACGGTCGCCGACTACCTGCGGTACGCGCTCGGGCTGGAGAGCACGCAGGTGGTGGGCCTGTTCATCGAGACCGTGCGCGATCCGGCCGGATTCCGGGACGCACTGGCCGTGGCGAACGAGCGCGACATCCCGGTGGTGGCGCTGAAGGTCGGTCGCGAGGAGCGCACGCGCGAGCTGGTGGCGGCGCACTCCGGCGCGCTCGCGGGCGAGGACGGCGCGTACGAGGCGTTGTTCGACGCGTATGGGGTCTCGCGGGTCGAGAGCCTGGACGAGCTGGCGGACACGCTCGCGCTGTTCGCCGGCGGCCGGCGAGCCGGACCGGGCGGGTTGGCGAGCGTGCACGACTCGGGCGGCGAGCGGGCGCTGCTCGTGGACGCGGCCGCGGCCGTGGGCGTGCCGCTGGCCGAGATCTCGGACGAGACTTCGAAACGGCTGGAGGCGTTGCTCGACCCGGGCCTGCCGCCCGTGAACCCACTCGACTTCTGGGGAACGGGCAAGGACTCGCACGAGATCATCACCGGGTGCGTCCGGGCGCTTCTGGAGGACCCCGCGGTGGCCGCGCTCGCGTTCTCGGTGGATCTCACGTCGGAGGACTACCCGGAGATGGGGTACATCGCGATGGCGAGGGAGACGTTCCCCGAGACGGAGAAACCCTTCGCGATGCTGTCGAACTTCTCGAGCGGTATCGACCGCACCGACGCGAAGCTGCTAGAAGGGGACGGCATCCCCGTGCTCGAGGGGACGCTGACGGGCCTCGCGGCGTTCAGGCATCTGTTCGCGTACCGCGACTTCCGCGCACGCGCCCCCATCACGGGCGTCTCACCCGTGAGCGACCCGGTCCGCGAGCGGTGGGTCGGCCGGCTCTCGAACGGTGAACCGTTCGACGAGCTCGAGGGTCTCGAGTTGCTCGCCGACTACGGCGTTGCCGTCGTCGAGAGCGTCCGCGCCGACACGCTCGAGGACGCGATCGCGGCGGCCGAGCGGATCGGGTTCCCCGTCGCGGTCAAGACGGCGGCGCCGGGCGTCCAACACAAGTCGGACGTCGGCGGCGTGCGGCTGGGGATCGACGACTCGCCGTCGCTCGAGGACGCCTACTCGGACCTGGAACGTAGTCTCGGGCCGCAGGTCATCGTTGCGCCGATGGTGCCGCACGGGGTCGAGCTCGCGCTCGGGATCGTTCGAGATCCGCAGTTCGGACCTCTCGTGCTCGTCGGCACCGGCGGCGTGCTCGTCGAGGTGCGGAAGGACCGGCGCCTGGCGCTCCCGCCGCTAGACGATGTGCGGGTGCAGGCCATGGTGGGCCGACTGACGGTCCGTACGCTGCTGGATGGGATTCGAGGGCAACCACCCGCCGACGTCGATGCGCTCGCGCGGGCGATCGTCGCGCTCTCGTGGCTGGCGCACGATCTCGGCGACAGTCTCGAAGCGCTCGACGCCAACCCCATCATCTGCGGCCCGAACGGCTGCGTTGCTGTCGACGCCCTCGTGATCCCTCGCAGCCCGTAGCGTTCGGCGTTTCAGCGTTCGTCAAGCCGTCGATCAGTGACCTGCACGACGGGCGTGTTCCACTCGAACCGATGCCCGGTGGAGTCCGGGCCCTGGATGAGTGGAGGCGGACATGCAGAGCGGATGGAGGCGATCGATGAGAGCCGCCAGCCTCGTTCTGCTGTTGCGTCTGATCCTGGTCGTGCTGATCGCCGCAACCCTGCCGAAGGGAACGGCGGGTCTCGTCGAGCGGCAGGTGACGGAGCGCACGACCTACGGCCCTTCGGGGCGCGCCGAGCGTGGTTCGACGGAGTTCCCCACTCCGGGCACACCGACGCTGATCCCCGGCCCCGCCACGTCCAGCGGTGGCATGTACATCAAGGGACTGGGCACGGTCTCGCATGCCAGCACCGACAACAACTTCGTCCGTCTAATTGAACAGGCACACACTGGGGGCGGTGCCAGGAGGGGGTCTTGACGCCGCTCACGCTTGAGCGCACGTCTCGACATGGAGGTACTGGCGGCATTCCTGCTCTGTGAAGTCCCTCAGGAGCCGAGCGCGAGCGATGGGAACGAGCTCGTCGATCGGGAGGACGTAGACGCGGACGGTGCCTTCGCCGCTCGCTGCCGCCAATCTGATTCCGTCGGGACTGAACGCGAGTTTGTCGACCGGCCCGCTCGCTGGGAGAACCTGCCGATCGAGCACGATCGTCTGCTGGAGCGTTCGCGCGTTCCACAGTCGCAACCTTCCGTCCCGCGACAGGGTCGCCAGTTGGGTACCGTCCGGGGAAAAGGCCAGGCCTTGTGCGACCGTGTTGGCGAGAACCGATCGGATGACGGCGGGGGGCTGGGATTGGCTCCTTGCCGTAGGCCAAAAGCGCGCCAACGAGCGCACCTGTCTGTCGGCGGGCGCGAGATGGTTCCGCTTTCCCGCTTGTCTAGATGATCCGCTGCCAGTCGTGGGATGCATAGACCCCTTCGAGCGCCGCCTCGAAGAACGCTCGATCGCCGCAGGGAACAGCGAGTGTGTCCACGTCTGTTATCGACAACGTCGTGCCAGCAAGCGACCACCGCGCAGACACTTCAAGGCCGAAACAACCGGGGTCCTGCTGATCGATGAGCGAGATGCGGTCGTTCGACACGGTGTACGTTCCCGACGTGTCCCAGGTTCCACCGCGGGGCCTGTCTTGGTGGAGACGCCAGGCGCCGCCGAACAACGACAACGTGTAGTCACCGATGTTCTCGTCGATCTCTCCCTTCGAGAAGGGCCCCTTCAGATCGGCGGGAACGATCGTGACCCGGAAGGCTCCTTCGTGACCGTCGGCGGGAGACGAAGGCTCTCGCTCCCTCGCGCCTGCGTTCGTCGGCGCGGCGATCCCCGGTGAAGCTGGACACCTGCTGAGGTGCAGATACTGACGACACTCCGCGTCGGTGAATCCACGAGTCAGATCGGCGCGAGCGAGCGAGATCAGTTCGTCGGTGTCGAGGACGTATTCGCGAACAGTCCCGTCGAAACTGGACGTCGCAAGCGTTGATCCGTCCGGGCTGAACGCGACCCCGCTCAGGGCGTCGGTGGACCCATACATCGTGAGGATCTTTCGGCCGGTCGCAGCGTCCCACACCCCGGCTGTGCCGTCCTGATCGGCCGTGGCGACGAGCGTGCCGTCCGAGCTGAACGCCACGTCTTCCACGTTGCCTGCGTGTCCGGCGAGCGTGGCGACCTTCTCGCCCGATGGCATCGCCCAAAGGGCAGCGCCGTCGGTGCCCGAGGTGGCAAGCAAGGTCCCGTCCGGGCTGAAGGCGACGCCACCACCGTTGCTCTGGTGCGCCTCGAACGTGATCAGCTCCTTCCCGACCGACACGTTCCAGACGTGAGCCGTACCGATCCCGTTGATCCCAGCGAGGAGCGTTCCGTCCGGGCTGAACGCCAGGCCCTGGATGCTGTTGATCTTCGCGGCGGGTTCGCCGAGCGTCTCGACCCGTTCCCCCGTGGACGCGTCCCACATGGCGACGGTGCCGCTCTCATCGGTGCCGGCGCCGAGGCCTCCGGCGATCAGGGAACCGTCCGGGCTGTACGCCACGCTCTCAATCCATTCTTCGTGGTCGAGGCGCATCTTGCCGACCACGCCACCCGACGAAGCGTCGCGTACGAACGGACGCCCGGCGGTGACGAAACGTCGTCCGTCCGGGCTGTAGACTGCATCGTTCCATCCACCCGTCCGTGCGCTCCCGATCTCCTCTCCCGTAGTCGTCTCCCACTGGCGCGCGGCTCCCCGCCAGTCCATCGCGAGGAGCCGCGCGCCGTCGGGGCTGTACGAGACCCCGTCGAGGCTCGCCGGCGCTCCCATGGTCACGAGCTCGCGACTGCCGGAAGGCGAGATGTCCCAAACGCGAACCGTGCCGTCACCACTGCCCGTCATGAGACGTGCTCCATCGGGGGAGAATCGGATCTCGAAGATGGCTCCGGTGTGACCGCGGAGCACCAGCAGCGGCTCGCCGCTCCGAGCGTCCCAGATCCTTGCCGAGCCATCGTCTCCGGCCGTGGCGAGCAGTTGCCCGTCGGTGCTGTAGGCGACCGCCCAGACCGGACCGGTTTGCTCGTCCAGCTCCATCAGCTCGCGACCCGTCCGAGCGTCCCAGATCCCCGTCCCCCCGCCGAAGTCCGACGTCGCGATGTGACGCTCATCGGGGCTGTACGCGACACCCAATGACGAGTTGTCGAGCGTGAGCACGCGATCTCCGGTCCGCACGTCCCAGACGACGGTCTGACCGCTGCCGAAGTTCACGGTGGCGGCGACGCGCGTGCCATCGGCGCTGAAGGCGACGCTGAGGAACCCGGACCCAGGCACTCGCATCCTGCGCAGCTCATGTCCGGTATCGGCATCGAGCATCGACACGATCCCGTCCGATCCCACCACCGCGAGGAGGCTCCCGTCCGGGCTGAAGGCGAGGCTGGACGGGATCTCGGGCGCCCGGTCGAGGTTCACGGTCCACGCTCGCGCCCAGGAGCGCGCATCCCACACGATCACCGTCGAATCGCCCCAGATCGACGCGAGCCGCGCACCGTCCGGGCTGAACGACGCGTCGCCGAAGTCTTCGTGCGGCATGGGTGGCAGCGTCTCGAGCCGGGCGCCGGTGACGGCATCGCGGACGAGCAGTTCGTTCGTCGTTTCGCTGTCGGGACCCTGGGTAATGAGGAGGCGACCGTCGGGGCTCAAGGCGAAGAAGCCGCCCCAGGAGATGTTGCGCATCGCGAGGATCTGTCGATCGGCCGACACGGAACGGTGCAGCGCTTCCTCGGCCTCCGGGATCGCGGACCCGTCTCCGCGCGTGGCGTCCACAGCTGCGAGCGCCAGCAAGATGCTGCGCTCGGGATCGATCTCGAGGTTCGTCACGGCGGCGCCGGCCAGCTCTCTCGCGGTGGCGACGCGCGACTCGCGCTCGGCACGACTTCGCTGATTCACCGCGACGACGGTGAGGGTGGTGGCAACGAGCGCGGCCGTCACTCCGAGGGCTACGAGTCCTCGGAGCCGCCTGATCGACCGGCGCTCGAGCCCGCGTTCGCGGGCGAGGCGCGTCTCCTCTTCAGCCCGCTCGATGTCTCGCGTCCGGACGCTGTCGCCCAGGTACGCGAGGTCACCGGTCGACAGGGCGATGGTCGTCGTCTCAGCCCACGACGCCATGCTCTCGAGTCGCGCCCCGCGCAGGAGGAAGCTCTCGTCCCGGCCGTTGAGGTTCCACTCCGCGGCGGAGGCCGCAAGGCCGTTTCGGATCCGTAGATCCTCGCGCGCCTCGTCGATCCAGCCACGCAGGCGCGACCACGCGCGGAGGAGCGCCTCGTGCGCGATCTCGATCGTCGGTTCCCGCGTCGACGTATCGCGGTCGAACGACAGGAGCCGGTGTCGCCCGAAGGCGTCGATCACTGCGTCCATCGCGCCGCCGTCCAGGTGCGGAAGCCCCGAGCGGCGGACCCCGGTGTCGGGTGTCCTCGGTGCCTTCGCCGAGCGTCACGAGCCACAGGAACAGCTGTCGGCACGCCACGCGCCCGGTCTCGTCCAGCGCGTCGTAGAGGTGCTCGGCGCGACGGGCGAGGGCTCCCGAGACGCCGCCGATCTTCCGGTACGCGTGCAGCGTGAGCGCACCGACGTCCTCGCGATCGGCGAGCTCGGTGAGTGCGTACTGCAGGAGTGGGAGCGCCCCCGGGCGGTCGATCACGTCGGCGACCATGGCGGCGACGAGCCCGGGCTCGACGTCGAGCCCCACGCGATCGGCCGGCCCGACGATCGCGCGCTCGATCTCCTCCGGCGACATCGGCGTGATCGCCTCGTTGCGGGCGGCAAGCAGATCGCCGAACCCCCGGACGGACAGCGGCTGGTCGAAGAAATCGGCGCGGAGGGTCGCGATGACGCGGATGCGGGACGTCTGATCAGCGGTCGCGACCCGGATGCTCTCGAGCAGGTGCGCCCGCTCGGCATCGCTGTCGACCATCGTGAAGAGTTCCTCGAGCTGATCGAGCACGATGACCAGCTCGGCGTCGGGATCTGGGAGGAGCCGGTCCACGGCGCGGGTGAGGCCGTGCTCGTCGCGTTCGAGCTCCTCGAGCAAGGACGGAGGCGGGTTCACGCTGACGGCGAGCAGCGCCGTCTCGAGCGCCCGCAGTGGATGCGCGCCCGGGACGAGGTCGACGACGTACCACCGATCCGAACCGGGGATCACCCCACGTCGGATCGCCGGTACGAGACCCGCTCGCGCCACGGAGGACTTCCCCGACCCCGACGGCCCGACGAGGCAGAGGAACCGGGCCGCGCCGTTCTCCGCGAGCCGCTCGACGAGCCGCCGCGTCAGCAGCTCGCGCCCGAAGAAATCCGCGCTGTCGGCCTCGAGGAACGCCCGGAGCCCCTTGTAGGGGTTGCGCAGCTCTCCACGAACGACGACCTGGACGTCCTTGCCACCGGTCGCGCCTCGGAAGGCGGCACAGAGCTCGAGGACGTCGCCGAACCGCGCCTGCGGATCCTTCGCGGTCGCCCGCGCGATCGCCGCGTCGACCATGGGGGGGACGTCCGGTCGCTTGTCTCGAACGGAGGGGATCGGGTGGTGCAGGTGCTGGTCGAGCAGGACGTTGAGCGAGGTGCCGGGGAAAGGGTGTTCGGAGGTCAACATCTCGTACAGCACGACGCCGAGCGCGTAGATGTCCGAGCGCGGTGTCGTCTGCTCGAGCTTGATCTGCTCGGGTGACAGGTACGCGGGCGTCCCGCGGATCATCGTCCCGGCGGTCTGCTCGGGCGCGCCGGTCTCGAGTGCGATGCCGAAGTCGGACAGATACGCGTTGCCGTCCTCGTCCAGCAGGACGTTGCCGGGCTTCACGTCGCGATGCACCACGCCTTGGTGGTGCGCCGCCACGAGCGCCGCGCCGACCTGATCGAGGATCTTGGCAGCAGGCTCGAGCTCGAGCGGGCGTTCACCGATCAGGTCCTCGAGGCTCCCGCCCCGGAGGAACCGCATGATCAGGTAGGCGGCGTCGGGTTCGCGCCAGTAGTCGTACAGCGGC
>DASXTX010000077.1:0-6908 GCA_036505195.1 Actinomycetota bacterium
CGTGACGCTCGGCGGCGAGCCCTTCCGGATGTGGCTCGAGGACTTCTGGGTCGTCCGCAAGGACGGGCAGGAGGTCGGCCGTCTCGTGAGCGCCTCGCATTCCTTCCGCCGGAAGGAGAACATCGGCTACGCGTGGGTCCCCATCGAGCTCGCTGCGCCCGGGAACGAGCTCGAGGTCGTGTCACCCGACGGGCCGGTCGCCGCGGTCACGGCTTCGCTCCCATTCCTGGACCCGAACAAGGACATCCCGAGAGGCTGACCTGCGCGTCAGCCGGGCCGGTGCCCAACCGCCAGGAGGTGCGCGCTGACCCCGATCATCGTCGGCTCGCTCTCGACCGCGCGCGCGACGCGAAGGATCGCCTCCCGGCCGCCAGCCTCCTCCCACAGCTCGGATCGCAGCCAGCCCGGTCCCTCGATGCCGTAGAGGGCGTCGACGAGGAGCCCCGCGTCCACGAGTTCCGCGGTCAACTCGTCGGGATGGTGGAAGTACGCGGTCGTGAAGTACTCGATGTTCCCCGTGGGGTTCCGGTGGATCCCCTCGCGCAGGTCCACGTCGACGATGTCGCTGAACCGTGGGTCGGAGAGGTAGCCGTTCACCATGCCGTCCAGGATCGAGGCGAACCGCGAGATCGCGGCGACCGCGACGATCCCGCCGGGGCGGACGACTCGAGTCGCCTCCGAGAGCGCTCGCATGCGCTCGGCGCGGTCGGGGAGGTGGTACAGCGGACCGAACAACAGGACGACGTCGAACCTCCCGTCAGCCTGTTCCAGGTCACGGGCGTCACCGAGACCCGCGGTGAACGGACGCGCCGAGCGAGCCGCCCGCTCGGCTGCCTGGCTTACGTGCATCGGCACGGGATCGACGAGCGTCACCTCATAGCCGCGCTCGGCCAGCCACGTCGCGTACGCGCCGGGGCCTCCACCGACGTCGAGTACCCGCGCCGGGACCTGGGGGAGGTGGCGCTCGAGGAGTTCCTTGGTCCTTGCGAACTCGATCCGCGAGCTGCCGCCCGAGAGCCGTTCGAGCTCCACCCCTCGCTCGTAATGGCCGAGGATCTCCGGGTCCATGGCGTGTCGAGTCTAGGCGGCTCGTGGACCGGTCGTTCGCGAGATGATGGGGGCCGTGGAACCGCTGAGCGGACACCTGCTGATCGCCGGCACGTCCCTGCTGGACGCGAACTTCCGTCGCGCGGTCGTGCTGATCGGCCACCACGACGGCGAGGGCGCGGTCGGGGTCGTGCTCAACCGCGCGAGCGAGGTCGAGGTCGCCGTGGCGGTGCCGCCGCTCGCCGGGCTGGTGGAGCCGGGCGACCGGCTGTTCATCGGAGGACCGGTCTCATCCCAGTCCGCGGTGGTCGTGGCCGATTTCGAGCACCCGGAGGTGGCGGCTGTGGTCGCGTTCGACTCGGTCGGGTTCCTGCCCGAGGAGGCCGACCCGGCGTCGATCGGCGGCCTCCGGCGCGCACGCGTGTTCGCCGGATACGCGGGGTGGCGCGCGGGCCAGCTCGAAGCCGAGCTGGACGAGGGCTCGTGGATCACCGAGCGTGCGCTCGCGAGCGACGTCTTCACCGAGGATCCCGATGCGCTGTGGGCCGATGTCCTGCGCCGCAAGGGTCCGGAGTACCGGTTGATGTCGACGATGCCGTTCGACCCCGATCTCAACTAGCGGCTAGGCTCGCGCCTCATCCGCCGAGCGGCCCATCCGCCGAGCGGCCAAGGAACGCAGGAGGATCGATGGCGTCCGAGACGTTCACGTTCTACATCCAGCCGTGGTACCGGAAGTCGCCCTACTTCGAGGCGACCAAGCGTCACGGGTGCAAGAGCTGGGGCCTGTACAACCACATGCTGCTGCCGACGCTGTACGACGACCCGGTCACCGAGTACGAGGCGCTCCGGCACGACGTCACCCTCTGGGACGTCGCGGTCGAGCGGTGCGTCGAGGTCCGCGGCCCCGACGCGTTCGACCTCGTGAACCTCGTCACCTGCCGCGACCTCACGAAGGTCGAGCCGATGCAGGCGCGGTACGTGCTGCTGATCGCTCCGTGGGGCGGCCTCGTGAACGACCCCGTGCTCCTGCGCCTGGACCGGAACCGATTCTGGCTCGCGCTCGCAGACTCGGACGCGCTCCTGTACCTGGCCGGCGTCGCGGGCGCGCGGGGGATGGACGTCTCGATCTTCGAGGCGGACGTGGCGCCGATGCAGATCCAGGGACCGCGCTCGAAGGACGTGATGCGCGATCTGTTCGGCGACGCGGTGGCCGACCTTCGGTACTACTTCTGCGCCGAGGCCGAGGTCGACGGCATCCCGGTCGTGATCAGCCGGACCGGGTGGACGGGCGAGGTCGGCTACGAGCTCTACCTGCAGGACACGAGCCGCGGCGACGAGCTCTTCGAGCGCGTGTTCGAGGCCGGCGAGCCGCACGGGATCCGCGTGATCGCGCCCAGCGAGGCGCGGCGGATCGAGGCCGGGATCTTCAACTACGGCTCGGACATCCGGGTCGAGGACACGCCGCTGCACGTGAGCGGGCTCGAGCGGTTCGTCGAGTGGGACCAGGAGGCGGACTTCCTCGGGCGCGCGCGGCTGGAGGAGATCCGCGACGGCGACCTGGTCGACCGAAAGCTCGTCGGCATCGACATCGGCGGCGAGCCCATGCGGGACGAGGGCGCGCTGAACGACTTCTGGCCGCTGGTCAAGGGCGACGCGAAGCTTGGGAGGGTGACGGCGGGCGCGTGGTCGCCCCGTCTCGAGAGCAACATCGGGTACGCGTGGGTGCCGATCCGTTGGGAGGCGCCCGGCTCGACGTTCGAGGCCGAGACCCCGCGGGGGCGCATACCGGTGACGGTGGCGAGCCTCCCGTTCGTCGACCCGACCAAGGACATCCCGAAGTCGTAGCCTCGGGCGACGTGAGCGACTCGATCCGGTTCGACACCGCGGCGGACCACTACGACAAGACCCGGGCCGTCTCGGACGAGACGATGGACCGCACGATCTCCCTGTTGTCGTCGGAGCTACGAGACCGCGGCAGGGTCCTCGAGGTCGGGGTCGGGACCGGCCTGCTCGCCCTGCGGCTGCACGAGTCCGGCATCCCGGTCTCGGGCCTGGACCTCTCGGCCCCGATGCTCGCGAAGCTGGTCGAGAAGGCGGGCGGCGCGCCGCCGTTCCCGCTCGTCCTCGGCGACGCCACGACGATGCCCTTCGCCGATGGGGCGTTCGGAGCGGCGTACCTGCGCTGGGTGTTGCACCTCATCCCCGGCTGGCGAGCCGGGCTGGCCGAGATGGCGCGGGTGGTGCGTCCCGGGGGCGTGCTGCTCGTGTCGCTGGGGGCGTTCGACGAGGTAGGCACCGCGATCCGAGCCCGGTTCTCCGAGATCACGGGCCTGTCCACCGACCCCGTCGGCCTGATGTGGGGCGAGCACGACGCGCTCGACGCCGAGCTCCAAGGGTTGGGCGCCCGGCTCCGCGTCCTGCCCGCGATCCCCGAGGAAGGAGAGGAGCCGCTCGGGTCGTTCCTGGACGCGCTCGAGGAGGGGCGCTGGTCCTGGACGTGGCACGTCCCCGAGGACACCCGCCGTGACGCCGTCCGCGAGCTCCGGCCCTGGGCCGAGGAGCGCTACGGCCCGCTCGACCGCGTCGAGCGCTACTCGGTCGAGACCGTGTGGCGGGCCTACGACCTGCCCGGCGAAGCCTGAACCGAGACCCCTGACCAGCCGCTATCCTGTCGGCACCGGGGCCGAGGCCACGGACCACCACCAAGACACGACCCGCTCCGAGGAGGCTTCGAGATGCCGATCACCGAGGTCGAGAAGATCTGGAAGGACGGCGAGCTCGTCGACTGGGCCGACGCGAACGTCCACGTGCTCTCTCACGCCGTGCACTACGGCAGCGGGGTGTTCGAGGGGATCCGGGCCTACGAGACCGCTCGAGGGCCCGCGGTCTGGCACCTCGACGAGCACCTGAAGCGCCTGTTCCGCTCGGCGAAGCTGTACCACATGGACATCCCGTTCTCGATCGACGCGATCACGGACGGGATCAAGGACGTGATCCGCGCCAACGGGCTGACCGCGTGCTACATCCGGCCGCTCGTGCTCCGTGGGTACGGCGAGATGGGCGTCAACCCCCTGAACGCGCCGGTGAACGTGTTCATCGCGGTCTGGCCCTGGGGCGCGTACCTGGGCGAGGACGCGCTCGAGAACGGCGTTCGGATCAAGATCGCATCCTGGCGCCGGAACTCGCAGAACGCGCTCCCGTCCTCCGCGAAGGCGACCGGCCAGTACATCAACGGCGTGCTCGCCAAGATCGAGAGCCTCAAGGCCGGATACGACGAGGCCGTGATGCTGAACGAACAAGGATTCATCACCGACGGTTCTGGGGAGAACCTGTTCATCGTGCGCGAACGCAGGCTCACCACGCCGCCGATCTCCGCCGGGTGCCTGGACGGCATCACGCGCGAAACCGTGATCGCGCTCGCGCGCGACCTCGGCTACGAGGTCACCGAGGAGAACCTGGTCCGCACCGACCTGTACAACGCGGACGAGTGCTTCTTCACGGGCACGGCAGCCGAGATCACGCCGATCCGCGAGGTCGACGACCGCGCCGTGGGCGAGGGGCACCGTGGTCCGATCACCAAGGAGCTGCAGGGGGCGTTCTTCGCCGCGACCAAGGGCGAGACCGAGCGACACGCCTCCTGGCTCACCTACGTGAACGACTGAGCGCGTGACCGACCAGCCCGCGATCGGAGAGCGCGTGGACGACGACGAGGCTCGCTACCGCCTGGCCCGCTCCGTCGTCCCCCATCGCTACGACCTGGTCCTCGAACCCGATCTGGAGGCGGTGACGTTCGCCGGCTCCGAGACGGTGACGCTCGAGGTCGTCGAGCCGGTCGACGAGATCGTGCTGAACGCGGCCGACCTCGACGTGGGACCCGGGCGGCTCGAGGGCCCCGGCGGGACGCTCGAGGTCTCGACGATCCGCCTCGACCCGGAGACCGAGCGCGCGCACCTGCTCCTGTCGGGGACGGCCGAGCCGGGGGAGTGGACGCTCCACCTGGAGTTCCGTGGGAGGCTCTCGGACCAGCTGCAGGGGTTCTACCGCTCGACCTACACCGACGACGCGGGCATCACGAACACGATCGCGACCACGCAGTTCGAATCCACCGACGCCCGGCGGGCGTTCCCGTGCTGGGACGAGCCCGATCTCAAGGCCGTGTTCGGCGTCACGCTGGTGGTGGACGACGGGCTGCTCGCGATCTCGAACGGGCCCGAGATCGGCCGCGAACCGGCGGGCGAGGGCCGCGTCCGTGCGCGGTTCGCCGACACGATGGAGATGTCGACGTACCTGGTCGCGTTCGTGGTCGGTCCGCTGGAGGCCACCGAGCCCGTCGACGTCGACGGCGTGCCGCTCAGGATCGTGTACCGGCCGGGGAAGGCCGAGCTCACCGCGTTCGCGGCCGAGGTCGGGGCGTTCAGCCTGCGGTTCTTCGCCGACTACTACGCGATCCCGTACCCCGACGCGAAGATGGACATGGTCGGGCTCCCGGACTTCGCTCAGGGCGCGATGGAGAACCTCGGCTGCGTCACCTACCGCGAGAGCCTCCTGCTGGTCGATCCGGACAAGGCGACCCAGCCGGAGCTCGCCACGGTCGCCGACGTCATCGCGCACGAGCTCGCGCACATGTGGTTCGGCGACCTGGTGACGATGCGTTGGTGGAACGGCATCTGGCTGAACGAGGCCTTCGCCACCCTGATGGAGCTGCTTGCGGTGGACGCGTACCGACCCAACTGGGAGCGGTGGAGCCAGTTCCTGCGGTCGCGCGCGATCGCCTTCGAGGTGGACGCGCTCGCGAGCACGCGTTCGATCGAGTACCCCGTGCGCTCGCCCGACGACGCGTCCGGGATGTTCGACATCCTGACGTACACGAAGGGCGCGGCGGTGCTGCGGATGCTCGAGCAATACCTGGGCGCCGAACGCTTCCGCGACGGGATCCGCCGGTACCTGGACGAGCATCGGTTCGGCAACACCGAGACGCACGACCTGTGGGACGCCATCGAGAAGGCCACCGGCGAGCCGGTCCGCCGGATCATGGACGGCTGGATCTGGCAGGGCGGGTACCCGCTGGTCTCGGCTCGGCTGCGGAACGGCAAGGTCGAGCTCGGGCAGCGACGCTACCTGATCTCGGGCGAGGACGACGACACCGTGTGGGACGTGCCCCTCCTCGTGCGGACGCCCGAGGGCACCGAACCCGTGCTGATCGAGCCCGGCGGCGCGTCGATCGAGGTCCCCGGTGACGGTCCGGTCGTCGTGAACGCCGGCGTCCACGCGTTCGTCCGCGTCGAGTACGACGACGAGCTGCTCGGACGGCTCACGGCGGACCTGCGCTCGCTCTCGACCGACGAGCGCACGCAGCTCGTCGACGACACGTGGGCGGCCGTGGTCGCCGGGCGGCGTTCGGCGGTCGACTACTGCCGGTTCGCGGCGTCGTTCGCTGACGAGACCGAGCTCCCGGTTTGGCAGTCGCTCCTGCAGGGTCTGGCCTGGTGCGAGCGCTTCCTGACGGACGGGCCGCGCGAGCACTTCCGGTCGTGGATCCGGGGGCTGCTGTGGCCGGCGATCGAACGGATCGGGTGGGAGCCGCGCGAGGGCGAGCGCGACCTGGACAAGCCTCTACGTGGCGCGTTGCTGGCCGCGCTCGGTGTCCTCGGCGCCGACCCCCAGGCCTTCGGCCTGGCGATGGAGATCGAGCGCGAGTCGCGCGGCGACGGGCAGGTCGACCCGTCGCTCGCGGCGGCCTCCGTCGCGATCGTCGCGGCCGGCGGCACGGCCGAGGACTACGAGCGGTACGTCGAGGCGATCGGCTCGGCGCGGACGCCTCAGGAGGAGCTCCGGTACCTGTACGCGCTCCCGGACTTCCG
>DASXTX010000078.1:0-8810 GCA_036505195.1 Actinomycetota bacterium
GATCGAGTTCCCGATCCGCGTGGACCGGCCGAACGTGCTCGTCGGTCTCCTCATCGGCGGCTCGGTCGCGTTCCTGTTCTGCTCGCTCGCGATCCGCGCGGTCGGTCGGGCGGCCTCCCAGGTCGTGGTCGAGGTGCGGAACCAGTTCCGCGACCACCCGGGGATCATGACGTACGAGGAACAGCCGGACTACGCCCGCGTCGTGGACATCTGCACCAAGACATCGCTCCGCGAACTCATGACGCCGGGGCTGCTCGCCGTCCTGTCGCCGATCATCGCCGGCTTCGCGCTCGGTGCGGAGGCGCTGGGTGCCTTCCTCGCGGGCTCGATCCTCACCGGCCAGCTGCTCGCCGTGATGCTCTCGAACTCCGGCGGCGCGTGGGACAACGCGAAGAAGTTCATCGAGGAGGGCCACTACGGGGGCAAGGGCAGCGAGTCGCACAAGGCGGCGGTGATCGGCGACACGGTCGGGGATCCGTTCAAGGACACGGCCGGCCCGGCGCTCAACCCGCTGATCAAAGTCATGAACCTGGTCGCGCTGCTGTTCGCGCCGGTGATCGTCGAGCAGACCGACAACGAGGTGGTCCGCGTCGTCGTCGTCGTGATCGCGGTCGCGGTGGTCGCGGCCGCCATCTGGGTCTCCAAGTCCCGCAGGTCCGAGCTCATGGTCGAGTCGTCCGAGCCCTCGGTGCGCGCGGGATAGGCTTCCCGGACCTCGGGAGCGGAGGGACGGCCACGTCGATGGGACTCCTCGATCCGTTCCGGCGGTTCCTCCGCCGGATGGCGGAGAGCGACGAGCAGCGCTACGCGGAGGAGATCCGGGCGTGGGCGGAGAGCGTCCCGGGCAGCGTTCGGATCGCCGGGGCGTCCGCGCGCTCGCGGGTCAAGCTCGCCGGCGTGGTCCGACGGATCACGGTCCGGCCGCTCGAGGGCAACGAGTCGCTCGAGGCGATCCTGTCCGACGGGACCGGAGAGGTCACGGTGATGTGGATGGGCCGTCGGACGATCCGCGGGCTGAGCCTCGGCACGCGTCTCGTGGTCGAGGGCCTGCTCGCCGACCAACGGGGCCAGAAGCGGATGGTAAACCCGAGCTTCGAGTTCCGTGCGTAGGCCTGGGGGACACCGAACGGTCGGTCAAGTTCCACGAGCCCGCCTGTCGATACCTTCCACATGCAGCGAGGCCAGCCGCAGCGCGCGTGGAGGCCCTGGCGGGACACGATCATCGTGGTCGTCGCGATCATCGCGATCGGTTCGCTCGCGTCGGCGAACCCGTCCCTGCGAGCGCCGCGCGGCTCGCACGAGTCCATCCTCGTCGTCCCCACGGGGGCCACGGGGGCGAGCGGTCCCGCGGGACCGAGCGCTCCAACGAGGACGACCGCCCCCGGCGTCGAGCCCGCCGAGGAAGGCGAGCCGCCCTCGGACGGTGTCGACTTCACGGCCTGCGAGGGCCTGACCAGGCTCGACAACGCGATCTGCCGCCTCGAGGCGCTCCTCGTCGTCCACCCGGACAACCAGGGCCTGCAGAACTCGCTCACGAACCTCCTGGAGCGCAGGGCCGAGCACGAGGCGAGGGCCGGCGAGGAAGACGGTGGGCACGTGCCACCGGGGAATGGATCCTCATCGTCCTTGGACCACGGACAAGGTCACGGCCAGAGCGGGGAATCTCACGGCAACGCCGGTGGCAACGGCAACGCCGATGGCAACGGCAATGACGACGGCAAGGACCACTGAACCGCTTCCTCGACCCGCTTCCTCGAACCGCCTTCGAGACGAGGCTAGGGTCCCTCGCCCTCGCCGAGCACGGCCGACCGGAGCGCGCTCTCCGCGTCCGGCACCGTGAGCGCGAGCACCTCGTCGCCGTCGGAGATGACGGTCTCCGGTTGTGGGATCACCACGTGTCCCTCCCGGATGATCGCGACGATCGTCGCGTCGGGGGGAAGCCGCATCTCGTAGAGAGGCCGGCCGGCCGACGGCGAGTCGGCCGGGATCGTCAGCTCGACGATCGAGATCCCACCGCGTTCGAGCGGCAGCAGACGGACGAGGTCGCCAACCGTAACCTCCTCCTCCACCATCGCCGTGAGGATGTGCGGCGGCGAGACCGCGGCGTCCACGCCCCACTGCTCCGTGAACAGCCATTCGTTGTCGGGGTGGTTCACGCGCGCGAGCACGCGTGGGACGCCGAACTCCTGTTTCGCGAGCAGCGAGGTCACGAGATTGTCCTCGTCGTCCCCGGTGGAGGCGACGACCACGTCCGCGGTGTTGAGCTGGGCCTTCTCGAGCACCCAGGGTTCGCACGCGTCGCCGATCATGTGATCGACCTGCGGCGCCCACTCCTTGGCGATCTCGAGCACCGCGGGGTCTTGTTCGATCAGCGTGACGTTGTGACCGCGGTTGGCCAGGTCCGACGCGAGATGCCGTCCGACCGCGCCCGCACCGCTGATCACGACGCGCATCTCAGTGCTCCCCGATCGGTTGCATGAGCTCCTCGAGGGTCTCGAGCGCGTCCTTCTGCACGATCACGGCGGCGTAGTCGCCCTCCTGGAAGGTGCTCGACGCGACGGGGACGAAGCCCTTGCCTCCCCGGTCGACCCCGGCGACCAGGATCTTGCCCTCCAGGTTGAGGGAGGAGACCGGCTTGCCGACGAGGTGCGTCGGGATCTCGACGCGCATCCGGAACAGGTCGCCGGCCGCGAGGGTCTCCTTGATCTCCTCGCCGGGGTGCGTGAGCATGAGGATCATCTGCTTGACGCCCCATCGAGTGGTGGAGACCGTCGGGATGTTCAGGCGCTCGTAGATGTCCGCCCGCATCGGGTCGTAGATGCGCGCGATCACTTTCGGCACGTGGTAGTGCTCGCGTGCCACTCGCGCGGACAGGATGTTGGAATTGTCGCCGCTCGAGACCGCGAGGAACGCGTCCGCCTCCTTGATACCGGCGTCCTCGAGCACGTCCCGGTCGAACCCGAGCCCCACGATCGTTCGGGCCTCGAACCCCGGAGGCAGGCGGGCGAACGCCGCGGCGTTCTTGTCGATCACGGTGATCTCGTGACCGGCCTTCGAGAGCTCCTGCGTCAGCAGGATGCCGACACGTCCACAGCCCATGATGATCACGCGCACGGCTGGCTACCTTAGCCTGCCCGGCCGGTGCCCGCACCCGCTGGGTCCTGCATCGACTCCGTCAGGCCCTGCGGGGTGCCTGATCTCCCCAGGAAGTAGGGGACGACGGCGATGTCCACGTGCTCGTAGCGCCCGAGCGCACGGGCGATGCTCCTGCTCGTCCGGTCGTGCAGGAGGCGCTGCCGTGCCCGGGCGAAGTCCCGCCGCGGCAGGACGACTGTGATCTCCGTACGAGGTCCCATCAGGTCGACCACGTACCGTTCGACCGACCTCGCGACGTCCCGGTCCCAGCACTCGACGAGATCCAGCGCGATCGGGATGCGGAGGTCCATCCAGTGAGCGATCAGCTCGTCCTGCATCTCCGGATCGACGGCCGCGTGCACCGCGGTGACCTCGTCGGCGCCCAGGGTGAGCGCGTAACGAACCGCCTGCAGCGCAGCGCGATCGGGCCGGTCGACGAGCACGATGGCGAGATGCCCCGCTCGTGGCAGCATCCTGATCGGACCTGGGCCGCCGTCCTCGTGTGGATGGTCTCGTACCAGGGTGACGCGCACGCGCGGGTGTGAGGCGAGCGTGCGAGCCAGACGGGCGCCCGTCCGTCCCCGGCGAAGCCGCTCGAGACGACCCATACGCGAGGGCGCCGGGACGATGACCGTGACGTCGCTCTCGGCCGCGAGATCGGACGCAAAGGCGGCGATCGCTTTCGTGGCGTCGCCTCGGCGCCGGCGGACGAGGAGGGGAACGTGGATCCCCAGCTCTGCCCATCGCCGACGGAGGTCCTCGGTCTTCGAGGGGTCCGACTCGACGTGCAGCGCGTAGGTGGCGCTCGAACGGATCGTCTTGGCGTACTGGAGCGCGTGCAGCGTCTTCCGATCGAGGTCGTCGACGAGCAGCACGGCGATGGGGCGTTGCCGAACCTCGTGCTCGAACGGCCGGAGGCCCTCATCGAGTTCGGCGTGCTCGCGCTCGTAGAGGTGGTTCAAGCGCACGAGGATCCAGACCATGATGGGGACGAACAGCATCACGGCCCAGGCGCCATCCGCGAACTTCGTCGCGGCGATCACGACCGTGACCACGGCCGTCGTGATCGCCCCCAGTCCGTTGATGAACAGGCCGTGACGCCACCCGGGCTCGCGCAGGCGCAGGTGGCGCCGGGCCATGCCCGCCTGGGACAACGTGAACGAGGTGAACACGCCGATCGCGTACAGGGGGATCAGCTTGTGGACGTCGGCCTGGAACACGACGACGAGCACCGTCGACGCGATCGCGAGACCGATGATCCCGTTCGAGAACACGAGGCGGTGACCGCGCTTGGTTAGCGGCCGGGGCATGAAGTTGTCCTTCGCGTGGAAGTTCGCGAGTCGGGGGAAGTCGGCGAACGAGGTGTTGGCCGCCAGGATCAGGATCAGGGTCGTCCCGACCTGGAGCCCGAGGTACAACGCCGTCCCCAGCGTGCCGCTCCCGAACACCGCCCTGCCGACCTCGGAGATGACGGTCTTCGTCTCCGTGGGTGCGACCTGGAGCTTCATCGCGAGGTATGAGAGGCCCAGGAACATCACCCCGAGCAGGCTCCCCATCCACATCAGCGTCGTTCGCGCGTTCAGCCATTCAGGGGGTTTGAAGGCTGGAACGCCGTTGGAGATCGCCTCGACGCCCGTCACAGCCGCTCCCCCGGAGGCGAACGCGTGCAGGATCAGGAAGAGACTGATCGCGCCCGTTGTCTCCGCCACGTCGGCCGGGATCGGCAGCGGGTGGAGGTCGCCGGCGAGCGACTTGGCCAGGCCCACGCCGAGGAGCAGGAACATCATCGTGATGAAGAAGTAGGTTGGGACGGCGAACATCCGTCCCGACTCCCGCACCCCTCGCAGGTTCCCCCAGGCGATGATCCAGATGAAGGCGACCGAGAGCCAGACGCGATAGGTGTAGAGCCCCGGCGCGGCGGAGGTGATCGCGGCCACGCCCGCCGCCACTGAGACCGAGACCGTGAGGACGTAATCGGTCAGCAGGGCGACGCCGGCCAGCTGCGCGGTCAGGAGCCCGAAGTTGTCCTTCGTCACGATGTAGGCGCCCCCGGCGCTCGGGTACGCCTTGATCGTCTGGCGGTAGGAGAACAGGAGGATCGCGAGGACGGCCAGGATGCCGAACGTGATCGGCATCACGACCGAGAAGGCCAGGACCCCGACCGCCGGGACCGCGACCTTCAGGATCTCCTCGGTCGCGTAGGCGACCGAGGACAGGTTGTCGCTCGCGAAGACCGCGAGGGCGGTGGGCTTGCCGAGCCGCTCGTGCTTGAGCTGCGCCGTGGGGAGCGCGGGCCCGAGTACCAGGCGCTTCCACAGGTGCCCTCGCCCGCGCGGCTGGAGCTGCTCTTCGCGGGCGGCCGCCCCGGCCACCAACTGTGTGCCCGAGGGCTTTGCTGTTCGAACGTCCGTCTTGGCCACGGTGCCTCCTTCCATCCAGAGGGTCGTCCGTGACGCGTAAACGGCTCGTGAAAGCTGCGCCCTTCCCCGTGAAGAACCCGTAGGGAAGCCGTAGCGTGGCCGCATGCGCGAGCGGTGGTTGTTGCCTCCGGCTGGTCAGAGCGTGGGCCGGACGCTGCTCGTCTCAACCGCATCGCCCGCGATCGCCCTCGGCGTGGCGCTGTTCGCTCAACCGGAGCGGCAGCTCGGCGCCGTCTCCGTCTTCCTGTTGGCCGTGGTGGTTGCCTCGGTAGTCGGGGGGATCTGGGCGGGGGTCGGGAGCTCGGTGCTCGGGTTCCTGGCCATCAACTACTTCTTCACCGAACCGCTCCACACCCTGCGCGTCCACAACCGAGATGACGTGGTGGCGCTCGTGGTCTTCCTCGTGGTCGCGCTGCTCGTAGGGTGGGTGGTGTCGCGCGCGGTGGCCGAGCGAGATCGTGCGACTCGTCGCGAGCGCGAGGCCCGACTGCTGAACCTGTTCACGACCAAGGCGCTGTCGGGCGAACCGCTGGATCGCGTGCTGAACGATCTCGCAGCCGCGTTGGTCGACGCGCTGCGCCTCGCGAGCTGCGCGATCCAAGCGATCGCGGCGGGTCGCACGTACGAGGTTCGGCGGACACGCCCCGACGCCGCCGGTGGGACGATGGTCGAGGTGCCGATCTCGAGCGGGGAGATTGCCTTCGGGACGCTCCGGGCCTCGCGTCCGCCCCAGGAGGAGCTCCTCCCAGAGGATCTCCGGCTTCTCGAATCCGCAGCGGGGCAGATCGCCGTCTTCCTAGAGCGTGCCCGCCTCGATGCGGAGATCGCCGCCGCCCGGCTGGACGTGGAGCGGAGCCAGGCGCGAGCAGCGTTGTTCTCCTCGGTGACCCACGACCTCCGCACGCCGCTGGCGTCGATCAAGACCGCGGTGACCAGCCTGTTGCAGGCGGACGTTCGGTTCGACGCGGGGCAGGTGCGAGAGCTCCTGCAGACGGTCCTCGAGGAGACCGACCGGCTCAACCGGCTGGTGGGCAACATCCTGGGCCTCGCCCAGGTGCGATCGGGAGCGCTCGTACCCGCGAAGGAGCCGACCGCGCTCGACGAGGTCGTCGAGTCCGTCCTGCACCGCCTCGAGCCGACGCTCGGCGGGATCCGGGTCCGAACGATCTTCCGTGACGCCCCCGACGTTCCGGTGGATCCGGTCCTGATCGACCAGGTGGTGTCGAACCTGCTCGAGAACGCGGTGCGGTTCTCACCGCGGGGAGGTGAGGTGGCCATCTCCGTCGCACCGTGGCGCTCGGTCGTGCAGGTTCGGGTAGCGGATCAAGGCCCGGGGATCCCTCCGGAGGACCGGGACCGGGTGTTCGAGGCGTTCACGCAGCTCGGGGCGGCGGCTCCCGATGCCGCGGGCGGAAGCGGCCTGGGTCTCGCGATCTCCCGCGCGATCGTGCTGGCGCACGGCGGTCGGATCTGGATCGAAGGAGCCCCGGGCGGCGGCGCCGCGGTCGTGTTCGAGCTCCCGGTTCGCGATGCGGCACCGGTGCCGCAGGAAGTGGCGGCTCGAGAGGGGCGCGCGTGACGCGCGTGCTGGTCGTCGACGACGAGCCTCAGATCCGACGTGCGATGCGGACCAGCCTCGAGGCGCACGGCTACGAGGTGCATGCCGTCGGCACGGGGGGCGAGGCGGTCGTCGCGGCGGCGGAGGAGGGGCCGGAGCTCGTCCTGCTCGATCTGGGGCTCCCGGACCTCGACGGCACCGAGGTGATCCGGCGCGTGCGGTCCTTCTCCGAGGTCCCGATCATCGTGCTCTCGGTCCGGGACCGGCAGGCCGACAAGGTCGCGGCGCTCGATGCGGGGGCCGACGACTACGTCACCAAGCCGTTCGGGGTTGAGGAGGTGCTGGCGCGACTCCGTGCGGCGCTGCGTCGGAGTCAGGCCGGCGAACCGTCCCCTCCCGTCCACCGTTTCGGCGAGCTCGAGGTCGACGTCGGCCGCCGGCTTGTCACCGTCGGCGGCGCGCCCCTGCACGTGACGAAGACCGAGTACGCGCTGCTCGAGGCGTTCGTGACGAACCCGGGGAAGCTCCTCACCCATCAGTGGCTGCTCCGCAAGGTCTGGGGAGCCGGCTACGCACGGGAGAGTCACTACCTGCGCGTCTACGTCCGGTCGTTGCGCCGCAAGCTGGGCGACCAGGCCTCGGCGCCGCGGCTGATCCTGACCGAGCCGGGGGTCGGCTACCGGTGGATCGGCTGAACGCGACCCGAACCCGGAAGGAGCATCGGCCCTCGGCCGCGCGGTTCGAGTCGTAGCATTTGCCCCCGTATGACTACGCAGGCACACCCCGGGAGCTCCGTCCTGAAGCGGGCGTTCGTCGGGCGTGCGATGGCGAGCAGTCGCCTCGAGCACACGCTGCTGCCGAAGATCCTTGCCCTACCGGTCTTCAGCTCCGATCCGATGTCCTCGGTCGCCTACGCGACGGAGGAGATCATGATCGTGCTCCTCGCCGCGAGCGCGAACGGCAAGGGCTACGTGTTCCCCATCTCGATCGCGATCGCCATGTTGCTCGCGATCGTCGTGATCTCGTACCGACAGACGGTGCGGGCCTACCCAAACGGTGGCGGCGCGTACATCGTCAGCAAGGAGAACATCGGGACCGGCGCGGGCCTGGTCGCCGCCGCGGCGTTGCTCGTCGACTACGTGATGACGGTGGTGGTCTCGGTCGTCGCGGGCGTCTACGCGATCACGTCTGCTGCGCCGGGCCTCGTCGGATCCCGCGTCTGGATGTCCGTGGCGTTCGTCATCTTCATCACGCTGGCGAACCTTCGCGGCGTGCGCGAGTCCGGAACGCTGTTCGCGATCCCGACGTACGGGTTCATCGCGATCGTCCTCGCGATGATCGGTTTGGGAATCGTCCGGTGCCTCGGTGGATGTCCCGCGGGCGATGCCATCCCGCCCGCGCCCGAAGTGGCGGGCACGGTGCAGGCGATCTCGCTGTTCGTCATCCTGCACGCGTTCTCGTCGGGCTCGACGGCACTCACCGGCGTCGAGGCGATCTCGAACGGGGTGCCGGCGTTCCGGCGCCCGCAGGCCAAGAACGCGGCCGAGACCCTCGCCGTGATGGGCGTGATCGCGATCACGATGTTCCTCGGGATCTCCTGGCTCGCGACGCACATCGAGAACGTCACGGTGAGCGATGAGCGCACCGTCATCGCGCAGATCGGGCACACGGTGTTCGGGGGTGGGTTCGGCTTCTAC
>DASXTX010000079.1:0-4467 GCA_036505195.1 Actinomycetota bacterium
CTGGGGGTTCTCGGATCTGTGGGCGGCGATGTCCGGCCGCCGCATCGGGAGCGGCCGGACGGTCGTGGTGGCGCAGGTCGCCGCGGCGGTCGTGGTGACCGTCCTGGTCCTCATCGCGCGACCCGACCTCTCCGGGATCCCCACGGTCGCGCCGTGGCTCGTACCGAACGCGTTCCTGGGTGCCGCCGCGTTCGCGACCCTGTACAGGGGGCTCCAGCTCGGCCCGATCGCCGTCGTCTCGCCGGTGCTCGCGAGCTATGCCGTCGTGCCGGTGCTCCTGTCCGTCGTGCTCCTCGGGGAAACCCTCGGGGGGTGGGAGGTCGTCGGCGTCGTCGTGACGATCGCCGGCGTGGTGCTGACCTCGAGCGACCCGAAGGCGCTCCGCGCCGGGACCCGGACCAAGCCGGCGGGCCTGCCGTGGGCGATCGCGTCCACGCTCCTGTTCGGCGTGGCGACGTACGTGATGGGCTGGGCGGCCAAGGAGGCCGGCTTCCTGCCCTCGCTGTGGTTCGGCCGGCTGACGATGACGGGTGTGGTCCTGATCGCGGCGCTGGTGCTCTGGGTCCGATCGCGTTCGACCGATGAGGCGCGTAACCCGGTGGCGCCCTCGATGCTCCGGCTCGCCGTCCTGGTCGGGGTGATGGAGCTCGTGGGAACGATCGCCTACGCACGCGGCGCCGAGGTCGGGCTCGTCTCGATCGTGACCGCCGCCTCCGCGACCTATCCGCTGATCCCGGTGCTCGGCGGCGTGGTGCTGTTGCACGAGCGTCCGGTCCCGACCCAGTACCTGGGGATCGCGATGGTGATCGGCGGGCTGCTGCTGCTCGGCGTCGCCTAGGCCCCGGGCTCGACCCGGCGGAAGAACTCGACGGGCTCCGGCGCGAGCGGGGTGGCGCCGAGGATCAGGTCGGCGGCCTTCTCGGCGACCATCATCACGGGCGCATAGATGTTGCCGTTCGTGACGTAGGGAAAGACCGACGCGTCGACGACGTGGAGCCCGTCGAGTCCGTGGACGCGCATCGTCGCGGGATCGACCACCGACATCTCGTCGGTGCCCATCTTGCAGGTGCACGAGGGATGCAGGGCGGTCTCGGCGTCGCGGGCGACCCACTCGAGGATCTCCTCATCGGTCTGGACGCTCGGGCCGGGCGAGATCTCGCCCCCGTCGAACGGAGCCATCGCCGGCTGACCGAGGATCCGCCGCGCCGTATGGATCGCCTCGACCCACTCGCGCCGGTCCTGGTCCGTCGACAGGTAGTTGAAGCGGAGCGCGGGATGGACGCGGGGGTCGGGGCTCGTGATCTTCACCGAACCCCGAGCGTCCGAGTACATGGGACCGATGTGCACCTGGTAGCCGTGATCGCTCGCCGGCGCCGAGCCGTCGTAGCGGACGGCGATGGGCAGGAAGTGGAACATCAGGTTCGGGTACCGGACGTCGTCGTTGCTCCGCGCGAACCCGCCGCCCTCGAAGTGATTCGTCGCGCCGGGTCCCGAGCGGAAGAACAGCCAGCGGAACCCGATCCAGGGCCGGTACCGCCACTTCAGGTAGGGCGCCATCGAGACCGGCTGGGTGCACGCGTGTTGCACGTAGACCTCGAGGTGATCCTGCAGGTTCTCGCCGACCCCGGGCAGGTCGTGCACGACGTCGATCCCGAGCGCTCGGAGCTCGTCGGCCGGGCCGACGCCCGAGAGCTGGAGCGTCTGCGGCGTGTTGATCGCGCCGCCGCACACGATGACCTCGCCGGCGCGGATCCTGGCGGGCGCCCCGCCGCCTCGCGCCGCCTCGACCCCGACGGCGCGCGAGCCCTCGAACAGGATCCGCGTCACGAACGTGCGCGTTCGGACCTCGAGGTTCGGCCGCGACATCACCGGGTGCAGGTAGGCGCCCGCCGCCGAGAGCCGCCGGCCGCGGTGGATGTTCCGGTCGAAGGCCGCGAACCCCTCCTGCCGGTAGCCGTTCACGTCGTCGGTCAGCTCGAAGCCGGCCTGACGCGCGGCCTCGAAGAACGCGCCGAACAGCGGGTTGGTGGCCGGGCCGCGTTCGAGCACCAGGGGGCCGGCGGCGCCTCGGAACTCGTCGCCAGGCTCGGCCGCGAGGCAGTGCTCCATCCGGCGGAAGTAGGGGAGGCAGTGCGCGTAGTCCCACGTCCGCATCCCGGGGTCGGCGCTCCAGCGCTCGTAGTCCAGGGGGTTGCCGCGCTGGAAGATCATCCCGTTGATGCTGCTCGAGCCCCCGAGGACCTTGCCGCGAGCGTGGTAGATCCGGCGGCCGTGCATGTGCGGCTCGGGTTCGGACTCGTACTTCCAATCGTAGAACCGGTTGCCGATCGGGAACGTGAGCGCCGCCGGCATGTGGATGTAGACGTCCCACGGGTAGTCGGGCCGTCCGGCCTCCAGGACGAGCACCCGGTTCGACGGGTCGGTCGACAGGCGGTTGGCCAGCGCGCACCCGGCGGACCCGCCCCCCACGATCAGGAAGTCGTATCCCTCGGTCACGGATCCTCCGCCCGCGTCATCTCGACTCGGGAAGTGTGCCTCAGTCGGGGCGGCGCGCGCTCGCGAACGCCCGACGACGGGCGCGGGGGTAAGCTCGCTCGATGGAGGCCGTGGCCCCGGACGCGTTCGAGGTGTCGATCGAGGTCGTCCGCGCGGCCAACGCCCGGGGGATCCCGCTCAAGCTCCTGGGTGGGCAGGCGGTTCGGGTGCTCTGCCCGCTGTTCCCGCACCGCGCTCGCGACGACCAGGACATGGACTTCGCGTGCGTGTCGTCCAAGAAGCGCGAGGTGATCGCGTTCTTCGACGAGCGGGGATTCATGGGCGACTCGCGATTCAACACCCTTCACGGCGACCGTCAGATGTACTTCACGACGGCGGACGGAAAGACCTCGGTCGACGTCGTCATGGACAAGCTCAACATGTGCCACGTCCTGGACTTCTCGGATCGGATCGACCGCCTGCCGGACACGCTCGACGTCACCGACCTCCTGCTGACGAAGCTCCAGATCGTCGAGCTGAACGAGAAGGACGTCCACGACCTGCTCCACCTGCTCTCGGCGTTCGAGGTTCGGGCGGGCGACGAGCCGATGACGATCGGCCTGGACCGGATCGGGGAACTCGTGTGCGGCGACTGGGGGTGGTGGAGGACCGTCACGATGAACCTCGACAAGCTCGCGCAGCTGGCCGACGGGGCCCATCACGACCTGCTGCCGGAGGCTCGGCGCTTCGAGCCGGCCGAGCAGGCGCGCGCGGTCCGAGCCTTCTGCGAGGGTTGCCACAAGACCGTGAGGTGGAAGGTCCGCGCCCGGGTCGGGGACCGCGTCCGGTGGTACGAGCTGCCCGAGGAGGTCGGCCACTAGGCCGGTTCCGGCCGGCTTGCGCCTTTGGGCGACGGGGCGGAAGATGGCCCGAGTGAAGATCTTCTTCGTGACCGACCTGCACGGGTCGGAGATCTGCTGGAAGAAGTTCCTGAACGCGGGGCCGTTCTACAAGGCCGACGTGGTGATCCTGGGCGGGGACGTCACGGGCAAGGCGATGGTGCCGATCGTGCAGCGCCCGAACGGCTCCTGGGAGGCCTCCCTCCAGGACCATCTCGAGACGTTCGAGACCGACGAGGAGATCGCCGAGTTCGAGAAGCGCGTGATGAACCGCGGCTACTACCCGATCCGCGTCTCGCAGGAGGAGTACGTCGCGATGCAGGAGGATGCCGACCTCGTCGACAAGCGGTTCAAGGAGGTCATGCTCGACGGGACCGAACGCTGGATCGCGATGGCCGAGGACAAGCTCGCGGGTTCCGGGATCCGCGTCATCGCCTGTCCCGCCAACGACGACATGTTCGAGATCGACGACCTCCTCACCCACGCCCACGTCGTCGAGACCGGCGACGAGGAGCACCCGATCGAGCTCGACGGGTTCACGATGATCTCGATGGGGTGGACGAACCCGACGCCCTGGCACACGTTCCGGGAGGCCGAGGAACCTGAGCTCGCCGAGCGGATCCAGCATGCGCTCTCTCACGCGTCCGACCCCGAGACCACGATCTTCAACTTCCACGCGCCGCCGTACGGCTCCAAGCTCGACAACGCACCCGCGCTCAACGACGACCTCACCTACAAGTCGGGTGGGCAGGCGCTGCGACCGGTCGGCTCGACCTCGGTGCGCGAGGCGATCGAGTCGTTCCAGCCGATGCTCGGCCTGCACGGCCACATCCACGAGAGCAAGGGCGCGACGAGGATCGGGTCGACGCTGTCGCTCAACCCGGGCAGCTCCTACGAGGAGGGGATCCTCCAGGCGGCCGTCGTGACGATCGACGCGAAGAAGCGGAAGGTCAAGAACTACCAGCTCGTGAACGGCTGACCGCCGTTCCGTACCCGGGAGGGGGTGCAGATGGCAGCGGTAGGTGAAGCTCCTACCTTGTTCCTGCGCAAGGCGACCGGCCTGGTGAAGGGGTGGTCGAAGTTCGACGCGTTC
>DASXTX010000080.1:0-5468 GCA_036505195.1 Actinomycetota bacterium
TCGCGCTCGGATGGCTGCTCTTCTTCCGGACGCCGGGGCCCGGCGAGGTTTCGGACGAAGCGCGTTCGGCAGCTCAGGCTGCGGGGTGCGGCGACCTCGAGCAGCCCGTCGTGCCGAACCCATCGCGCGTCCACCTTGCACCCGGTGAATCGTTCGACTACCCCGATCGGCCGGCGGCGGCCGGACCGCACGACGCGTCGCCCCTGCCGCCGGACCCGCACGTCTACGGGATCCCGGTCCCCGAGACGCGGGCGGTCCACAACCTCGAGCACGCCTACGTGATCATCTACTACCGCCCCACCGCCGAGGCCGGGCTGGCCCAGAGCACGATCGACCGCCTGGCGGCGATCGCCCGCGACGAGAGCCGCGTGATCATGGCCCCGTACCCCTCGCTCCCGGACGACCTGGCGTTCGCGCTCCTCGCCTGGAACACGCGGTGGATGTGCCCCGGCACGATCTCGGCGGACCAGGCGGTCACGATGACGACGTCGTTCATCGACGCCTTCCGCGGAACCTCGGTCGCGCCGGAGGCGCCGCACGGGCTGCTCGGCCCGCTGTTCCAGAAGTAGCGGCGGCCGGCTAGGTGACGGTGCAGCTCGAGTCGTCGGGGTCGCAGATGATGACGCCGCCCTCGAAGCTCGCCCGAAGGTTCCCGTTCTCGAGCCTGTGGACGTCGGAGGTGGGGAACCCGAGGTGACCCGCCGGGCCGCCCGCGGACAGATAGCGGTTCAGGACCGGGCCCCGCAGGAAATGCGCGCCGGCCGAACCCGAGTGGTAGATCGTCCCGTCCTCGAACTTCTGCCGCTCGCCGCCCGCGACCGAGACCTGGCGCGAGGTGGGCAGGCCGGGCGAGCAGCCGAGACCGTCGTACTTGGCCCGGATCTCGCCGGTGATGCGGCGGTCCGCGTTGATCCACAGCCGGTCGTCCGGGAGACCGAGATGCGAACGCAAGGCGTCGCCGCTGATCGCGGCCTGGCCGTTCGCCCCGATGACGGTGACGGACATGATCCTGCCCGAGACGCCGCGGTCGACGTTGGTGAACCTGGTGACGGTCCCGATGCCGAGCTCGAGATGCTGGGTCACCTGCGCGGGGGTGAACGTCTGCTCCCAAACGGCGTTCGGGTTCTCGGAGGTGTAGTCGCCGGGGTCGCACACACCGCGCAGGTAGTCGATCGGCGTGCCGCCCCACACGTTCTCGTTGTTCTCGGTGTACCCGCCCGAGGAGGACATGTAGAAGGCCTGGATCGTCTCCGCGCCGTTCAGCACGACCTGGCCCCCGGTCTGGTTCACGGCGGCGACCCACCGGTCGCCGTCGGCGCCGCCCTCCTTGTCCCACCCGGCGTAGACCTGGTCGAACGAGCTCGCGTACAGCGCGCAATCGCAGACAGCCCGGTGCTGCGAAGCGGCCGCCTTCGTGAAGGCGTAGGTCCTCGCCGCGATCGCCTGGGTCTTGAGGGCAGACATGGGCCACGAGCTCGGGACCTCGCCCAGCCCGTACAGGTACCCTTGGGGATCCACGGTGAGGACCAACCTCATCCGGCAACCGCCGGCGCACGAGTACAGGCCGAACTCGATCGAGCCGCGGTTGTACGTGTGGGCGGCCTCCGGAACGCGAACGCGCGCACCGCTCTGCTCGTACACGATGGAGATCGGTTCGTTCGGACCGCCGACGCTGTCCACGGTGGTCCCGGTCGCGTCCACGATCAGGTACTGGTTGCCGGCGGCACGAACCTTCCACGTCTCGCCGGAGGGGATCGTGGCGACCGCCGAACCGGTCTGCGCATCCCCGAGCCGGATCTCCACGGGCCCCGCCTGCGCCTCGAGCCGAACGGAGTCCTTGCCTTGCACGAGCCCGATCCGGAGGTTCTTCGGCGGCGAGCCCTCGCGCGCGACTCGGGTCCCCGAATAGAAGTGCTTGAGGATCTTCGACGGGCCCCACCCCTGCTTCGCGAGCCCGTATGCCCCCCATTGCGAAAGCCCGAGGCCATGCCCGAAGCCGGCGCCGAACAGACGGAACTCCGTGGGTCCGTCCGGCCCGTTCGGTTCGCGATTCGGTCCGGCGTTCGCCGGGATCGCGCCGAGGGCCAGGGCGATCAGCATGCCGAGGATGAGGGTTCTACGCATAGGTTCGATGAGGATGGTCGGGCGGTTCCGCACCGTATCACAACGTCCCGGCGGAGCCGAAGGTCAGGCCTCGACCCGTTCCCCCGGTTGCACGCGACCGTCGCGCACCGAGGCGCCGGCGCCCACCACCGCCCCCTCGCCGAGCACGGAGTCGCGGACCGACGCACCCCGCATCACCCTCGAGCCCGAACCGAGGATCGACCGCTCCACGACCGCGTCGGGTTCGACCACCGCCCGCTCGTGCAGGACGGAGTCGCTCACACGCGCCCCGGTCTCGATCATGGCGCGCGGCCCGACCACGACGTGCTCGTTCACGGTCGCGCCCCGGTCGATGCGGCCGCCGGCGTCGACGAACGGCGAGGGGTACGAGCGGTGGCCGTCCACCCGGCCGTCGAGGAGGTCGAACTGCGCCTGCAGGTACGCCTGCGGCGTCCCCAGATCCATCCAGTACGCCTCGGACGGGAAGCCCGCGAGGCGCCGTCCTGCGGCGATGAGCGCAGGGAAGATCTGGCGCTCGATCGACACGTTCTCGCCGCGGGTCCAGCCCTCGAGCGCGACGGAGTCGAGGACGTAGGTGCCCGCGTTGATGTCGCCCGGCATGAGCTCCGACGGCTTCTCGCGGAACTCGAGCACCCGCCCGTCGGCGTCCATCGGCACGAGGCCGTACGGCCGAGCGTCCTCGACACGCGTGAGCGCGATCGTCGCCACCGCGCCCCGATCGCGGTGCCTCGCAAGCATCTCGCTGAGGTCCAGATCGGTGAGGATGTCGCCGTTGAGCGCGAAGAAGGGGTCGTCCGTGTCGAAGGCCTCGAGCGCGTTCACGATCGCGCCCCCCGTGCCGAGCGGCTCGGTCTCGGTGATCCAGGTGATCGACGGGTCGCCGCGACGGGCCTGGATGAACGCGCGGAAGGTCTCCTCCAGGTACGAGCTCGACAGCACGACCTCGTGCACGCCGTGGCCCGCTAGGTGGTCGAGCACGTGATCGAGGCTCGGCCGGTCCACGAGCGGGACGAGCGGCTTGGGCAGGGTCTCGGTGATCGGGCGCAGGCGTGAGCCCTCACCGCCGACCAGCACGACGGCCTTCATCGTGTCACGCGTGCTGGGTCTGCGAGACGAGGATGATCCCCACGCCGATGAACGCGACCCCCGCCCAGCGCAGCGGCGGCACCGTCTCGTCCAGCACGAACTGGTCGAAGAGCAGGATCAGCACGTACGTGAGGGCGGCGAACGGGTAGGCGAACGACAGCGAAGCCCTCGACAGCACGACCAGCCAGACCAACGCGGACAGGCCGAACAGGAACAGCCCGCCCCAGACGAACGGTTGGCCGACCACCACCCGCAGCGACGAGCCGTTCAGCGAGAAGGTCTGCGGCGCGAGCTGGTCGTTCACGAGGTTCATGCCGTGCTTGAGCGCCAGCTGCGCGACCGCGGCCAGCGTGACGGAGAACAGGATCAGCACGATCAGCATCGGAGGGGTTCCTTTCGTGTGCGTCGTGATCGGGTCGATCGCGGGTTCGGTCACAGGTCCTCGACCTCCACGGCCACCGCAACCTCCACGCGCTCCTGCACGCGGGGCGCGTCGAAGACCTCGAACAGGTACCGCTGGGTCTGCACGTGGTACAGGTGCCCGGTGGCGCGGTCCGACAACCCCACCGTCACCCAGTACTTCCCCGGCTCGTACGGGAAGCCCTCGATCCGGAAGCGCACGCGCTTCTTCTCGAACCGCCCGAGATCAAGTCCGGCGCGGGAGGTGCGAGCGTCGAGCACCGCATGGTTCGTCGCCCCGTCCAGGACGGCGAAGTCCACGTCCAGGTCGTCGAGCGGCTCGTTCTGACGCACGTCGATCACGATCGTGAGCGGGTCGCCGCGCAGAATCGCGCCCTCGCTCGAGCCGTTCGGGCGGACGATCTGGACCTCGGCGATCTCGGCCTCGCGGGTGCCCTCCTCGGGGACGAAGTTCGGATCGGTTACGCCGAGGAGGACGTACCGCATCTCGCGCACGACGTCGGCCGGCATGCCGATCGCGTGCAGCTCGCCGTGGTGCAGCATCGCGGCGCGGTCGCAGATCTCGATCACGGTGTCGAGCCCGTGGGTCACGAGCACGATGGTCCGCCCCTCGCGCTGGAACGCCCGGACGCGGTCGAGGCACTTGGCCTGGAAGGCCTCGTCCCCCACCGCGAGCACCTCGTCGATCAGCAGGACGTCGGGCTCCACGTGCACCGCCACGGCGAACCCGAGCCGGACCAGCATGCCCGACGAGTAGAACTTCACCTCGTTGTCGATGAAGTCCTCCAGCTCGGCGAACGCGACGATGTCGTTGAAGGCGGCGTCGGTCTGCCTGCGAGACAACCCCAGGAACGAGGCGTTCAGGTAGACGTTCTCGCGACCGGTGAGCTCGGGGTGGAACCCTGCGCCGAGCTCGAGCAGCGCCGCGAGCCGCCCCCGCTGGCGGATCGTCCCCGAGGTCGGCCGCAGGATCCCCGCGACGCACTTGAGGAGCGTCGTCTTGCCAGAGCCGTTGTGACCGATCAGCCCGAACGTGGACCCCTCGCCCACGTCCAGCGCGACGTCGCGGAGCGCCCAGAAGTCCTCGGCCCGGCTGCGCGAGGAGAGCACGCGCTGCTTGAGCGACGTCGGCTTGTCCCGGTAGATGCGGAAGCGTTTCGAGACGTCGGCGACCTCGATCGCGGGCGGGTTCACAGCTCCTCCGCGAAGTCGCCGGAACGGTTGAAGAAGTACCCCCACGCGAGCCGGAGCCCGATCAGCGAGACGACGAGCGTGATCGTCACGATCCCGGCGACCCACCCCAGGCTCTTGTCGAACAGGATGGGCGTCAGCTCTCCCTCGGGCCTCACGAACCCGTAAAGCGCCCGGTGGAACCCGGCCACGACGTCGACCATCGGGTTCAGCAGGTAGAACGCGAGCCGAGGAATCCCGAACCAGGCCTGCTTCTCGGCGAGGTGCTGCACCTGGAACTCGGCGTACACGATCGGGGTCGCCCAGAACCACACCAGTAGGGCGATGTTCAGCAGGTGACCGACGTCGCGGTAGCGCACGTTCAGCGCCGAGAACCACAACGACAGGGCCACCGTGAGCACCACGAGCGTCACGAAGGCGAGCGGCCATAGTGCGAGCTCGGGCAGGTGGAGGCCGTAGCCCGACACGATGATGTAGAGCAGGAGCACCGCCGATTGCAACGCGAAGTCGACGAGGCCGACGCCGACGGCCGACAGCGGCAGGATCTCGCGCGCGAACGCCACCTTCTTCACCAGGTTCGCGTTGTCGAGCACCGCCCGCGCGCCGCTGCCCATCGAGGCCGAGAACAGGTTCCAGGCGAGGAGTCC
>DASXTX010000081.1:0-2545 GCA_036505195.1 Actinomycetota bacterium
CTGCTCCGCAAGCAGGGGTACGGTCTGGACGACGTGCCGCCCGCCGAGGCGTTCGTGAAGCTCGCGGCAACCGGCAACATGTCCACGGGCGGGAACTCGATCGACCGGACGTGGGAGGCGCACGAGGAGAACGTCGAGATCGCCGAGGAGGCCGCCCGCGTCGTCGGGCTCGACGTGGCCGGCATCGACTTCCTCGCGCCGGACATCACCGAGCCCGTCCGCGAGACGGGCGGCGCGATCGTCGAGGTGAACGCCGCCCCGGGGTTCCGGATGCACACGAACCCGACCGAGGGCGAGGCCCAGTTCGTCGCGAAGGACGTGGTCGACCTCCTGTTTCCCGGCGGCACGCCCTCGCGGATCCCGATCGTCGCCGTCACCGGTTCGAACGGCAAGACCACGACCACGCGGATGATCTCGCACATCTTCAAGGGGATGGGCCGTTCGGTCGGCATGACCACGACCGACGGCATCTACATCGACGAGCGTCTGGTCAAACGCGCCGACGCGAGCGGACCCAAGTCGGCGCAGATGGTCCTGCAGAACCCGCGGATCGACTTCGCGGTGTTCGAGACGGCCCGCGGAGGGATCCTGCGCGAGGGGCTCGGGTACGGCAAGAACGACGTCGCGGTCGTCCTGAACGTGACCGGCGACCACCTCGGGCTGAAGGGCATCGACTCGCTCGAGCAGCTCGCGGCCGTCAAGCAGGTGGTGGTCGAGGCCGTCCCGAAGACCGGTTGGGCCGTTCTCAACGCCGACGACGAGCTCGTCGCGGGGATGCGCAAGGCCTGCAGCGGCTCGGTGATCCTGTTCTCGATGCAGGAACGCAACGATCTCGTCGACCGCTGGGTGCGGCGGGGCGGCAAGGCGGTCGTGCTGGAGAAGGGGCCGCGCGGGGAGATGATGGTGATCAAGGAGGGGCGCAGGACGATGCCGATCGCCTGGGTGCACACGCTCCCCGCGACCTTCGAGGGACGCGCCCGCATGATGGTGCAGAACGCGATGGCGGCCGCGGCCGCGGCGCACGCCGCGGGCGCGCACCTCCACGACATCCGTCAGGGACTGCGCTCGTTCACGACCTCGATCTACCAGGCGCCGGGGCGGCTGAACGTGTTCGACCTCGACGGCGTCAAGGTGGTGATCGACTACGCGCACAACGCGGCGGGGCTCGAGACGCTCGGCGACTTCGTGGAACGGCTCACGACCGACGCGCCGAACGGCGGCCGGCCGGGGCAGGCGTCGTGGAGCGCGAACCTTCGCGTCGCGGTGGTCGCGACGGCGGGGGATCGGCGCGACGAGGACATGCGTCAGCTCGGACGCGTCGCCGCGCGGTACTTCGACGACGTGATCATCCGGGAGGACCGCAACCCGCGCGGACGCAAGCGGGGCGAGACCGCCGCCCTGATCCTCGAGGGGGTTCGCGAGGCGATCGCGTCGGGTGCGCGCGCGGGCAACGCCGAGATCGTGGTCGACGAGATGGAAGCGGCCCGCAAGGCCCTCGACCGGTCGCGCCCCGGCGACCTCGTCGTGCTGTGCGTCGACTACGCCACCGAGGTCTTCAAGGAGCTCGAATCCCGGCGCTCGCTCGCCGCCCCCACGATCTTCGCCTCGACCGGGGGCAACGGTCAGGTCGACGGATCGGGCGGCGATCCGGACGTGCTCGGCGCCTGATCGCCGTGGATCCCGCACGGGTTCGGAACGCGCTCGAACGCACTCGCGACGAGCTCCGGGACGAGCTCGCGACGCTCACCGCCGCGCCCCACGATCCGATGGGCGCCGTGTCGTTCGGCAAGCGTGTGGGCGAGGGCACGTCGCAAGCGGTAGAACGCATCGCGCAGGTCGACGCGGCGAAGCAGCTCGACGCGAAGCTCCGCGACGTCGAACGCGCGCTCGAGAAGCTGAGCGAGGGGACCTACGGGGTCTGCGACGTCTGCGGAGCACCGATCGGATCGGAGCGCCTCGAGGCGATCCCGTGGGCCGTGTGCTGCATCGAGCATGCCGGCGGGTCTCGATGAACGGCCGGGTGAGCGGCCACGTGAACGAGCCAAGAGAACGAGCCAAGAGAACGAGCCAAGAGAACGAGAGGGACCGTCAGCCGACCTCGACCACGCCCTTGGTTCGGGCGCTCTCCTGCGCAGCCTCGATGATGCGGAGCACCGCGACCGAGTCCTCGGGGTCCACCGGCGGCGGGGTGCCGTCCCGCAGCGACGCCGCGATCCCTCGGTAGAACTCTGGATAGGCGCCCGGCTCCGTCTCGACGGTGCGTTCGCCGTCGCCGGTCGACAGGCGGCCCCACCGGTCGGGGGGCTCACGACCCCAGTCCGGATCGTCGGGGCGCGTCCCCTCGCTCAGCGCAAGTTCCTGGACGTCCAGGCCGAACCTCTGGTACGCGGCACGCATCCCCAGCACGCGCATCCGCGGTCCCGGGATCGCCGCCAGGACGCTCATCCACAGGTGGCTCCGGACACCCGCCTCGTGCTCGAGCGCGACGAAGACGTCGTCGTCGACCTCGGCCGAAGGCCGCCGTCGGTCGACCTCGGCGTAGACG
>DASXTX010000082.1:0-2307 GCA_036505195.1 Actinomycetota bacterium
GATCACAGACCATCACGACCGGCTCGAACGCCGCGATCGCGTTCGCCACCGCCGCGTAGTCCCGCTTCGCCTCGTCGAACCGATCGGCCCAGAACTCCCGGCGCGTCAACGTCGGCCACTCCATGTAGGAGGCCTCGTGCGGCTCCCACTCGGCCGGCATCGAGAACCCGTCCTCGCGCGGGGTGGACTGTTGTTCGCTCATCGGCCCTCCTTGGCCCATTCTGCCGCTATCGCCCGGCCGGCGTCCCGACGGCCGTGGCGTTCGCGCCGTCGGGCTCGCCCGTTTCGCTGCCCGATCGGGCCCGGACTCACCAGTGCCGAGCCTCACGTTCACGCCATCGGCCTCCGAACGCCGGCAAGCGTCGCGGCGATGATCCATCATCCGATGGGGCCCGGTTCCCCCTTTGGAGGCGCAGATGTCCTCGATCCCCTCGCTCGTTCCGCGCGATCGTTACGCCGCCCTCGAGCGCTGCATCTACTTCAACCAGGCGTCCCTGGGGTTGCTACCCGTACCGACGATCGATGCGATGGATGCCTTCCTGAGGCAGACGGCGCAGTTCGGGAACCTCTACCTCAGCGACGACGAGGAGGCTGCGATCCTGGACGGCGTCCGTTCGGCCGGCGCCGACGTGCTCGGAACCTCGTCGAGCGCGGTGGCCGTCGTCGCGGGTGCGAGCGAGGGACTCGGCCAGGTGACCGCGCTGCTCGAGCCCGAGCATGGGACGGTCCTGCTCGTCGGATCGGACTTCCCGAGCGTGACGTACCCGTGGCTCGCGGCCGCCGAGCGTCGTGGGATCTCGTTGCGGTTCATCGCCGACCGCGCCGACCGAGACCTCACACAGGATCTCGTCGAGGCGATCGATCCGGCCACGGTGGTCGTGGCGTTCAGCGTGGTCCAGTACGCGACGGGCACGCGAGTCGACGTCGGGCGTGTGGCGGAGCGGGCGCACGAGGTCGGCGCCCACGTCGTCGTGGATGCAACGCAACTCGCCGGTGCCGGGGTCGTCGACACCGTCGGATGGGGCGCGGACGCACTGGTGACGAGCGGCTACAAGTGGCTGTCGTCCCATGGTGGGGTGGCGCTGCTGGCGCTCGCTCCGGATCTGGTGCTCCGCCTTCCGGGCCTCCTCGGCTGGATGGGAGCCCAACGCCCGTTCGATCTCGACCCGCTCACGCTTCGTCTGGCCGACGACGCGCGCCGCTTCGAGCTCTCGACGATGTCCTACGTCTCCGCCATCGGGCTCGAGTCATCGATCGCGATGCTCTCGTCGCTGGGGTTCGAGCGCATCGACCAACACGCGCGGCGTCTGACGACGCACCTCGTCGATCGGGTCGCCGAGCTCGGATGGCGCCCGTTCCGGCCGCCGAGCGATCCATCCGCCTCGTCCCACATCGTGTCCCTGCGGCACTCCGATCACGACCCGGGGGTGACCGCGGAACGTCTCGCTTCCGAGTCCCGGATCATCTGCGGCCGTCGAGCGGGCGGGCTCAGGATCTCCCTCCACGCCTACAACGACGGCGAGGATGTCGACCGGCTCGTTGAGGCACTGAAGCGCCTCTAGCCCTTGCTCTCGACCGTGACGAGCAACGCGTCACCTTCCCCGGAACCCGTCGCCCCCGTCGGCCCGTTCGATACGGTCCAGGAACGGGGCTTGTGCAGCCTTGATCTTCACGCGCGCCTCGCCCAGGTCGAACCAGGCGACGCGATCGATCTCGGGGAACTCCCGGATACGTCCCGACCGGGGCGGCCATTCCATCTCGAACGAGTTGCTCACGGCGGTCTGGGTGTCGAGATCTCCCTCGACCGCCCAGACCAGGACCCGCTTGCCGGACTTCTGACGGATCTCGCCGAGCTCGATCGTCGGACCCTCCGGCAGCCGATGTCCGGTCTCCTCCTCGAACTCGCGCCGGGCGACGGCCAGGAGGTCCTCGCCCGGATCCACCTCGCCCTTCAGCACGGTCCAGTGATCCTCGTCCTTCCCGGCGAAATACGGACCCCCGGGGTGGCCGAGCAGCACCTCCACCCGACCCTCCCGCCGGCGCCATAACAGGATGCCGGCACTGGTGCGGCCGGTCTTGTCGACCTTCGGCTTCCTGACGCGCGCCATCGGGTTCGCCGAAACGCGAGACGCGCGCTCAGGCCTTCGACCGAGCCTTGACGATCGCCCGGATCGTGAGCAGGGCGACGACGGCGACGACCTGGGCCCCGAGGATGACCTTGTTGAGATCGACGGCGGGCCGCCAGGTCACCACGTCGCCCTCGATGAGGAACGCGCCGACCGGACGGGCGTTGACACCGAACCCGCT
>DASXTX010000083.1:0-36265 GCA_036505195.1 Actinomycetota bacterium
CAGTTCATGCCGCTCCGGTTCTTCACCACGACCCGCACCGGCGAGATCCAGTCGCGGATCGCGAACGACGTCGGGGGGGTGCAGGCGGTGTTCACCGACACGGTGTCCAACATCCTTTCGAACGTCGTCGTGATCGCGAGCACGCTGGTCGCGATGCTGCTCCTCTCGTGGCAGCTCACCGTGCTGTCGTTGTTCATGCTCCCGTTCTTCCTTTGGCTCACGGTGAAGGTCGGTCGCGCTCGTCGGGAGGTCGCCACGAGTACGGCCAAGACCTACGCCGACCTCACCGCCGTCACGGAGGAGACCCTGTCGGTCTCGGGGATCTTGCTGTCGAAGTCCTTCGGTCGCCAGCGTCACGAGATCGGCCGCTTCCGGGACGAGAACGAGCGCCTGACCGGCCTGCAGATGCGCCAGACGATGATCGGGCGATCGTTCTTCGCGATCGTGGGCACGTTCTTCTCGATCACGCCGGCCTTGGTCTACCTCGTGGCCGCGTGGGTGATCAGCCGGGACCCGACGGGGAGCACGATCACCGCGGGGACGATCGTGGCGTTCACGACGCTGCAGTCGCGCCTGTTCTTCCCGATCGGTTCGATGCTGCAGGTCTCGACCGAGGTCCACTCGTCGATGGCGTTGTTCGACCGCATCTTCGAGTACCTGGACCTCGACCACGAGATCGAGGACTCGCCCGATGCGGTCGCGATCCCCCCCGAGCGGGTCCTCGGTCGGGTCGAGCTGGACGGCGTGTGGTTCCGGTACGAGACCCCGGCCGGCGAGCGGGCCGGACCGGTCTCCCCGAGCGACCTCGAGCTCGCCAACGAGGCGCCGAGGGAATGGACGCTGGAAGACGTCTCCCTCACGATCGAACCGGGACAGCTCGCGGCCCTCGTCGGGCCGTCGGGAGCCGGCAAGACCACGATGACCTACCTCGTACCTCGCCTGTACGACGTGCAGCGGGGCGCGGTGAAGATCGACGGGGTCGACGTGCGCAACCTCAAGCTCGAGTCGCTCGGCGACCTGATCGGCGTCGTTACGCAGGAGACCTACCTGTTCCACACGACGATCCGCAGGAACCTCCTGTACGGACGGCCGGACGCCACGGAGGAAGAGCTCGACGCGGCCGCGCGCGCCGCCAACATCTACGAGCGGATCGCGGAGCTCCCGGAGGGCTACGACACCATCGTCGGCGAACGCGGGTACAAGCTCTCGGGCGGCGAGAAGCAACGGCTCGCGATCGCCCGCGTGATCCTGAAGGACCCGAGGATCCTGATCCTGGACGAGGCCACCTCGTCGCTCGACACGACCTCGGAGCGGTTGGTGCAGGCCGCGCTGGTGCCGCTGATGCACGGTCGGACGACGATCGCGATCGCGCATCGGCTGTCGACCATCCTGTCGGCGGACGTGATCTTCGTGGCCGATCGCGGCCGCATCGTCGAACGCGGGACGCACGCCGAGCTGCTCCGGCGCGGAGGCGTCTACGCGCGGCTGTACGAGCAGCAGTTCCGCGGTGGCCTGGTCGAGGCGGTCACCGAGGACGGCGTGATCATGGCGACGGGGGAGGTCGTCCGGACCGGGAGCGGCTAGGACTCGCGCGTCTCGGGCTCGATGGCCTTCTCGTACGTCAGCAGCACGAAGCCGTCGGGGAACGTTCGGTCGGGCAGCCGCTCGAACCCCATCGCCTCGTACATCGCCTGCGCGACCTTCATCCGTTGCGTGGTGTGGAGGAGCATCCGTGTCTTGCCGGCCTTCGCCGCCCATGCGAAACAGGCGTCCATCAGCGCCTTCGCCACGCCACGCCCTCGCCGATCGGGGTCGACGCCGAGCATCCGGATCTCTGCCTGCTCCGGCGGGAGGACCGGCTCGTCGTCCTCGATCCGCTGGTCGAGCTCCAAGGTGGCGCTCCCGAGGACCCGGCCGTCGTCGAACGCCGCGAGGACGAGGGCGATGTCCGCGCGGGCGCCGACGTCCGCGATCAGCTCGAGGTACCGGTCCCACGAGTCGCTGTCGGCGAACTCGCGATAGGCGAGCGCCGTCACCCGGCCCGTCTCCTCGTACTCGTCGGGACGGGCGGGACGGACCTCGATCGTCATCGCGGCAGCGTACCGCCGAGCGGCGGTCAATGAGATTGACGTTCGCCCGACCGCGGGTGACGATGCCCGCGTGGGCGAGCCGGATCTGTCCCGACTGCTGCTCGAGGCCTCGCGCGTGCTCGGCGCCGAGATCGTCGCCGGCCTGCAGGAGCGCGGGTTCCCCGACGCCCGTCCGGGCCACGCGGCGCTGTTCATGCACATCGACCGTCGATGGGGGACGCGTCTGACCGATCTCGCGCGCCGCGCGCGCATGACCAAACAGGGGATGATGCTGCTCGTGGACGACCTCGAGACGCGTGGGTACGTACGTCGCGTTCCCGATACGGACGATTCGCGAGCGAAGATGGTGCGGCTCACGGCTCGGGGCCGGCGGTTCGTGGCCGAGGCGCGCAGGGCCGTCGCCGCGGTCGAGGCGCGCGCGCGCCGTGAGCTCGGCGAGCGCCGGTACGAGGCGCTCCGCGACTCGCTCGAGTTCCTCGTGGGCGGGGGAGAGGGGGTCGAGGAGGCGTGAGCACCGCCCCGAACCGCGTCCTCGAGGTCGTGCCCGATGAAGAGGCCGTCGCGCGGCGCGCGGCCGACGTCGTCGCCGCGGCGGCGCGCGAGGCGATCGCGGCACACGGGCGGTTCACCTTCGCCCTGAGCGGTGGCCGGTCCCCCTGGGCGATGTTCCGAGACCTCGCCGACGAGGACGTGCCGTGGGAGGAGGTCGGCATCTGGCAGGTGGACGAGCGCGTGGCCCCCGACGGCGACACCGACCGAAACCTAACGAGCGTCGTGCCGGTGATCCCGTCCGGGGCGGACCTGCGGCCGATGCCCGTGACGGAACCCGACCTCGACGCGGCGGCCGAGCGTTACGCGGCGTCCCTGCCGGAGGCGTTCGAGCTCGTGCACCTCGGGATGGGTGACGACGGCCACACCGCTTCGCTCGTGCCGGGCGACCCGGTCCTGGACGTGACCGACCGGGACGTCGCGATGACCGGCGAGTATCGCGGGCTCCGGCGGATGACCGTGACCTATCCCGTCCTCGACCGAGCCGGCCGGGCCCTCTGGCTGATCACCGGCAGCGACAAGGCGCCCTTGGTGCCGCGGTTGCTCGCGGGCGACCGTTCGATCCCGGCGGGCCGGGTCGCGACCGCAGAGCAGCTCGTCGTCGTCGACGCGGCCGCGGCGGCCGAGGTCGCCCCTAGCTGAGCACTCCGACGTCGAGCGCCTTGCCGACGAGGAACGTGACGCCGGCGGCCGCGGACCCGACGGCGAGCATCCGGGATCCCGACAGGAGCCACGGACGTCCGGTCAGGTAGGACATCGCCGCCCCGACGCCGAACAGCGCGATGCCGGACAGGATCGCGGAGGCGACGACCGCCGGCGTGCCCGAGGACACGAGGAACGGCAGGAGCGGGACGAACGCGCCTAGCGAGAACGTCACGAAGGACGATCCCGCCGCCGCGAACGGCGACCCGAGGCCCTCGCGCGGATCGAGACCCAGCTCCTCGCGGGCGTGGGTCTCGAGCGCCACCTCGGGGTCCTTCATCAGCTCGGTTGCGAGCCGGTCCGCGAGGTCCCTCGGCAGGCCCTTGCGAACGTAGAGCTCGGCGAGCTCCAGCCGTTCGGCCTCCGGGTCCGAGCCGATCTCGTGCGCCTCGAGGTGGATCAGCCGTTCGTAGACCTCGCGCTGCACCCGGACCGAGATGTACTCGCCCGCCGCCATCGAGAAGGCGCCCGCCAGCAAGCCCGCGACGCCCGCCACGATCACGGCGGAGTTGTCGAGACCCGCGCCCGAGACGCCGAAGATCAGCGAGAGGTTCGAGACCAGGCCGTCGTTCACGCCGAAGATCGCCGCCCGGAGCGCGCCCGACTTGCCGCTCGCGACGTGTTGCTCGCCGCCGATCGGGCCGGGATGGGGGACGACGCGCCATTGTCGTCCGCGGAGCCGACGGACGGCCTGCGTGAGGATGTCCAGGCGATCCTTCGTGGTGCGGTCCTGCTCCGAGAGCTCGTCGGGTGGGGGCATCGGCTCCTGTTCCGTTGTTCGCCGGGCCACGATTGTGCGTCCGCGGCGGCGCCTCTGTCGAACCGGCGGCCTCCTCGCCCACCGAGGATGCCGTAGTACGGTTCGTGCGTGGCAGGGGAACACGAACGTACGGATGACCCCTTCATCGCCGAAGAGGCGCGCTGGGCGGATCGCTACGGGCTGCTGTTCCTGATCATCCTGCTGTCGCTCGTCCTCACGGCCGCGAACACGACCTGGCTGAAGATCGCGGCGGTTCTCGTGCAGGGTGGCGTCGTGCTGTTCGCGTTCCTCGCCGCTCGGGCCGGCCGGCGCGCGTGGCGCGTTGCCGTCGTCCTGGTGCCGCTCGCCGTGATCCTCGGCATCGCCGGACGCTTCGGCGATTCGAGGGCGGCCGAGACCGTGGCCGCCGCCATGAACCTCGTCCTTCCTGCGGCCGCGATCGTCGTGCTCGGCCGTCGCATCGTGATGGAGCCGTTCGTGAGCAGCCGGACCATCATCGGGCTGCTCTGCGTGTACCTGCTGATCGGGATGACGTTCGCCGCGACGTACATCACGATCGCGGCCGTGAGCGGCGAACCGTTCTTCGTCCAGACCGACCAAGCCCAGCCGGTGGACTTCACGTACTTCAGCCTCGTCACGCTCGCGACCGTCGGCTACGGCGATTTCACCGCGGCGAACCCGATGCCCCGGATGCTCGCGGCCATCGAGGGGCTGACCGGCCAACTCTACCTGGTCACGGTGGTGGCGGTGGCGGTGTCGCGGGTTCGGACGAGGCGCGATCGGTCGCCCGAGGGCTGACGCTCGCTCAGGTCTCCGGACGCCGCCATCGGGCGGAGATGCGGCCGAACATCCCTTCCTCCGTTGTCTGATCGGCGTCGGCGCCGTTCCGCTCCTCGATGACGACGGCGTCCTCGCGCGTGAGCTGGGTCTCGACGACCTCGTGCCGCTTCAGGTACGTCGAGATCGTGGACTGGATCACCGCGGCGGCGGGCAGCGCCATGAACGCGCCGAGCAGCCCGCTGATCGAGCCCCCGGCGAGCGCCGCTCCGAACGCCACCGCGGGGTGGAGCTGCATCGTCTTGGCCGTGATGCGGGGGGCGAGCAGGTAGTTCTCGATCTGCTGGTAGATGATCACGAAGATCAGGAACCAGAGCGCCTTCCACGGGTCCTCGAGCAACGCTACGAGCAGCGGGACCGCCGCGGCGATGTAGGTGCCCACCACCGGGATGAACTGCGAGACGAACCCCTGCCACAGGGCGAGCGGCGCCGCGAACGGGATCCCGAGCGACTGCAGCACGATGAACGAGAACGTCGCGTTGATGATGGCGAGCAGGAGCCTCGAATACAGGTAGCCACCGGTCTTGTCGATCGCGACCTCCCAGGCCGCCAGGAGGTCGCGCTGGATCCGCGGCGGGAGGAGCGAGCACACGCCGCGCCGGAACCTCGGGCCGTCGGCCACGAGGTAGAACGTGAACAGGCCGATCGTGAGCACCTGGAAGACCAGCCCCAGCAGGAACGCGCCCACCGAGGCGACGTTCGCGGCGATGCCTTGCACGTCCTCCTGCGCGTTCGCGATCTGTCTCAGGATCGTGGCGCTCGTCAGCCTGGTGTCGAACCACCGCTGGGTGTAGACGCTCGCCTGATCGAGCCAGCCCGGGACCCGTGCGATCAGCTCCTGCACCTGATCGATGATCAGCGGGACCATGAGCGCGACGCCGAGCAACCCCAGCAGGCCGAGACCGAAGAGCACGACCGCGGCCGCGACGCCGCGCTTCCAGCCGTGGGCCACGAGCCAGTTCACGGCCGGTTCGAGCGCGAACGAGAGGAACAGCGCGGCGACGAGCCACAGGAGCAGGTGCGAGAGCCTCCTGATGAGGCTGAACGCGGCGTAGGAGGCGAACACCGTGATGACGACGGCGAGGAGCAGCCGCGGGATCCATGGTGGCAACGTGGTTGCTTCGGCGGACGGTCGGCCGACCTCCTCCGCGCCGCCCGTCTGCGTCTCGGTGAGGGCGGGTTCGGGTGCTTCGACGGCCCCAGGTTCGGCCGGCGGCTCCTGCGCGGCGGCCGGATCCATCCGGGAAGCGTATCGGCCGTCGTACGCGGGCGCCAGCATCGGCGCCCGGCGACGACGGCGATCGGTTCCGGGCGGCCGTACGATGGGTGCATGCGTGAAGACGCCGTTGGCAAGACCGGGCGGCCGACCGAGACCCGAAACAAGTCCCGCCGGCCCCGCGATGAGCTCGGTCGCCCCCGGCCCTGGGACGCGGAGAACGCGCTCGAGCTCGAGGACTTCGACGCGCTCACGGTCGAGGAGAACCATCGTCTGGGTCGGGAGCACCTCAACGCCGGACGCTTCTTCCCCGCCCATGAGGCGTGGGAGACGGCGTGGAAGCAATCGCGCGACACGACCGACGCGGAGTTCTTCAAGGGCCTGTCCCAGCTGGGCGCGGGCTACGTGCACCTGCTCCGGGGGAACGCGCATGGGGCCAAGCGGTTGCTCCGACGAGCATCGGGACGGATCCGCGCGTACCCCTCGGGTCATCACGAGGTGGAGACGATCCGGGTCGCGGATGCGGCCGATGCGCTCGCGGCGGACATCGAATCGGGCGAGGTGCGGCCCGGCGAGGATGCCGTGTTCGTGCCTCCGCGTGTCTGAGTTCGAGCCTCGACGGTTGACTGTCCCCGGCCGCAGCCGCCACCATGTGCAGATGAGCGACCAAGCCGCCGAAACCATGCTCGAGTGGAAGGGCCGGACCGGGCCGTTCACGGTCTCCCTGGGGCGGGGCGTGTTCCATCCCACGCACACCAGCCGGACGATCGCCGAGGCGCTGGAGATCGAGCCGGGCGACACCGTCATCGACGTCGGCTGCGGGAGCGGCGTGCTCTCGTTCGTCGCGGCGCGGCTGGGCGCCAGGCGGGTGATCGGCACCGATCTGTCGGAGGACGCGATCGAGGTCGCGAAGCAGAACGCCGTCCGCCTCGGTCTGCAGCGCGAGGTCGAGTTCCGCAGCGGGAACCTGCTCGACCCCGTGCGCGGTGAGCAAGCAGACGTGATCATCGGGGACGTGTCGGGAATCCCCGACGAGATCGGCAGGCTCGCCGGCTGGTTCCCGGACGGGCGCGCCGGCGGGCCCACGGGCGCCGAGCTCCCCGCGGCGATGCTCGAGAGCATCCGCGAGAACGAGTGCCTCGCGCCGGGAGGCCACCTCTACCTGCCGACCGGAACGATCCAGGCCGAGTCGAAGATCCTCGACGTCGCCCGCAGGATCTTCGGCGCCGCGAACCTGCAGTCGTTGCTCTCGCGGGAGTTCCCGCTCCCCGACGTGGTGGCCAAGTCCAAGGCCGTCGCGCAGATGATGAAGGAGGGCATCGTCGACCTTCGGACGCGAGGGAGCCGGATGCTGTGGCGTCTCCAGGTCTGGCGGTGCGATATGCCCGAGAACGGCCACCTCACCGCGTTCTAGGCAGGCCCCGCCGTCGGCCCGGGCCTCACCCGCTCGGGTGGACCTCCACCACCGACTTCACCCAGTAGCCCGCCTCGCGCAGGTGCTCCGCGCCCCCCCGGTCGATCGCGAGCACGATGATTCCGATCTTGCATCCGGCCGCCTCGAGCACCGAAGCGGCCGAACGGACCTGCATGCCCGTCGTCGAGACGTCCTCGACGAGCGCGACCTCCGCGCCGGCCGGCGCGTGGCCCTCGAGCTGCGACATCGTCCCGTACGCCTTCGGCTCCTTGCGGACCACCGCGATCGGCAGACCGGCCTCGAGCGCGACCGCCGCCACGAGCAACGTCGCCGCTCCCTCGGGCGCAGCGAGGTGGGTGATCCCCTCCGGGAGCAGCTCGGCGACGGCCCTGGCCGTGTCCTTCAGCAGGTCCGGGTCGGTGAGGAAGCGGAACTTGTCGAAGTACACGTTCGACCGGCGTCCGGAGGAGAGCACGAAGTCGCCGTGGAGCTCCGAGGCTGCGATGAGTCGTTCCGCGAGGTCGCCGGGCATGGCGCGTAGCATAGGCCCCCGATGGGCCGTGCCCGACGGACGAGCGAGAGCCGGGGAACCGGCCGAGGAACCGGCCGAGGAACCGGCCGAGGAACTGGCCAAGGAACTGGCCAAGGAACTGGCCAAGGAACCGGCCAAGGAACCGGCTGGTACCGATCGGTGGCGCGCCCGCTCCTGTTCTCGATCCCGCCCGAGGCCGCGCATCGCCTCGCGCAGGGGCTCCTCGGCCTGCCGCTCCCGTGGGAACGGCTGGGCGGGGCCGACAGCGACCCCATGCTCCGGCTGAGCCTGGCCGGGATCCCGCTCGCGAACCCGGTCGGCCTGGCGGCCGGCTTCGACAAGACCGGGCGGCGCGTCGATGCGCTCGGACGGTTGGGGTTCGGCTACGTCGTGTGCGGGACGTTCACGCGCCGCCCACGCCGCGGCAACGCCAAGCCGAGGATCGTCCGGTATCCGGAGCGCGCCTCGATGGTCAACGCGATGGGGTTGCCGAACCCCGGCGCGGAGGAGGCCTCGCGTGCGCTGGGCCGAACGGCTCCGCGAGGTCCCCGGGTGGCGAGCATCGCCGACCAGGACCTCCCCGATGTCCTCGAGACCCACGCCGTCCTGGAGCCGTTCGTCGACGCGATCGAGCTGAACGCGAGCTGCCCGAACGTTGCCTGGGGCCGCGACCGCGACAACGAGGCCCACCTCGCGAACCTGCTGCGCGAGCTCGGCACCCGCCGGGTGCGTCCCCTGTTCGTCAAGCTTCCGCCGTTCCGCACCGAGGTCGAACGCGAGGTGGTGCTCGCGCTCGCCGCGATCGCGCGGGAGCAGGGTGCCGACGCCCTCACGATCTCGAACACGCTGCCGGTCCGCGACGCGCGGGTGTCGATCGGGCGGGGAGGGCTCTCCGGGCGCGAGCTACTCGACGTGACGTTGGCGTGCGTCCACGCGGTTCGCGGGGTGATGGGCCCGGGGATAGCGGTCAACGCCAGCGGCGGGATCTCCACACCGGCCCACGCGCTCGCGGCGATCGAGGCGGGGGCGACGACGGTGCAGGTGTACACGGGCCTCGTTTTCCGAGGCCCGGGGGTCGTGGGGGAGCTCACCGCGGGGCTCGCGAGCGCGCTCCGGAGCCGGCGGATCGATCTCGCCTCCCTCGTGGGGACCGCCTGATCCGACCCGCGGTGTTGGCTTGCCCGAGGCCGGGTTCCCGTTCAAGATGACGCGATTCCGAACGGAACCGAACACCCGGAGGTGGGTTTGGCGCAGCGTGCAACCAGGGCCGATCGCGCTCCCGCGGCCGCGCCGGCCGTGTTCGCGGTCACGCTCGAATCGGTCGTCAAGCGGTTCGGCGACGTGGTGGCCGTGGACGGCGTCGACCTCGAGGTGCGCGAGGGTGAGTTCTTCTCGATGCTCGGCCCCTCCGGGTCTGGCAAGACGACGTGCCTGCGGATGATCGCCGGGTTCGAGGCCCCGACGTCCGGCCGGGTGCTGCTCGGCGGCGAGGACGTCTCCCACCTCGCCCCGTACGAGCGCGACGTGAACACGGTCTTCCAGGACTACGCCCTGTTCCCCCACATGACGGTGGAAGAGAACGTCGAGTACGGGCTCAAGGTCAAGAAGGTGCCCGCGGGTGAGCGCCGCGACCGCGCGGCCGACGCCCTCGCGATGGTGCAGCTGTCCGCCTTCGGAGAGCGCAAGCCGAGTCAGCTGTCGGGCGGTCAGCGGCAGCGCGTGGCCCTGGCCCGCGCGCTGATCAACCGTCCCAAGGTCCTCCTGCTGGACGAGCCGCTCGGAGCCCTCGACCTCAAGCTCCGGCAGGCGATGCAGATCGAGCTGAAGGAGATCCAGGGGCAGGTCGGCCTGACGTTCATCTACGTCACGCACGACCAGGAGGAGGCGCTCACGATGAGCGACCGGCTGGCCGTGTTCAGTCGGGGGAAGGTCGAGCAGGTCGGGACGCCGGCCGAGGTCTACGAACGGCCGGCAACAGGGTTCGTCGCCGGGTTCGTCGGGACCTCCAACGTCCTGGAGGGCGAGGCGGCGGCGGCGATCGCCGGCGACCCCCACGCGTTCACGATCCGCCCCGAGAAGATCGCGATGGTGGAACCGGACGCCGAGGTCGCGGACGGCACCTGCACGGCGACCGGTCACGTCCGAGAGGTCGTCTACCTGGGCGCCCTGACCCGCTACATCGTCACGCTGGAGGCAGGGGGCGAGCTCGTCGTGATCCAGCAGAACCTCGCCACGTCCTCGATGGAGGCACTCCAGGTGCGCGGCAAGGTCGTGCGCCTGGTATGGGATCGCAGGAACAACCGCCCGGTCGACGCGGCCGGCGGTTCGATGGATGGGTCGGAAGACCCGGGGGAGGATGCTGCATGAACAAGATGGTGCGAACGTGGTTCGTCGTGCTCGCGGCGCTCGCCATCGTGGCGGCGGCGTGCGGGGACGAGGAAACCCCGAGCGGCGGGTCCGGGGGGGCGATCGAGCCGGCGAAGACCTACGACTCGATCGGCGAGACGGAGGGTTCGCTCGAGCTGATCGCGTGGGCCGGATACGTCGAGGACGGGACGAGTGAGGGCGGCGAGGACTTCGACTGGGTCACACCGTTCGAGGACGAGACCGGCTGCCAGGTCAACGTGACGTACGGTGACACCTCGGACGAGATGGTGACGCTGATGCGTCAGGGCGGCGGCACCGTGTACGACGGCGTCTCGGCGTCCGGCGACGCGAGCAACCGGCTGATCTCGGGCGGGGACGTGGGCGCGATCGACACGTCGCTCTTCCCGCAGTTCGCGAACGTGATCGGGCCGCTCAACCCGGACGGCGGGACGAACATCGCGCACTACGTCGTCGACGGCAACGTGTACGGGACCCCGTACATGTACGGGCCGAACTTCCTGATGTACAACACCGAGGAAGTGACGCCTGCCCCGACGAGCTGGGACGTGACGTTCGAGACGGACTCGCCCTACGCGGGGTCGATCACGGTCTACGACTCGCCGATCTTTATCGCGGACGCGGCCATGTACCTGATGGCGCACAACCCCGACCTGGGGATCACCGACCCGTACGAGCTCTCGCGGGAGCAGTTCGACGCGGCGGTCGACTTGCTGAAGACGCAGGCCCCGATGGTCGTGCGGCCGTGGGCGCTCTACACGGATGAGATCGACGGCTTCGTGGACGGGTCGATGCTCGTGGGCACTGCATGGCCGATCAACCTCAGCCTCGCCGAGCTCGACGCTCCGGTCGACGCGGTGATCCCGTCGGAGGGGGTCACGGGTTGGGCAGACACCTGGATGATCTCGGCGAACGCCCCCCACCCGAACTGCATGCTGAAGTGGATGGACTGGACCATGCAGCCGGAGACGCAGGCCGAGGTCGCGGTCTGGTACGGCGCCGCCGGCAGCAACACGTTGTCGTGCGACGCGACCCGGGACCTCCTGGTCGAGTTCTACGGCAAGGGCGCCGACGAGGCCGTGGACACGGTCCGGTACGGCAACTGCGGCAACGCCGAGTTCCTGGACTCGCTGTACCTGTGGAAGACGCCGCTGCCCCAATGCGGCGACGACCGGGGTGACGTCTGCATCGACTACTCGGAGTGGACGCAGGCCTGGACCGAGATCCAGGGCGCATAGGGCGGATCCGTCGACGAGGGCTCCGGGCGGTCGCTCGGAGTCCTCGTCGCATCTACGGAGGTCGAGTGGTCGCGATCGCGAAGGAGCAGCCGGACGAGGGCGTTCGAACACGGGTGTCCGCGCTCCTGTTCCGCCATCCGCGCCTGAAGCTCGGCCTCGCGCTCGGCGCCCCGCTCACCTGGCTCCTCGTCGTCTACATCGGCTCACTGCTGTTCCTGCTCGCGAACGCGTTCTGGAGCCTGGACGTCCTCACGTCGCAGATCGTGCGCGGCTTCTCCTTCGACAACTTCCAGACCCTGTGGGAGAACGACGTCTACCGAACGATCACGATCCGGACGGTGGGGATCGCCGCCGCGGTGACGGTCACGGACATCGTGCTGTCGTTCCCGCTCGCGTACTACGCGGCCCGCCTCGCCACACCGCGCGTCCGCAACGCCCTGCTCGTGGCCGTCGTCCTCCCGCTCTGGGCGAACTACCTGGTCCGGGTGTTCGCGTGGAAGATCATGCTCACGCCGAACGGGTTCGTGAACTGGCTCGCCGAGCTCACGGGGTTCGGCCACCTCCAGCTCGGGAACTCGAATTGGGCGGTCTGGCTGACCTTCGTCTACCTGTGGCTCCCGTTCACGCTCCTGCCGATCTACGCGGCGCTCGAACGGGTGCCGGACTCGTACCTGGAGGCCTCCTCGGATCTGGGCGCGAAGGGCTGGACGACGTTCCGGAGCGTGATGTTCCCGCTGATCCTTCCCGGGATCGCGGCGGGGTCGATCTTCGCGTTCTCGCTGACCCTCGGCGACTACATCACGCCGGAGCTGGTGGGGACCACGCAGTTCATCGGCAACGTGATCTACGACAACGTCGGCGTCGCCGGGAACACACCGCTCGCCGCGGCGTTCGCGCTCGTGCCGATCGCGATCATGGCCGTCTACCTGCTCGGCGCCAAGCGTGCCGGCGCGTTCGAGGCGCTCTAAACGTGGAGACGCGCGGGTTCAAGATCTTGATCAGGGTGTTCGCGGCGCTGTTGCTGGTGTTCCTGTACGTCCCGCTCGCGGTCATCGTCCTGTACGCGTTCAACGACAGCGTCGCGCAGGCGTGGCCGATCGAGGAGTTCACGACGAAGTGGTTCGGGATCGCCTGGCGCAGTCCCCAGGTCCGCGAGGCGCTCGCCAACTCGCTGGAGGTGGCGACGATCGCGACCCTGTTCGCCCTGGCTCTGGGGAGCGCGGCCGCGTTCGCCGTCCACCGGTTCCGGTTCTTCGGACGCAACGGCGTGTCATTCCTGCTGGTCCTGCCGATCGCGCTGCCGGGGATCGTGACGGCCATCGCGCTCAACACCACGATCAACAACTTCCAGATCCCGTTCGGCGTGCTGACGATCGTGATCGGCCACGCAACCTTCTGCATCGTGGTGGTCTACAACAACGTGATCGCCCGGCTCCGGCGAACGCCGACCTCGCTCATCGAGGCGTCGATGGACCTGGGGGCCGACGGTTGGCAGACGTTCCGCTACGTCACGTTCCCGGCAATCCGAACGGCCCTCGTCGCGGGGGCCCTGCTCGCCTTCGCCCTATCGTTCGACGAGATCGTCGTGACGAACTTCACCGCCGGAGCCACGGACACGATCCCGAGGTTCATCTACCGGAACCTGCGCCTCCCGCACAACCGCCCGATCGTGAACGTGGTCGCCCTGGGAGTGATCCTGGTCATGTTGATCCCCGTCTACGTCGCCCAGCGGATGGCCGGTGGTGGGGACGTGACCGCGACCGCCGCCAAGGCGGAGGCCGCGGAGGTCTGATCCTCTCAAAGGTACTGGCCTCGAGACTGGTCAGCGCCGGGGGTCTGCGGGTCGCTGCTCCCGGGGAGCCCGCGGCGACGCAGCTCCTCGAACTGCGCACGGGCGGCCATCTGCTGCGAGAAGAGCGCGGCCTGGATCCCGTGGAACAGGCCCTCGAGCCACCCGACGAGCTGTGCCTGGGCGACGCGGATCTCGGCGTCGGTGGGGACGCCCTGCATCGGCGGGGCCAGCGAGGAGAGCTCCTCCTGCAGGTCGGGCGAGAGCACGTCCTCGAGCTCGCCGATCGCTCGTTCGTAGATCTGGCGGAGGCGGATCCGTCCGGGCTCGTCGAGCGACGCCTGGCGGGTGTCCTCGAGCAGCTCTCGGACCATCGTCGCGATCCGCAGGAGCTTCGCGGGTTGCGTGATCGCCTCGTGCTCGGCTTCCGGCGCGACGCCGGCGGCTCCTTCCGCAGCCGACGCGGCCGGCACCTGGGGCAGGTCGGGGGTCGAGGCCGGATCCATCGCGTTCGAGACTAACAACGCCGGCCGGTAGTCGCCCGAGCGAGGCTCAGGCCCGCGTGAGCTCGCCGAACAGCAGCGCCTCGGCCAAGCACGCGCGCTCGAGCTCGCCAAGGTCGACGCTCTCGTCGATCGAGTGGTACTGGCTGCGCTCGTCCGAGGCGCCGTAGAGCAGGATCTCGGCCTCGGGCAGGGCGCGCGAGAGCACCGGGACGAGCGGGACCGACCCTCCGCTCCCCGTCTGCACGACGGGCCGGCCGTAGGCCTCCTCCATAGCCCTGGTCATCGCGGCGAACCCCGGGCCGTCGGTGCGTACGCGCAGCCCGCGTCCGGAGCTTCCCGGCTTCACGTCGACCTCGACCCCCCACGGCGCGCGGGTCGTGAGGTGTCCGGTCAGCGCGTCCATCGCGTGGGCGGGATCGTCGTCGGGCGCGAGCCGCAGGCTCACCTTCGCCGAGGCCCACGGCACGAGCTGGTTGGAGGCCTCGATGACCCGCGGTGCGTCGATCCCGAGGACCGAGACCGCCGGTTTGGCCCACAGGCGGTCGGAGACCGTGCCGGAACCGATGAGCCGGACGCCCGGCCGGAGCGGCGTGTCCTGTCGGAACTCCGCCTCGCTCACCTGCATCCCCTCCCACGTCTCCCGCGTCAGCCCCTCGATCGCCACCTCGCCCTCATCGTCGTGCACCGTGGCAAGGATCCGCGCCAGCGCCGACAACGCGTCGGGTGCCGGCCCACCATGGACGCCGCTATGCACGGCGAGGTCGAGCACGCGCACCGTCACCGTGCAGTCCACGACCCCGCGGATGCTCGTCTCGAGCGTGGGGAGTCCGGCTCGCCAGTTCCCACCGTCCGCGACGGCCACGATGTCGGCGGCCAGCACTTCCCGGTGACCGTCGATCAGGAACGGGAGGTGATCGGCGGTCGATTCCTCCTCACCCTCGACGAGCACCTTGAGCGAAACGGGCGGCTTCCCGCCCCATGCCCTCAGCGAGGCGGCATGCAGGATGATGCCGCACTTGTCGTCGGACGTCCCTCGTCCGTACAGACGCCCGTCGCGCACCTCCGGTTCGAACGGCGGGCTCGTCCACTCCTCGAGCGGTCCCTCCGGTTGGATGTCGTGGTGGGCGTAGAGCAGGATCGTCGGCGCGCCGGCGGGACCCTGGACCTCCGCGAACACGGCGGGGTGATCGACGTCGGGGAGCTCGATCAGCCGAACGCCGCCGTACCCCGCCGCCTCGAGGGTCTCGGCGGTCGCCTCGGCGGACTCGCGCACCGGCTTCTCGTCGTAGCCGGGGAACGCGATCGACGGGATGCGGACGAGGTTCGACAGCTCCTCGACCGCGCGGGGGTGCGACTCGGCGATCGCGACGCGGAGCTCGTCGGTGTGCATGGGGCCGAACGATACCGCGTGCCGCGAGGGACCGACCGTCGCTCGTGCGGCGGAGCCCTCGAAACCGTTACGGCCAGAGCCGTTCGATCCGCCAGGCGCCGCCCTCGCGCGTGAAGCGGAACCGGTCGTGCAGGCGGTGCTCGCGTCCCTGCCAGAACTCGATCGTCTCGGGCTCGAGCCGGTACCCGCCCCAGTGCGGCGGGAGCGGGACGTCCTCGCCCGGGAACCGCTCCGAGACCTCGGAGAATGCCGCGTCGAGCTCCTGCCGCGAGCCGACCGGCCTGCTCTGCCGGGAGGCCCAGGCGCCGAGCCGCGCCTCGCGCGGCCGTGTCCGGAAGTACTCGAGGGACTCCGCGTCGCTCATCCGCGACGCCGGACCGTTGACGGACACCTGCCGGTCGAGCTCGCGCCAGTAGAGGGCCATGGCGGCGTTCGGGTTCTCGGCGAGGTGGCGTCCCTTGCGGCTCTCGCGGTTGGTAAAGAACGTGAGACCCCGCTCGTCGACGGCCTTGACCAGGACGTGGCGGACCGCCGGCCGCCCGTCCGCATCGGCGGTCGCGAGCGCCGCCGCCTCGGGGAACCGGACCCCGGCAGCCCTCGCCCCCTCGAGCCAGGCGACGACGCGGGCGATCGGGTCGGGGCCGAGATCGGTCTCGGTCAGGCCGGTCCGGTCGTGCGACGGGACGTCGCTCACGCGAGGTCCCTCGGCGTCACGAACGCCTCGAGCCGGCCGTCGCCCGGCGCGAGCTCCCGCCACGGCTCGTCGAACGCGAGCACGGCCAGGGCGCCGGTCGGGAACTTCGCCCGCATCCTGCCCAGGTCTGTCCCGCTCCCGGTCAGGGCGATCGCGAGGTCGTGGACGCCGGGGTTGTGCCCGATGATCGCGACGGTCTCGACCCGATCGTCCACGCCGCGCAGCCGTTCGAGGAGCAGGTCCTCGGTCGCGCCGTACAGGTCGTCGTCCATCACGACCTCGGCGTCGCCGAACGCCTTCGACATCCGGTGGAGCGTCTCCCGCGTTCGGAGCGCGGAAGAGCACAGCACCAGGTCCGGATGCGGAGCGCTCGAACGGAGGTGCTCCGCCATCGACTCGGCGGCGCGGTGGCCCCTGGGCGCCAGCGGCCGTTCGTGGTCCGCGAGCGACGGATCGTCCCAGCTCGACTTCGCGTGCCGGAGCAGCAGGAGACGGTTCATGGAGCGTGGCCGCTCTCGTCCCGGCGTCTTCGTCTGCATCGGCAACTCCCACGCACCGACCGGTCGTCGGCGTCGCGAGCGTAGCCGTCGTGGCGGGGTCGCGCACCGGGATCGGTGCACCCAACGGACTATGGGTCCAACGCACTAGTCGGTTCGGTGGGTCCGATCCTTCCTTCGCACTAGGGGAGCTCCCTCTGCAGGCGAGCTCAAACGGCCTAGCCGACCTGGGCCACACCGTAGCCGGAATGTCCGATAGACGGATTCATCCTCCAGTCGGCGACACGTACCGTGGCCCGAGTGGAGGAGGTGCCGATGCCCCGCATCGCACGCGAGGTCGTTCAAGACGCGGAGCCGACGAGATGACGGCGGTTGGCGAGCGGTCCCAGGGTGCCCGCAATGGGCAGACCAAGGGCTCGAACGAGCGCGTCCTCCCTCTGCAACTCCACACACTGAGCATCGGGATGAGGACGATCTTGCTCGTTCCTCTCCTCTCGGCCGCGGTGGTGGTGGTCGGTCGCCGGACCGATGTCGAGATGGGGGCGTTTGGATCGGTGTTCGTCATCGCCGCCGTCAGCGCCGGACTCGCCACGCTGTTGCCCTACGAGCGTCTCTTCCGTACCCGCTGGGGGATGCCGGTCGTGTTCGGCTGGTCGGTTGTGAACCTCGCCCTGATCGCGACCGGTATCTGGGCCACAGGCGGATCGAGGTCGCCCCTCGTGTTCCTGTACGCGCTCACGACACTCTTCTTCGCGGTCGCATTCACGCCTCGAGCTCAAGCCGTCTTCTTCGCGCTCACGGTGGGGAGCTACTGGGCAGCCCTAGGTGCCCCGAGATCGAATTCATTGAACCTGGTCGCGCTCGCGGTCCTCGCCTTCCTTGCGAACCTGCTGGTTGGTCAGCTGAAGCGTCAGACGGCCGCCCACATGGAGGCTCGCCTGGAGTCTGAGCGACGGTGGGCGCTTCTGGCTGTGGTGTCGGCAGCCGCACGAGACATGAGCGCTGTGGACCCTCTGGTGGTTGTCCGGGCCGTCGTTGATTCGGTCGTTGCCCTGGGCTTTCCGACCGCCCGCATCTACGTGCAGGAGGATGGAGACTATCGAGCGATCCTTCCTTCGGGCGTCCACGAAGACTCTCCGGAGGGGATCGACTCCCTTCGCTTCGAGGCCATCGAGCGCGTGTGGGGCGGGCGGGAGCCCGTGGTTGTCGGCATCGACGGTGATGCACTCCGGGAGCCGCTTCAGAGGCTTGGCCTGTCCTCGCTCGTGGTGATCCCCATTCCCGTTGACGATCGCGTGGCGGCGATCTTGGTGGTTGGAATCGAGGAGCCCCCGGGTCCGTTCCCCCAGGACATCGAGGTCTTCCAGATGCTGACGACCCAGGCGGGCGTGGCGCTGGAGAACGCTCGCCGGTTCGACCGTCAGCGTCGCTCGCTGGACCGCCTCGCCGAACTGGACCGTATGAAGAGCGATTTCCTCTCCAACATCTCGCACGAGCTCCGAACGCCTCTCACCGTGATCGCCGGGGTCGGGCGGACTCTCGAGGAGAGCTCGAACATCCTCTCCGAGGAAGATAGCCGCGATCTCTTGGCCCGACTGAACGCGAACGCAGCCACCCTGGACGGCATGGTGACCGGGCTCCTCGACTTCGGACGGCTGGAGGCAGGGCATCTCGAGGTCGAGCCGGTGGACGTCGGCCTTCGACAGCTGTTGGACGGGGTCACCGACCGCCTCTCGAGTCTGTTCCGCGACCACACGGTGCACCTGGACGTCGAGGATGGACTCACGGCCAAAGCCGATCCTCTCCTGATCGAGAGGGTGGTCGAGAACCTGCTCACGAACGCCGCGAAGTACGCGCCGCCGGGAAGCCGCGTCCGGATCTCCGCGGTCAGCGACGGACGGGAGGCGATCGTCGCGGTCGAGGACAACGGACCCGGGATCCCGCCCGACGATCTGTGCCACATCGGGGAACGCTTCTTCCGGGGCGGTCATTCGAACACACGATCAACCCGGGGAACGGGCCTCGGCCTGGCACTCGTGTCCGAGATCCTGGACCTCCACGGCACGTACCTCGAGGTCGAGAGCGAGCTCGGGATCGGGTCCCGATTCAGCTTCCAACTCCCGCGGGGTCGCGGACCAGCGAGTGAGGAGCCGACCAGAGGCGAGACGGTCATCTCGTCCTCTGCCCTGCGTGAGGCAGCTCAGCCGCTCGTCGTGAGCGACATCGGATTGTCGGACCGGTTCGAGACCGTCCTTGCGGCGGCGCAGATGGGCCTGGAGTGGCCGGTCGAGGCGCTCTTCCGAGAGTTCCATCCCAAGGTTCTGCGCTACCTGCGCGCGCACCTCCCTGATCGCGCCGAGGAGCTCGCCACCATGACGTGGGGCGATATCGCATCGGCCCTGCCGACGTTCGAAGGCGACGAGACGTCCTTCCGTCGGTGGGTGTTCGCAGCTGCGAAGAGCCGCTTGCAGGACGCGCGTGAGAAGAGCGGTTCGGCCCGTTCGACCCCGCAGATCGGGCAAGACGACGACGCTTCCCCCGAACGTCGCGCAGTTGAGGCTGCACTCGCCCACTTCGGAACGCTCGCGCCGCAGCAGGCCGACGTGCTCCTGCTGCGCGCTCTGGCCGATCTCGACGTGGCCGAAGTCGCGGAGATCACGAGTGATCCGTTCGATTTCGTGAGCGTGGCGGAGGTGGAGGGCCTGAATCGCTTGAAAGACCGGGCGGATCTTGCCGGCGCTCTCGATCTCGACCGGGCTGGACCAGGGATGGAGCGATGATGCAATTCGGCGGAAGGCCGGTCGGTGAAGTCGCTGAGGGATTCGACCTCGGCGAGCTCCTTGAAGCCGTTCGGGCCGCGGCGACTCCTGAAGAGCTGGTGAATGCGAGCGAGGCGATCTCCGTCGTTCCCAAGACGCTTCGCTCGAACCGGCGTGCGACCCGAGGGACAGTCGTGAGGGGGGCCGCATCGAAAGGGAGGCGAGCGGGTGCAAGACTCGGAGCCGCCGTCGTTGTCACGGTGTTCACCGCAAGCGCGAGCCTCGCGATCAGCGGACAACTCCCGCCGGGTGCTCGCGATGTCGCTGCCGGCTATCTGGCGCAGATGGGACTGTTCCCGGTCCAGAGGCTCGAGGAATCGACACAGCTTGCTGCTCCGCACACGACCGGGGAGCCATTCGGACCGGCGGACGCAGCCACAGACGTTCGGCCCATGTGGATGTGGGTGTCTCAGCCTCAAGGAGATGAGGGGATCGACCCACCGCGCATCGACCCGACGCCGGTTGACCCGTCGCCTGTCATCGACCCGACGCCGGTTGACCCGCCGCCCGTGGTCGACCCGCCGCCCGGCGAGGATCCGCCGCCCGTCATCGACCCGCCCGGCGACGTCCCGCCGCCCGTCATCGACCCGCCCGGCGACGTCCCGCCGCCCGTGATTGACCCGCCGCCCGTGGTCGACCCGCCCGGCGAGGAGCCGCCGCCCGTGGTCGACCCGCCGCCGGTCGACCCGCCGCCCGTGGTCGACCCGCCGCCCGGCAATGGACCGCCCTTCGACACGCCGCCGGGCGACCCGCCGCCCTTCGACACGCCGCCGGGCGACCCGCCGTCCTTCGACACGTCGTCCCTCGATCCGCCGCCCTTCGTGTGATCGTCGGCGCCGCGGGGCGTCGTCCGGCCAGATGGCTCCTCGTGGCGCTCATTCCTCCGGGAAACCTGTGACGGAACGAGACTCATCGGTCGATGACCCTGGGTGCCAAGAAGCAACGGTGAGGCCGTGTGGGGCCCTCTTGGGCGCGATCTCGGCGCGGCCGCAGGAGGCCGGCTGGCTCGGCGTTCGATGACGCCTTCAGACCCACGATAACGACGGTAGGTGATGGCTGCTCGGCGAGCACCGAGCCGATCAGCTGCGGATCATCGGTCTCCACAACGTGATTCCTGAGGTCTTGAAGTGGTGCCCTCGGCAGGACTCGAACCTGCGCTTCCGGCTCCGGAGGCCGGCGCTCTATCCGCTGAGCTACGAGGGCTCGGCTGGCCCGAGTCTAGCAACGCGTCTGTTCGCCCAAGCCGGCGATTGAGGTACGCGCGGGTCCGTCGACTACGCTTCGCCGGTGATCGAGGAACGTCTGATCGCGCTCGTCACCGAGGCGCAGGCCGAGGTCGCGCGCGAGCTCGGCCTGGCCGGTGACCTGCCGGAGGTCGAGCTCTCAAAGCCGCGGCAGAAGGAGCACGGTGATCTCGCGACCAACGTGGCGCTCGTCCTCGCGACGCTGGTCGGTCTTTCGCCCCGCGACGTCGCGGAGCTCATCGTGCGACACCTGCCCGAGGCCCCCTTCGTGCGGTCCGCCGAGGTGGCAGGGCCGGGCTTCATCAACTTCCGGCTCACGACCGACTGGCTCACGGGCGCGCTCCGGGAGGTCGCGGCGAGGGGCGAGGCCTACGGCCGCGCAGACCCGAACGGCCTCCGGGCGCAGGTCGAGTTCGTGAGCGCGAACCCGACGGGACCGCTCCACATCGGGAACGCCCGCAACGCCGCGCTCGGAGACGCGCTCGCGCGGGTGCTCGAGGCTGCGGGGTGGTCGGTCGAGCGTGAGTACTACTTCAACGACACGGGCGGGCAGATGGATCGGTTCGGCGCGTCGGTCGAGGCGAGGTACCTGGAGCTCCTGGGCCGTGACGCCGACGTGCCCGAGGACGGCTACCACGGCGACTACGTGCTCGAGCTCGCCCGTCGGATCCTCGAGACCGAGGGTCCGGGCCTCGCCGACCTTCCGGCCCCCGAGCGGGTCGCGAGGCTCCAGCGGGAGGGGGCCCGCCTGGTCCTGGAGCAGATCGGCCGGACGCTCGGGCGGTTCGGGGTCCACTTCGACAGCTTCATGCACGAACGCGTGCTCGAGGAGAAGGGCCTGATCGCCGACGCCACACGGCGTCTGCGGGACGCGGGACACGCGTACGACGCTGAGGAGGCGGTCTGGTTCCGCTCGACCGCGTTCGGCGACGACAAGGACCGGCCGCTCGTCCGTTCGAACGGCACGCACACCTACTTCGGCGCCGACGCCGCGTACCTCGTCGACAAGTTCGAGCGCGGGTTCGACCACCTCGTGTACGTCTTGGGCGCCGACCACCACGGCGACGTCGCGCGGATCCGGGGCGCCGCGCAGGCCCTCGGCTTCGACGCCGAGCGCGTCGAGATCGTGATCTACCAATGGGTCTCGCTCCTGCGCGACGGGGTGCCGGTCCCGATGAGCAAGCGCGCGGGGACCTTCGTCAGCCTCGACGAGCTGATCGACGAGGTCGGCACCGACGCGGCTCGGTTCCACCTGCTGATGTTCAGCAACGACGTCACGATGAGGTTCGACATCGAGGCCGTGAAGCGCCAGTCGCTCGAGAACCCCGTCTACTACGTGCAGTACGGGCACGCCCGGATCGCGTCGATCCTGCGCAAGGCGGCCGAACGCGGCATCGAGACGCGGCCGATCGAGGAGACCGACCTGAACCGGCTCGAGCACGCGGCCGAGCTCGATCTCCTGCGCGCCGTCGCGGACGTGCCGTCCCAGATCGCGACCGCCGCCGAGATCCGGGCGCCGCACCGGCTCACCCACGCCGCCCAGGATCTCGCGGCCCGCTTCCATCGCTTCTACGCGGAGTGCCCGGTCCTGTCCGACGACGCCGAGCTGACGCAGGCCCGCCTGTGGCTCTGCCGCGGCACCAAGCGGACGATCGCGAACCTGCTCGGCCTGCTCGGCGTGTCGGCGCCCGAGGCGATGGAGCGAAGCGACGTGACGTGAGGTTCGCGCCCGGCCGGGGCGACATACTGAGGCGGGCCAAGATCGAGGGGCGAAGGGGGTTGGATGAGCGAGCGGGTCCTGCGGGTCGGGATGCTGGGCTGCGGCACCGTCGGCGCCGCGGTCGTCCGGCTGCTCGACCGCCATCGCGACGACCTCGAGCGCCGCGCCGGATGCAGGCTGGAGGTGCACAAGGTGGCCGTCCGCGACCCCGCGAAGCCGCGGGACGTCGGGCCCCCGCACCCGGCGTTCGTCGACGACCCGATGGCCGTGGTCGACGATCCCGAGGTCGACATCGTCTGCGAGCTGATCGGCGGGCTCGAACCCGCGGGGTCGCTGGTCCTCGCGGCGTTCGAACGCGACAAGCCCGTCGTCACCGCCAACAAGGAGCTGCTCGCGACGCGCGGGCGCGAGCTCTTCGACGCCTCCGACGCCAAGGGCCTGGACCTGTACTTCGAGGCGGCCGTGGGGGGCGGGATCCCGCTGATCCGCCCGCTGAAGGAGTCGCTCACCGGCGAGCGGCTGCGCCGCATCATGGGGATCGTGAACGGCACGACCAACTTCATCCTGACGAAGATGTCGGAGGAGGGACGTGGTTTCGCCGAGGTCCTCGCCGACGCGAAGCGGCTCGGCTATGCCGAGTCCGACCCGAGCGCTGACGTCGACGGGCACGACGCGGCCGCCAAGTGCGCGATCCTCGCGTCGATCGCGTTCAACGCCCGGGTCGTCGCGAGCGACGTGTACCGCGAGGGCATCGCGAACGTGACCATCGAGGACATCGAGTACGCGCGGCGGCTCGGCTACGTGGTGAAGCTGCTCGCGATCGCCGAGATGGGTGAGGACGAACGGATCGCCGCCCGCGTGCACGCCGCGATGATCCCCGCGTCGCACCCGCTCGCGTCGGTCCGGGACGCCCACAACGCGGTCTTCGTCGAGGGCCCGAACGTCGGCGAGTTGATGTTCTACGGCCGCGGCGCCGGCGGGGAGGCGACGGCGACCGCCGTGGTGGGCGACCTCGTGAGCGTCGCGCGGAACCTGCTCGCGGGTGCCCGGGGTCTCGGCTGCACGTGCTTTTACGAGCGGACGATCCGCCCGATGGCCGAGATGACGGGGCAGTACTACATCCTGTTGCGCGTCGAGGATCGCCCCGGCGTGCTGGCCGAGATCGCGAGCGTGTTCGGCCGCAGCGAGGTCTCGATCAAGAGCGTGTGGCAGGAGGGGTTCGGCGACGACGCGCAGCTCGTGTTCATCACCCACCGCGCCCGCGAGGGCGCGTTCCAGGAGGCGATCGGCGTGCTGCGCGGACTCCCGGGGGTCGAAGAGGTCCGCAGCGTCCTCCGGGTCGAGGCCGAGGAGTGACGGTGGCCCGGACCTGGCGCGGCGTGATCCAGGAGTACCGCGACCGGCTGCCGGTCGGCTCGGCGACGCCGGTCGTGACGCTCGGCGAGGGCGGGACACCGCTCGTCCGCTCGGAGGCGTTGTCGGTCGAGACCGGGTGCGAGGTCTTCCTGAAGTACGAGGGCGCAAACCCGACCGGCTCGTTCAAGGACCGTGGGATGACCGTCGCGATCAGCAAGGCCGTCGAGGAGGGCGCCAAGGCAGTCGTGTGCGCATCCACCGGGAACACCAGCGCGAGCGCCGCCGCCTACGCGGGCAAGGCGGGGCTGGCCTGCGCCGTTCTCGTCCCCAGGGGCAAGATCGCGCCCGGGAAGATGGCCGCGACCCTCGTGCACGGCGCTCGCGTGCTCGAGGTGGAGGGGAACTTCGACGCGTCGTTCGAGCTCGCCCGCGGCCTGGCCGAGCGCTACCCGGTGACCCTCGTGAACTCGGTCAACCCCTACCGCCTGCAGGGGCAGAAGACGTGCGCGTTCGAGATTGTCGACGCGCTCGGTCGCGCGCCCGACGTCCACTGCGTCCCGGTCGGGAACGCCGGCAACATCTCGAGCCACTGGATCGGCTACTCCGAGTACCTCGAGGACGGCGTGATCCACGAGCCGCCGCGGCTGTTCGGGTTCCAGGCGAGCGGCGCCGCGCCCCTCGTCCTGGGTCGTCCCGTCGAGGAGCCGCACACGATCGCCACCGCCATCCGGATCGGGAACCCCGCGTCGTGGGACCTGGCGATCGCGGCCGCGTCGGAGTCGGAGGGCGCGATCCTGGCGGTGACCGACCGCGACATCCTGGACGCGTACCGGCGGGTGGCGCGCGAGGGGCTGTTCGCCGAGCCGGCATCGGCGGCGAGCGTCGCGGGGCTGCTCCGGCTCGCGAACGAGGACCGGCTCCCGCGCGGCGGGACCGTCGTCTGCGTGCTCACGGGTCACGGGCTCAAGGACCCGGAGTGGGCGACCAGCGGCGGAGCCGCGCCGACCACGGTCCCGGCCGAGGCCGACGCCGTCGCGGCCGAGCTCGGACTGTAGGCGTGCGCCTCACCGCCAAGGTCCCGGCGACGTCGGCGAACCTGGGACCGGGGTTCGACTGCTTCGGACTCGCGCTCGATCTGTGCAACGAGGTCGCGCTGGACACCGACGCCGAGCCCGGCGTGACGTGGGAGGGCGAGGGCGCGGCCGAGCTGCCGACCGACGGGACCGACCTCGTGTCGCGCGCCCTGGCCGAGACCGCCGCGCGTTTCGAACGCATCGTTCCCCCCGCCTCGATCCACGGCCGCAACCGGATCCCGCTGGAACGCGGCCTGGGGTCCTCGGCCGCCGCCGCGGTCGCCGGCGTCGCGCTCGGCGACGCGGCGCTCGGCCTCGGTCTGGATCGGACCACGATCCTCGAGATCGCCGCCGGGCTCGAGGGCCATCCCGACAACGCGGCGGCCGCCGTGTTCGGTGGGTTCACGATCGTGGTGGACGAGGGTGTCGTGGCCCGCTTCGACCCGGACCCCGAGCTCCGGCCGGCGCTGTTCGTTCCGGCGGACATCGCGATCTCGACCGAGGTGGCCAGGCGTGCGCTCCCGGACGCGGTCCCGCTCGAGGACGCCGTGTCGAACGCGGGGCACGCCGCGCTCGTGGCGGTCGCCCTCCTGCACGAGCCGGACCTCCTCCACGCGGCGATGCGCGACCGCCTCCACGAAGACGTCCGGCTTGGGCTCGTCCCGGAGATGCGCCAGGTCTTCGACCGCCTGCGCACCGCCGGGCTGGCCGCGTGCGTCTCGGGTTCGGGGCCGACGCTGCTCGCGTTCGAGCGCCACGATGTCGTCACGCCGGAACCGGCCGAAGGGTGGCGCATCGTGCGTGTCCCCGTGCGAACCGCCGGCGTCGTCATCCGCGAGGGCTGAAGGCGCGTATCACCTGCGACGATGGTTGAAGGATGACCGAACCCGATCCCCGGCCCGACCCGGCGCCAGCTTCCGACCCGGCGGCGAACCTTCCGCTCAGCGTCGTCGCGCCCACCCCGCTCCCCCAGCCCGAACAGGGCGCGGCTCCGGTTCTGGTCACGGATCTCGCGAGCAAGACCCTCGCGGTCAAGGAGGGCCAGACCTTCCTGTACTCCGACCTAGAGGGGAACATCGACCACGGCGGTCAGGACGGTCTCGGCCTGTACTCGCACGACACGCGGTTCCTGTCGCACTTCCGTCTGACGATGAACGGGCGCGACCTCGTGCTGCTGTCCTCGTCGGCCGAACGCGGCTACCAGTCGCACGTCGATCTGACGAACCCCGACCTGTTCGAGGAGGACGTGCTGTGCGCCCCGCAGCAGACGATCAACGTCCGGCGCGTCCGCGCGATCTCCGGCGACCTGTTCGAACGCATCCGGATCAAGAACTACAACCCCTTCGACGTCACCCTGGAGGTCCGGCTGACGTTCGGCGCGGACTTCGCCGACATCTTCGACGTGCGGGGCATGACCCATCGCCACTCGGGCGGGTCGTACCCGCCGACGGTGAACGGCTCCGCGATCGAGTTCGTGCACGAGGGGCGCGACCACGTTCGGCGGATCACCAGGATCCGCTTCGGCATCGACCCCGACCGCGTCGACGTCGAGGGGGCGCTCGCGATGGCGGTCTTCCGGCTCCACCTCGATCCGTACCAGACCCGGCTCCTGGCCGTCTCGGTCGAGCCGATCCTGGGGAGCGAGCCGACCAAGGGGGCCCCGGACTTCGACCACGCGGTGCACGAGCTCCGTCGCTCCTACGAGGAGTGGGAGCGCGAGTCGACGCGGATCGTCACCGACAACGAGTTGTTCAACCAGCTCTTGGACCGGAGCCTCCGCGATCTCCGCGCGCTGTACACGCGGGTGGGGGACGGCGCGATCCTCGCCGCCGGGATCCCGTGGTACGTGACGATCTTCGGCCGCGACTCCCTGATCGCGTCCCACCAGCTGCTGACGGTGAACACGCGACCCGCGCGCGACGCGCTCGAGCTCCTGGCGGCGCGTCAGGGCACGGAGGAAAACGACTGGCGGGACGAGCAGCCCGGCAAGATCCTGCACGAGGTCCGCGACGGCGAGCTCGCGCGCGCGGGGATCATGCCGCACTCGCCGTACTACGGGTCCGTCGACTCGACGCCGTGGTTCCTGATCGTGTACGCGCAGCACCTGCGTTGGACGGGCGACGTCGAGTTCGCGCGGAAGCTCCTCCCGTCGGCGGAGGCGGCGCTCGCGTGGATCGACCGGTACGGCGACCTGGACGGCGACGGGTTCGTGGAGTATCTGTGCCGCTCACCCCGGGGGATCCGCAACCAGGGGTGGAAGGACTCGCACGACTCGATGGTCCACGCCGACGGCCGCCTCGCCGAACCACCGATCGCGCTCTCGGAGGTGCAGGGCTACGTCTACCTCGCGAAGACTCGGATGGCCGACGTGTACCGCGCGCTTGGTCGGCCGGAGGACGCGCGCCGCCTGGAGGACGAGGCCGAACGCCTGAAGGTCCGCTTCAATGAAGCGTTCTGGATGGAGGACGAGCGGTACTTCGCGGCCGCGCTCGACGCCCGCAAGCAGCAGCTCCGAACGCTGATGTCCAACCCGGGCCACTGCCTGTACAGCGGGATCGTGGACGAGGACAAGGCCCTGCCGCTCGCCAAGCGGCTACTCGCTCCGGACATGTTCTCGGGTTGGGGCGTTCGAACGATGAGCCGGTCGGCGGCCTCGTACAACCCGATGAGCTACCACAACGGATCGGTGTGGCCGCACGACAACGCGTTGATCGCGGCCGGCCTGAAGCGGTACCGGTTCGCCCGGGCGACCAACCGCGTCGCGACCGCGCTGTTCGACGCGGCGGTCTCCGCCGACTACCTCCGCTTGCCCGAGCTGTTCTGCGGGTTCACGCGCCGGTCCCCGCACCGACCCGTGAGCTACCCGATCGCCTGCTCGCCCCAGGCGTGGGCGGCCGGCTCGCCCTACCTGATGCTGCAGGCGATCCTCGGCCTGTCGGCGCGGGCCCATGAGAACCTCCTCACGATCAACCTGCCGCACCTGCCGACATGGCTGAACACCGTCGAGGTGCGCAACCTGTCGGTCGGCGAGAGCACGGTGAGCATGGTGTTCCGCCGCGAGGGCGAGATCACGTCCTTCTCCCTCCTGTCGCGCGACGGCGACGTGCGCGTCGTGATGGAGGAGTAGGCGAGCGGCGTACCGGGGAGCCCGGGCTCGCCGTCATCCCAGGGTCAGCCGATGCACGGCCCCGTGTCGACCGGTGTGGTCCGCCCCACCGCGGTCCGCAAGGGGTCGTCGACCTCGCCGGCCGCGATCGCGTAGCCGATCTCGTCGTCGCCGGACGACGCGGCGAACACGACCCCGGCGACACGACCGTCGGGCAGGACGAACGGCCCTCCCGAGTTCCCGGGCCGGACCAGTGTCTGCAGCTCGAGCACTTCGCGGTCGACCTCGCCGTGCCCGTAGATGTCGCGCCCGACCGCGTTCGCGAACGTCCGCCGGACGGCCGCGCGTCGTACATCGAGGGGCCCACCCTGCGGGTATCCCAGGACGGCCCCGGGCGCGCCACGGTCGAGCGGCTCGGTGGCGAGCGGGAGCGGTGCTCCGGAGGCGTTCGGGACCGACAGGACGGCCAGATCCAGATCGGGGTCGAACAGCACCGTGGTCGCGTCCGACGAGCCTCCGACCGCCGAACGCACCTCGGGATCGTCCATGCCGGCCACGACGTGCGCGTTCGTCACGACGTAGCCGTCGGCGGCGACGAAGCCCGAGCCCTCCTGGATGACGTCGCACGCGGGGCCGATCACCTGCACGGTGCTCGACGCGGCCGCGTCCGCCGCGGCCCGAGCCTCCTGCTGGCTCGGTGGCCGCACGGGCTCGGCCGGCAGGGGTGGGATGCCTGAGAACACGTCGGGGAACCCGAACCGGTTGAACAGGCGACGGACCTGGGCGAGCAGCGACGGTGGTTGCGGCAAGGCGGCGTCGAGCGTCCGCACCACCGCCGAACCACGGATCTCGGTCGCGATCGCCGGGAACGGGCCGTTCGCGAGGTTCAGCGCGAGGAACCAGATCGCCAGCAGGGACGCAACGACCGTGACGGCCGAACCTCCGACCGAGTCCGCCTTCCCGAACCTCGACGCGGCTCGGTCGCGTGCGTGGACGCCGACGAACCACCCGGCCGCGTTGCCGAGCGCGGCGACCGTGAGCAGGACCAGGACGGCGAGGCCCGCTCGGGCGTTCGGCCCGTCGACGATGCGGGCGACGAACGGCGCGAGCAACGCGCCCACGACCAGACCGATGAGCAACCCGCCGAACCCGAAGGCCTGCAGCGTGAAACCCCGCCGGTAGCCGGCGACCCCGGAGAGCGCCACGAGCACGATCAGGAGCAGGTCGAGAGCGTTCACGCCGCGTATCGTCCCACGGGGCACGGGCGGTCCGGGCACGTGCGGGCCGCCGCCGGGGGACGCGGCCAGGGGCCGGCCAGGGGCCAGATAGACTGACCACACGTGGTCACGATCGCGCATATCTCCGATCCGCACGTCGGCTCGCCCTACTTCGTCCCGAACCTGATGAACCGGGTGATCGTCGAGCTGAACGAGCTCGAGCCCGACGTCGTGATCTGCAGCGGCGACCTCACCAATGAGGGGTACCGGCAGGAGTACAAGAACTGGGTCGCCTACGCCGAACGGATCCGCGCGCCGATGTACACGGTCCCCGGCAACCACGACGCCCGCAACGTCGGGTACCTGCACTTCGAGGAGCTCGTGGGCCCGCGACACTGGAGCGCCGACGTGAAGGGCGTCCGGCTCGTCGGCGTGGACTCCAGCGAGCCCGACATCAACGAGGGTCAGGTTGGGCGCGAGCGCTACACCTGGATCCACGAGCGGTTCGACGTCCCCGCCGATCTGAAGGTCTTCGTCCTGCACCACCACCTGCTGCCGATCCCGGGCACCGGGCGCGAGCGGAGCACCGTGATGGACGCAGGCGACCTCCTGGAGGAGCTGATCCAGTCGGGGGTGAACATCGTCCTCTCGGGCCACAAGCACGTCCCCTACGTGTGGCGCCTGGAGGACCTCTACGTGGCGAACGCCGGCACGGTCGCGTCGCTCCGGCTCCGCGGGTACACCAAGCCCTGCTACAACGTCCTGGAGTTCGAGAGCGACGAGGTGAAGATCACGCGGAAGTACCCGTTCGGCGGGGGCAGCGTGATCGCCCACTTCCAGCTGTCGACCGGGGAGCAGTACCATCGCGAGCTCGAGCCGCCGGTGCAGCAGCGCCGCCTCCCCGCGGCTCACCAGGGGGAGTCCTAACTCCGAACCGCACCGCCCCGAAGGAGCCCATCGGATGAAGGTCGTCGTCCTCGTCGACGGTGAGCACTACCCGCCCGTCACGCGCTGGGCGATCGACGAGCTGCGCGGGCGCGGGCTCGATCCGATCGCGGCGTTGTTCGTGGGCGGCGGCGAGAAGCTCGACCCGTCGGCCGCCCTGGACCTCGGGATCCCGCTGCGAGGTTCGGTCCCGGACCGTTCGGTGGCGGCGGCGCTCGCCGGCGCGATCGACGAGCTCGGCCCCGAGGGGATCTTCGACCTGTCGGACGAACCCGTGCTCGGGTACCGCGAGCGGATGGAGGTCGCGGCCGTCGCGCTGGCCAGGGGGGTCGCCTACCTCGGTCCCGACTTCCGGCTCGACCCGCCGGTCGACCAGGACCCGCTCCCCGTCGCGACGATCGCGGTGATCGGGATCGGGAAGCGGACGGGCAAGACCGCCGTCTCGGGCGAGACCGCGCGGGAGGCCGCGGCGAATGGGTTCGATCCGGTCGTCGTCGCGATGGGCCGGGGCGGTCCGCCCGAACCCGAGGTCGCGGAGGCCGGCACGGTCACGCTCGACGCGCTGCTCGAGCTCGCCCGTCGTGGCTACCACGCCGCCTCGGACTACCTGGAGATCGCGGCCACGAGCGGCGTCACCACGGTGGGTGCCCGGCGCGCGGGCGGTGGCCTGGCGGGGCGCTCCTCGTCGACCAACGTCCGCGCGGCCGCCGAGGTCGCGCTGGGGCTCGGCGCCGGGACCGTGATCGTCGACGGGAGCGGGGCCTCGATGCCCCCGTTCCCGTGGGACGCGGGGATCCTGGTCGTCCCGGCGACGGCCCCCCCCGAGTACCTGGGCGGATACCTGGGCCCCCTGCGGCTGTTGCTATCGGACCTTGTCGTTGTTACCATGGCGCGTAGCCCAGCCGGGCTGCAGAACATCCCTACCCTCAGGTCCCACGCCGAACGGCTGAACGCTGATGCCCGGCTCATCGTGACGGACTTCGAACCACAGCCACTCGGTGATGTGCGGGGGAGGGACGTGTTCTTCGCCACGACGGCGCCCGGGGCGGTGGCCGCGCGACAAGCGGAAGACCTCGAGCGGACCCACGGATGCCGAGTGGTCGGGTGGAGTGCCAGGCTCGCCGATCGGGCCGGTCTGGTGCAGGACCTGGACGGGGCGGAGGCCTACGAGGTGCTCCTGTCGGAGCTGAAAGCCGCGGCGGTCGACGTTGCGTGCGACCGGGCGATGGCCCGGGGCGCGGAGGTGGTCTTCGTGGATAACCGCGCCGTCGTGTTGGAGGGCGACACCGACCTTCCGACCGCATTGAGAGAGACGATCGGCCTCGCCGTAGAGCGAAGCGCCCGAAGAAACGAACAGAGATGACGAACGACTCCAAGAACCCTCAGATCCTGATATCGGATCGCGACTCGGGCCTGCCGTACTCGAAGGGCCTGATGGCGTCGCAGGTCATGGTGACCGGGCTGTCGCCCGTTCGCGCGTACCAGGTCGCCGAGGCGATCGAGGAGCGCCTGCGCGAGCTCGGCGTACCGTCGATCTCGACCGAGCAGCTCGGCGAGCTCGCGCTCGGGGTTCTCGAGGACCTGGCCGGTGAGCGATACGCGCGGAACTTCCAGCGGTGGCGCGAGATCGAGGCGCTGCAGGTCCCGTTGGTGGTGCTGATCGGTGGGGCGACGGGGGTGGGCAAGTCCACCCTCGCGACCCAGCTTGCGACGCGGCTCGGGATCGTCCGGGTGGTCGCGACCGACGCGATCCGAGAGGTGATGCGCGCGCTGTTTTCCCACGAGCTCATGCCGACGCTGCACGCGTCGTCGTTCGAGGCGGGCTCGGTCCTGCGCGAGCCGCCGTCCAAGGACGAGGTGGTCGTCGGGTTCCGGGAGCAGACCGCGGCGGTCGCGGTCGGTGTGCAGGCGCTCGTCGAGCGCGCCGCGATGGAGGGAACGCACCTGATCATCGAGGGCGCCCACGTGGTGCCGGGGTTCCTGGACCTCGACCCCTGGCGCGACCGCATCCTCGCCGTGCCGGTCGTGGTGACGATCGAGGAGGACGAGGTCCACCGCAGCCACTTCGCGGCTCGAGCGTCCGAGCACACCGGTCGGCCGGCCGAGCGCTACCTCGACCGGTTTGATGACATCCGGCGCGTGCAGCGGTACATCAAGAGCCAGGCGTTGTCGCATGGCGTCCCGGTGATCGCCAACTACAGCTTCGACCGCGCCCTGGCCGCGATCATCGACCTCGTGATGGAACGAGCGACCGAACGCACGGCGCCGGCCCGCGTCCAGGTGGGTGCCGAGACCGAGCGCGGTCGTGCCCCCGCCCCCGTGGCGGCGGCCAACGAAGGAGGCAGAACGTGAAGCTGTTCCTGGATACGGCCAACATCGAGGAGATCCGTGAGATCAACCGCTGGGGCGTGCTCGGCGGCGTGACCACGAACCCGTCGTTGGTGGCGAAGGAGAACGACGACCCCGAGCGGGTCTGGAAGGAGATCCTGGCGGAGGTCGAGGGACCGATCTCGCTCGAGACGACCGAGCTCGAGACCGAGGCGATGTACCGGCAGGGGCTGGATCTGGCGCAGATGGCGCCGAACGCCGTCGTGAAGGTCCCGATGACCCCGCAGGGGTTGAACGCGGGCAAGCGCCTCATCGACGATGGCATCAAGATCAACGTCACGCTCGTGTTCTCTCCGGCCCAGGCGATCCTCGCCGCCGAGATCGGGGCGTACATCGTGTCGCCGTTCCTCGGACGCCTGGACGACGTCGCGTCCGACGGGATGGACGCCCTCCGCAAGATCTGTGACATCTACGAGATCCAGGGGTACGACACGCTGGTGCTCGCCGCGTCGCTACGTCACCCGATGCACATCGTCGAGTCGGCGCTCGCGGGCGCCGACATCGCGACGATGCCGTTCGCGGTGTTCAAGCAGTTGGTGAAGCACCCGCTCACCGACGCAGGACTGGAGAAGTTCCTCGGGGACTGGAAGGCCCTCAAGCAGGAACTCGAGAAAGGAGCATGAGTGGCCACCACCGATAAGCGTGCCCTTGAGGGAAAGGTCGCCGCGGAGCTGCATCAGATCGCGGCGGACCTCGGTATCGAGGGGCACAAGGGATTGAAGAAGGCCGACCTGGTCGACAAGATCGTCGCACACACCAACGGCGAGCGCGCCGATGCGTCGTCCGTCGCTGCCGCGGCGCCCGACGCCACGATGGCATCGTTCGACACGACGACGAGCCCGTCGAGCGGCCAGGCGTACGTCGACATGCGGGAGACCTCCGGCAACGGCGACACGCGCCAGCACCCGCAGCCGGATCAGCGCGACCAACGTCAACGCGATGACCGCCGGGAAGGGACCCGGCCACAGGGTGGCCGTCCCGATGCCGGACAACAGCAGCGCGAGCGCGAGGGCGGTCCTCGCCGACGTCCGTCACGAGAAGAGCGCCGTCGCCAGCGCGAGGAGCGCCGCCAGCGCGAGATCGAGATGCGGGAGGAGGAGCTCCAGACCGCCCCGACCGCGACCGGGCTCCTCGACGTCCTGCCCGAGGGCTACGGGTTCCTGCGGACCTCCGGTTACCTGCCGGCACAGCAGGACATCTACGTGTCCCTCTCGCAGGTCCGTCGGTTCATGCTGCGCAAGGGCGACACGGTCACCGGCAAGGTGCGGCAGCCCAAGGACAGCGAGAAGTACTTCGCGCTGCTGCAGATCGACTCGGTGAACGGGATGGACCCGGAGGAGGCGAAGCAGCGGCCGAACTTCGACAAGCTGACCCCGCTGTTCCCCAACGAGCGGTTCCACCTGGAGACCGGCCCGACGGACGTGACCGGACGGATCATGGACATGGTGTCGCCGATCGGGAAGGGGCAGCGCGGCATGGTGGTCTCACCGCCCAAGGCGGGCAAGACCACCGTGCTGAAGAACATCGCGAGCGGCATCATCCAATCGAGCCCAGACACGCACGTGATGGTGCTCCTCGTCGACGAGCGGCCCGAGGAGGTCACGGACTGGCAGCGGACGGTGCAGGCGGCCGAGGTCGTCTACTCGACGTTCGACAAGCCGCCGGACCAGCACATCCAGGTGACGGAGCTCGTCCTGGAGCGGGCCAAGCGCCTTGCCGAGATGGGGCAGGACGTCGCGATCATCCTCGACTCGATCACCCGGCTCGCGCGCGCGTACAACCTCGCCGCGCCGGCCTCGGGCAAGATCCTGTCGGGCGGGATCGACTCGACCGCCCTGTACCCGCCCCGGCGCTTCTTCGGAGCCGCCCGGAACATCGAGGAGGGTGGGAGCGTTACCATCATCGCGAGCGCGCTCGTCGAGACCGGGTCCCGGATGGACGAGGGGATCTTCGAGGAGTTCAAGGGCACCGGCAACATGGAGCTCCGACTGGATCGACAGCTCGCCGAGAAACGCCTGTTCCCCGCGATCAACGTCGAGGCGAGCAGCACCCGTAAGGAGGAGCTGCTGATGCCGACCGAGGAGCTCGCGCTCGTGTGGCGCCTCCGAAGGGTGCTCCATGCACTCGAGCCGGGGGCCGCGCTCGAGTTGCTCACCGACAAGATCCGGGCCACCAAGTCCAACGAGCAGTTCCTGCGGGAGATCGCGAAGGCCCCGGCCTCGTAAGCTGGGTGCCGTCGGACGGTCGCGTCGGACACCGTCCACCTCCCCCTGAAGACAAGGAGAGACACCGAAGATGAAGCCGGACATCCATCCCGAGTATGTGGTCGCGACCGTGCACTGTTCCTGCGGGAACACGTTCACGACCCGGAGCACTCGGTCCGAGCTGCGCGTGGAGATCTGCTCGAACTGCCACCCGTTCTACACGGGCAAGCAGAAGCTGGTCGACACGGGCGGGCGGGTCGAACGGTTCCAGCGCCGCTACGCGAAGCAGCAGGCCGAGCAGGCCGCGGCGGTGAAGGAGCGAGAGGTCTCGCGCAGGCACACCGTCTCCGTTCCCGAGCAGCCCGCCGAGCCCCCGCCCGCCGAGCAGGGCTGACCCGGCCCGGATGGCCGAGGAAGCCACCACCCCACCGGCCCACTTCTACGGCGGTCAGGCCGTCGTCGAAGGGGTGATGATGCGTGGCCGCGATGTCTGGGCCGTCGCCGTCCGCAGGCCGGCCGGCGATCTGCACATCGAGTCGCACGACATCGACTCGGTGGCCAAGCGTCATCCTGGGCTGGCGAAGCCCTTCATCCGCGGTGTGATCGCGCTGGGGCAGGCCCTGGCGATCGGGTTCCGCGCGCTGTCGGTCTCGGCGCGAGAGTCCGTGCCCGAGGACGAGCGTCTCTCGTCGCGCCAGATGGGTCTGTCGATGGCGATCGCCGCGCTGATCTTCGTCGGGCTGTTCGTCGTCCTGCCGGCCGTGGCGTTCCGATGGGTCGGGCGGAGTGTCGACTCGAGCATCCTCGTGAATGCGCTCGAGGGCGTGTTCCGCGTGGCGCTGTTCCTCGGCTACCTGTTGCTGATCGGCCGCACCAAGGACATCCGCCGCGTCTTCCAGTACCACGGAGCCGAGCACAAGACGATCGCCGCCTACGAGCACGAGGAGACGCTGGTCCCCGAGCGCGTCGACGGCTACTCGACGCTGCACGTGCGATGCGGGACGAACTTCCTCCTGCTCGTGATGGTGATCACGATCTTCGTGTTCGCGTTGTTCGGCAACCCCGGCCTGTGGTGGCGCATCGGGTCGCGGATCGTTGCGATCCCGATCATCGCGGGGATCGCGTTCGAGCTGCTGCGGCTGGGGGCCCGGTTCCCGCGTTCGAGGGTGATCCATGCGCTGATGGTCCCGGGGCTGTGGCTGCAGAAGATCACCACCAGGCCCCCCGATCGTGCCCAGATCGAGGTCGCGATCGCCTCGTTCAACGAGGTCCTGCGCCGCGAGTCGGAGTTGACGCCCGGCACCTGAGCGGCTCCGAAGTGCGTCTCCGCCGCGATCGGGGCCCCAGATACTTGCATCGCGTGCTCACGGGTGTAGCCTCCGGGACCCAGCGAGCGTTCGAGGAGGCTTCCCCATGTCCGCGACGAACCTCGACGTCCCCGTCCTGATCTCCGCCGAGCAGATCCGCCGACGGGAGTTCGTGACGATCAGGCGTGGGTACGACCCCGACCAGGTCCGGGCGTACCTCGTGCAGCTCGCCGATCAGATCGAGCTCATGCGCGTGCTGCTCCGCGACGCGCAGGCCGAGGCCCAGA
>DASXTX010000084.1:0-8313 GCA_036505195.1 Actinomycetota bacterium
CCGTCGGCGATGCTCGGGTTCCTCGTGTTCGGGCCGATGGTGGACCTGAAGCTCGTGTCGCTGTACGCGGGGACGTTCCGCCGCGGGTTCGCTCGAACGGTGGTGATCGTCGCGGCGGCCGCGACGTTCGTTGGAGCGCTATGGGTCGGGGTGGCGTTCGGATGAGCGACGCCGTCGTCGCCCGCACGGGAACCGCCGTCCGGACCGAGAACCGGCCTCGCCGCCGTTGGAGCCCGGGCGGCCTGGCCGGCGCGCTCGTGCTCGCCGCCTGGGCGGGGCTGTTCTGGTTCCTGTGGGTGAGCGGGCGCGAGGCCTTCTACCTGTCGACGCACACGGACTGGGTCGTCCCGATCGCCGCCGTGCTGCTCACGGCCGCGACGGTCGGCCGGCTCGCCTCGGCTCGCGTCGTCGCGCCCAAGCCGCTGGCGGCACGCGAGCTCTGGATCATGGGGCTGATGGTCGTGCCGGTGGTGCTCGTGCTGTTCGCGCCGGTCACGACGCTCGGGACGTTCTCGGCGGGCAAGCGAGCCGGGTTCTCCGGCGTCGGGTTCGCGGCTCCGGCCGGGGACATCGGCAGCGGCGAGCTCACGCTGATCGACGTGGCCGCCGCCGAGACGAGCCCAGAGGGAGAGCGCGCGCTCGCCAAGCGCGCCGGCGAGAGCGTGAGCTTCGTCGGGTTCGTGTCGATCCGCGACGACACGCCGGCCGACGAGTTCCTGCTCGCGCGGTACGTCGTGACGTGCTGCGTGGCCGACGCGACGATCGCCGAGGTGCGCGTGGTCAACGTCACGCCGGGCCAGTTCGCGAACGAGGACTGGGTCCAGGTGACCGGCACGATCTTCCCGATCGGGCGCGAGGTCATCGTCGACGCGTCCGACATCGCCCAGGTCGAGCGCCCGGACCACCCCTACCTGACTCCCTAGCTGCAGTTCCGGCAGGTCCCTAGCTGCAGTTCCGGCAGGTCCCGATCAGGTCGAGGCGGTGGCTGACCGCCGAGAAGCCCGTCCGGTCCTCGACGTCCACGAGGCTGCGCTGGACCTGCCGTTCGAAGCTGGGCGGGACCGTGACGTCCTCGACCACGCCGCAGCTGCGGCAGACGAGGTGATGGTGGTGCTGCGTCAGGTCCTCGGCCAGCTCGTAACGCCCGAACTCCTCGTGCGTTATCACGCGATGGACGGCTCCCGCCTGTTCGAGCACGGCGAGGTTCCGGTACAGCGAGCTCTGAGGGAGCGACCGCCGCCGCGCGAGGTCCGGGACGGCCACCGGGTTGCTCGCCTTCACCAACGCGTCCACGAGCGCCCGGCGCTTCGTCGTGTACCGCTGCCCGATCGCTCGAAGCCGGAGCTCCACGGCCGCGTGCAGGTCGGCGTTCACAGCCCCGCCCCCTCCGCCTGGAGCTTCGGGACCCTCGCGCGCCTGATCAGCGCGACGACGACGAAGATCGCGGCCGAGATCAGCACGATCGTGCCGCCCGGGGCGAGGCCCCAGATCCTCGAGGCGGCCAGCCCCGCGACTACGGACGCCACGCCGATCGCCACGCTCCACCACAGCGTCCCGTGGAACGAGCGCGCGAGCAGCTGCCCGCTCGCGACCGGCAGGACCATCATGGCCGCCACCAGCAGGAGCCCGACGATCCGCATCGCGGCCACGACCGAGGCAGCCACGATGACGGCGAGGACCGTGTTGAGGAGACCGACCGGAAGCCCCGCGACGCGGGACCAGTCCTCGTCGGTGACCACCGCGAACAGGCCCCGACGGAGCACCAGCATCGCGGCGACGATCGCGGCTCCGAGCCCCACGACGATCGCGATCTCCTGATCGTTCACCGTGAGCGGCTGGCCGAACAGGTACGTCAGCAGGTTTGCGTCGAACCCTCTCCTCAGGCTCACGAGGACGACCCCGGCGGCGATCCCCGAGTAGAAGAAGAGCGCGAGCGCGAGGTCGCCGGACGCCGTCCTGCGCGAACGGAGCCACTCGATCCCGAGCGCCCCGGCGACCGCCACCACGAGCGCGGCCCAGATCGGTGACACGCCCGCGACCAGCCCTGCGCCCACGCCCGCGAAGGCGAGGTGCCCGATCCCGTCGCCGATCAGCGACATCTTCTTCTGGACGACGAACGTCCCGATCATCGGCGCGAAGACGCCGACCACGACGCTCGCCACCAGCGCTCGCTGCATGAAGCCGAGTTCGAAGGGATACGGCAGCGCGTCGATCGGCCACGGCATCAGCGGAGCTCCTCGAGCCACAACGGCAGGTCCTCGGGGTGCACGCCGAGGCTGACGCCCGAGGCCGCGAGCTCCGCCGGCGGCCCGTCGAACACGACCCGGCGCTTCAGGACCACGACGCGGTCGAGGTCGGAGGCCACCGCCGAGAGCTCGTGCGAGACCAGGAGCACGCCGGCGCCGTGCTCCTCGATCAGGTGCGTGATCGAGTCTCGGAACCGCCGCTGGGACTCGGCGTCCACCCCCGCGATCGGCTCGTCCAGGACGAGCAGATCGGGCTCGCCCGCGAACGCGCGCGCGATGAACGCGCGCTGCTGCTGGCCGCCCGAGAGTTCGTTCAGGGGCCGCCGGGCGAGCTCGCCGAGTCCGACGGATCCGAGCGCGTGACCGACCTGTTGGTGATCGTCCTTGTGCAGTGGGCGCCACCAGCCCCGCCGCGCGAGCCGTCCCGCCGTGACGATCTCCTCCACCGTCGCGGGAACCTCCGAATCCAGGACAGGTCGCTGCGGCACGTAGCCGATCCTCGCGCGATCCTCGAACCGCGACGGCGGTTCTCCGAACAGACGGACGATGCCCGTCGACGGATCGAGCGAGCCGAGCAGGACGCGGAGCAGGGTCGACTTGCCCGACCCGTTCGGTCCCACCAGTGCGACGAACTCGCCCGCGCGGACCTCGAGATCGACGTCCTCGAGGACCGGCTGACGGCCGTACGCGAACGAGACACCCCTCGCCTCGATCAGCGTCTGCGTCCGTGCGAGCGGTTCACGCACAGTCAAGGGCCCTCCTCAAGGTATCCAGGTTCTCCCGCATCAGCGAGAGGTAGTCCTCGCCCGCCTTCTCCTGTGCGTCGGTCAGGCTCTCGATCGGGTTCAGCACGGCCACCTGGACGCCGGCCTCGCTCGCGAGCGTCTCGGCGACCTTGGGCGACACGAGCTCCTCCGCGAAGATCGTCGTCACGCCCTCGCGTTCGACCAGGTCCCGGAGCTCGGCGAGCCGGCGCGGGTCGGGCTCGGCCTCGGGCGACAGGCCGAGGATCCCCACCTGGGTCAGACCGTAGGCGTCCGCGAGGTAGCCGAACGCCTCGTGGCTCGTCACGATCGTCGTTCGCCCGCAGTCCGAGAGCCCCGCGCGGAACTCCTCGTCCAGCGCGGCGATCTCCGAGACGTAGGCCTGCGCGTTCGCGGCATAGGTCGCCTCGTTCGCCGGGTCGGCCTTCGCGAGCGCGTCGGCCACCGCCCGCACGATCTCCTCGTACCGCGCCGGATCCAGCCAGACGTGTGGGTCCACGGTCAGACCCTCCTCCGCCTCGCTCGCCGGCGCCGCGTTCGTGGCGACCGCGTTCAGCCCATCGACGGTCACCGCGTGCTCTGCCTCGGCGAGCGCGTCCTCGACGGCGGGCTGGAACCCGCCGCCGAGGTACACGATCACGTCGGCGTTCGCGATCGCCTCGATGTCGTCGGGGGCCAGCTCCAGGTCGTGCGGCTCCACCCCGGGCGGCGTCAGGTTCTGGACCGAGACGAGGTCTCCACCGACCCGGGAGGCCGCCTCCGCGAGCGGGTAGAAGCTCGCGACCACCGACTCGCCCTCGCCGGCGCTCGAGGAGGTCGAGCCGCAGCCCGAGAGCAGGAGCGCAACGGCAACGAGACCGATCGCGAGGCGCGTCGATCTGTTCACAGGGGCAGGCCTCCCCATCGTTGCGTAACGGCGAGATGAGAATGATTCCCATACTCGGATCAGACCGAAGGCTACGACGGGGCCCCTCCGGCGTCAATCGGTCGACCGTTGCGCTCGACGCACGGCTCCGCGCGCGTCGGCGTCCGAGACCCCGAGCTGGTGAGCCCGGGCCACGAAGGCGCGGGCCGCATCGTCGAGCAGCGCATCCGCCTTCCCGGGTCGGACGGGAAGCCGCTCGGCCACGAACGTTCCTTGACGCCCACGCCCCTCGACGAGCTCCTCGGCCTCGAGGGCGCGGTACGCCTTGGCGACGGTGTTCGGCGCCAGCTCGAGTTCCTCGGCGAGCGCCCGGACGGTCGGCAGCCGACGTCCGGGTGCGAGCGAGCCTCGGCGGATCCGACCGGCGATCGCCGCCGAGAGTTGCTCCGAGAGCGGCTCGGGTGAGCTCTGATCCAGCGTTATCCGCACGCCGGCATCATCCCCGACCGATGCAAGGGGCCGTGTAACGTCTCGGCGATGGGTGTCCGCGTCGGCGTCGGGCTGTTCACGGCGCAGCTGCCGGCCGGCTCGAAGCGATCGTTCGAGCAGGAGTACCGGGAGACGCTCGAGCTCGTGCGCCTGGCCGAACGCGTCGGGTTCGACTCGGCGTGGGTGAGCGAGCACCACGGTTCCTCGGACGGGTACCTGCCATCGCTGCTCGCGATGCTCTCCGCGTTCGCCGCCGTGACCGAACGGATCGAACTCGGGACCGGGGTCATCCTCACGCCGTTGCACGACCCGCTCCGGCTGGCCGAGGACGCGGCGGTCGTCGACCAGCTCTCCGGAGGCCGGCTGATGCTGGGGATCGGGAACGGCTGGCGCGAGGAGGAGTTCCGGATGTTCGGCGCGTCGAGAGCCGAGCGCGGCGCCCGGACCGAGGAGACGATCGAGGTGCTCCGACGGGCGTGGACGGGCCGGCGGTTCTCGTTCGAGGGACGGACGCTCCGATACGACCGCGTGAAGGTCACCCCGCAACCCGCGAGGCCGGGTGGGCCGCCGATCCTGCTCGGCGGCTATACGAGCAAGGCGGTCGTTCGAGCGGGACGGCTCGCGGACGGGTACATCACGGACGAGACGGGCCCGGACGAGGTCCGAAGCAACCTCGAGCTCGTCGCCCAGGGCGCGAGCGGCGCCGGCCGCGACCCCGGCAGGATGATGGTCGTGCTGTTGCAGAACGCGTTCGCGTGGCGAGACGGCGATCCGTGGCAGCTGATCCGCGACGGCGTCGTGCAGCAGCTCGGGGCGTACGAGGCGTGGGGGGAAGGGGCGGATACCCCGGAGCACGACCGGCTCGAACCGGCGGCGCCGTCCGAGGAGGACCTGCGGCTCTCGACACCGGCCGGGCCGCCGGACGAGGTGGCCCGAGCGTTGCTCGCGACGATCCGGGCGGCCGGCGATCGTGATGTCCACCTGGTCGTGCGGCTGCACTACCCGGGGATGGATCTGGAGACCGCTTCGCTTGCGACCGAGCTCTTCGCGGCCGAGGTCTTGCCCGCCCTGAAGGCCGGTTGACCCGTCAGCTAGGTCTGGCGCCCTGCCGGGTCACGAGTCGGCGAGCGAGATCCCGATCACGTTGCCCGAGGGGTCGCGGAACTCCGCCCACGTGACCATGTCCGGGATCTCGGTGATCGGCGTGACGACCTCGGCGCCCATCGAGACCGCCTTGTCCAGGTACTTCTGGAGGTCGTCGACGTCGACCACGACGTTCACGCGCGCGTCGCCTTCCGTGATGCCGCCGCCGATGCCCTTGTCACCGGAGTTCGTGTGGACGATCCCGTAGTTCATCGGGTTGTCGGCGTGGATCTCCCACCCGAACAGATCCGCGTAGAACGACTGGAGCTTCGACGCGTCCTTCCCGTAGATCTCGAAGTGCACGACCGGTGCGCCCATCGACTCCTCCTTCCTTGCGACGGCCGAGACGACCGTCACATCGCTCCCGACATCGACCACGGGTCCGGCCCCGGGTCGCGTCCCGTCGCCGCCTCGACGAGCCGCGGGACGAAGTGCTCCCAGCCCTCCATGTGCCTCGGCCCCTGGCCCGCGGGCAGGTCCCGATGCACCAGATGCAGCACCGTTGCATCGCCGTCCGGCGTCAGCGTGACCTCGACGGTGCTGGAACCCGGCGGGACCTCCTCATCACCCTCCCACCCCCAGGTGAACACCAGGCGACGGGGAGGGTCGATCTCGACGAATTCGCCGACCACGGTCGCACCGCCGGCGATCCCGCCCACCCGGTACGTGCCGCCGGGTCGCGGGTCGAGCTCGGCTTCGGTGCCCTTCCAGCGTTTCATCTTCTCGGGATCGACGAAGAACTCGAACACGGTCTCGGGGCGCGCCTGGATGCGGACCTCGAGCTCACCGGCGTCCGGTCGCAGGACCTGCGCCACGCCGCCTCCTCTCCTCGCGCTCGGCCTCATCCTTCAAGGTGGCCAGCCGCTCCGTCCACATGTCCTCGATGAACGCCCGGAGCTCCTCGACCCCCTCGGGCCGGAAGCGGTAGATCCGCTTCGTGCCGTCGCGACGTTCGGAGACGAGGCCGGCCTCCTTGAGCACGGTGAGGTGCTGGCTGATCGCCGGACGCGTGACTTCGAAGTGGGAGGCGATCTCGCCGGCGGTCATCTCGCCCTCGCGGACGAGCAGGAGGATCTGCCGGCGGCGTGGTTCCGCGATGGCCTTGAGCGCGGCCTCCATGCCGAGCAGGCTAGGCCCGACTTACGTTAGCGTCAACTTACACGCCCGGATCACTCGGCCAGCCGAACCCCGCCCAGATCGTCGACGATGAGACCGTCCGCGGCCAGGGTCCGGACCGCGGCATCGATGCGCTCGGGCGGGAAGCCGGTCTCGTCGGCGAGCCGGGTCCGGGTGAGCGACGGGTGCGAGCGCAGCGCCCGCACGACCGCTCCCCGAACCTGCCGGCTGGAACCCTCGAACGGCCCCTGCCGCCTCGGTCCGCGAGCCGCGATCGATCCGGCGAGGCGGAACCGGCAGACGCGCGCGATCGGACAGACGTCGCACCGGGGGTTGGGCCGGCACACCTCCCGTCCGAGATCCATCACCGCTTGGTTCCACGTGGTCGGATCGTCGAGATCGAGCCACGCGTCGGCGAGCGCCCATAGCTCCTTCGCCGGCGCCTCGTGACCGTCGACCCCCAGGTGCACCCGAGCCACGACCCGCCGCACGTTGGTGTCGACCGCCGCGACCGGCTCGCCGAACCCGAGCGAGGCGACCGCCGCCGCGGTGTACGGACCGATGCCCGGGAGCTGGCGCAACGTGGCCGGGTCGCTCGGGATGCTGCCGGCATGATCGCGGACGATCGCGCGGGCGGCCTCGGAGAGCCGAACCGCGCGACGGTTGTAGCCGAGACCGCCCCATTCGCGCACGACGTCCCGGCGGGGTGCGGCCGCGAGCGCTCGGACCGTCGGGAAGCGGCGCAGGAACGAGCGGAACGCCGGCACGACGCGGCCCGCCTGCGTCTGCTGGAGTATCACCTCGGACACCCAGACCGCGTACGGGTCGTGCGAACCACGCCAGGGGTACGCGCGGCGCCGGGGCACATACCAGACACGCAGTGCTTCCCTGCCGAGACGCCGGCGACTAGGCTTGCTGGAGGGCATGACGACGGTCCGAGACATCATGAGCAAGGACCTGGTCGCGGTCGAACCCACCGCCACGGTCGCCGAAGCGGCGACGCTGATGGGCGGGCACCACGTCGGCTCGGCGCTCGTGATCGAGGACGGCCGGGCCACCGGGATCTTCACCGAACGGGACGTGCTCCGGGCGCTCGCGAGCGACTTCGACGCCGCCCATCACCCGGTCGCCGACTGGATGACGCACGACCCCACGACGGTCGGCATCGAGGCCGACGTCAGGACCGCGCGAGACCTGATGCTGGACGGCGGCTTCCGCCACCTGCCGGTGCTGGACGGCGCCGAGCTCGTCGGGATCGTGTCCATCCGAGACATCTCGCGCGCCGAGTGACGAGCCCTAGAACCCGGTGCGCCCTCGCTCCGGGAGCTCCTCCACGGCCGCCTTGAGCGCGACCCACACGTCCTTGAACACGTCGCCGGCGAAGGACGCGGGCTGGCTGTTCTCGCCCCCCATCGCGCCCCGAACTGCGGATGCGGTGATCTCCACGGCCTTCTCGAACACTGCCCAATCGAGCTCTCGCGCCATCGCGGATCGGACCTCCGGTGTCGGTTTTCGGACAGGCTACCCGCCGCGGCGCTACTCGTACGCGCGGAGCCCGGTCAGCGCCTCGCCGAGGATCAGCGTGTGGATCTCGGTCGTGCCCTCGTAGGTCAGCACCGACTCGAGGTTGTTCATGTGTCGGATCACCGGGTACTCGAGCGTGATCCCGCTCGCGCCCAGGATCGTGCGG
>DASXTX010000085.1:0-1712 GCA_036505195.1 Actinomycetota bacterium
CGCCTCGCGCCACGCGTCGAGCCGCTCGCGGACGTGGTCGACCGAGCCGACCAGGCACAGCTCGTCGATCATCGCGTCGGGGACCAGGCCCGCGGCCTCGGTCCGTCGCCCGTCGAGGAACGCCTCCTGGATCGCGTTCGCCGCGTCGCCGAACCCGTACCGCGTCACGAGGTCCTTGTAGAAGTTCGCGCCGGCCGAGCCCATGCCGCCGGCGTAGAGCGCGAGCAGCGGTCGCAGCTCGTCCCGGCAGCTCCCGAGGTCGGGGTCGAACGCGACCGGCACCATCGGCGCGACGTCGAGCTCCCCGAGGCCGGGTGCGCGATGCCTCGAACCCTCGGCGAGCGCCTCGGCGAACGCCGCCGGCTGCTCGGGCGAGAACAGGAACGGGATCCAACCCTCCGCGATCTCGGCCGCGAGCGCGACGTTCCTCGGCCCCATCGCGGCGAGGTAGATCGGGACGTCGGCCCGGAGCGGCCGGACGTTGGGCTTGAGCGCCTTGCCCTCGCCGCCGGGGAGCGGCAGTGGATAGTTCGGTCCGGGCGAGGTCACCGGCGCCTCGCGTCGCAACACGCCCCGAACGATGTCGACGTACTCGCGCGTCCGTGCGATCGGGGCGTCGAACGACGCGCCGTGCCAGCCCTCGGCGACCTGCGGCCCCGAGACGCCGAGCCCGATCCGCATCCGCCCACCGCTCAGGTGATCGAGTGTGAGCGCCGCCATCGCGGCCGCAGCGGGCGAGCGGGCCGGCATCTGGAGCACCCCGGCGCCGAGCCCGATCCGGTCGGTGTGCGCGGCGATCCACGCGAGCAGGACGGCGCCGTCCGACCCCCACGTCTCCGAGGTCCAGACGGAGTCGAACCCGGCGCGCTCCGCCTCCACCGCAAGCTCGGCGACGTCGTGTGGCCGTCCCTCCCAGTGGCCGACGTGGATCCCGATCCGCACGCGCGGAGGTTAACCGAGCGCGCGACCGGCGGAGCGGGACGTCAGCCCGCGGCGCGGTCCTGCGTGGAAGGTGCCACAGCCGGTTCCACGCGGAACGGCGCCACCGCGGCGAACTCGCGCTCCCCCAGCCGGGCGCGGACGAGCGTGCCGTCCTCGCGGGCGTCCTCTGACAGGACCTCGGCGTTGCGGTACAGCATCGCGGTCACGTCCTCGCGGCCCCACGGGACCAGGATCGTGACGTCCATCGGGAAGCGCGGGAGCGACCGCTCGACCCGTTCCATCAGCCCGTCCAGCCCCTCGCCGGTTCGGGCGCTGATCGCGACCGCGTCGCCGTCGATGCGTGCGAGCACCCTGGCGCGCTCTGTTTCCGAGAGCCGGTCGACCTTGTTGAGCGCCAGCACCTCGGGGATGTGCGCGGCCCCGATCTCGGCCAGCACCTCGCGCACGGCGTCGATCTGCTCGATCACGTCGGAGGAGGATGCGTCGGCGACGTGCACGATCAAGGTCGAGCGCGCGACCTCCTCGAGGGTGGAGCGGAACGCCTCGACCAGCTCGTGCGGGAGCTTGCTCACGAACCCGACCGTGTCCGAGATCGTGGCGGCGCGGCCCGAGGGCAGGTCGATCTTCCGGACGGTGGGATCGAGCGTCGCGAAGAGCTGGTTGGCGACCACGGCCTCCGAAGCCGTGAGCGCGTTCATCAGCGTCGATTTGCCGGCGTTCGTGTAGCCGGTGATCGCCACCTGGGGGATGCCCGAACGCTCGCGGCTCGA
>DASXTX010000086.1:0-10859 GCA_036505195.1 Actinomycetota bacterium
GAGGGGATCAGCGTCGCGCCTGCGCCGATCAGGGCAACGACGCCCGCAGTGAGCAGCAACACACCGACGACGCGTCCGGTTCTTCGGTGCCGTCGCGCGTACATGCGGTGGCCGGAGCGTCTCATCGCGCCACTGACGGTACCGATTCGCCAACGGTTCTCCGCCCGAGGAGGGCGGCCGTCGGCAGGCCCGGAGGATCCGGAGATCGCCCGGTGGGCTTCCGGTCGGTGCCGCGGCCCAACTCGCGGCGCCGATCGATGAGCTGCCGGAGGATGGAGCGGACACGATCGGTGGCCTCGTCTACGGCTGCTCGGAAGGGTGCCCGAGGGAGGCGAGACGATCCGCTGTGTCGGCGTCCGATTCACGGTTGAGGAGGTCCAGCGGCGGCGCGTCGTCTCGTTACGGGTGACACTTGAAAGGTCGCCGTGATGTTCTTGCACCTTGGTGGCAGACACGCTTGCCGAGCTACGACACCCTGGGTGAGGTGGGAATGGACCGGAGGGCCGGCGCAGCTCGACCAGCAGGCTGCGGTTCTGCCCTCATTTCCTGCGCCTCCGCTACCGAAAGGCTCCTCTAACAGCGGCGTTCCGGCGCCGGGCGAGAGGCGGCCGCGGGGAAGGCCCCGATCCGGGCCCGAACGACCGCGTCCACCACACAAGTCTTTCGGTGTTTCCATCGCCCGGCCCCGGACAAGTCTTCCGACCGACCACCGGAGGACCGGACAAGTCTTCGGCCGCCGTCCTCTCGAAGGAGAGGTGGGAGCGGCATGGTCTGCCCCGTCGGACGACCGATGGCGTGACTTGTCCTCCTACTGGTTCCTTCGAACTACACCGTGGCCATCGTGAACACGTCGTGCCCGCACTCGCAGATGTGCTCCTCGTGCGCCGCGTCACCAGAGTGCTCGCGACAGTAGTCGCCGCAGAACTCCTGGCCCGGCTCGACCTGGCTTCTGCACCCCATGTGCTGGCAGTTCATCCGACCTCCAGTCCGGGCTCCCCACCTCCGTCAGCTTCCGCGAGTTGATGCTGAAAAGGCTTGACGGCGCAAGCGTCTGGGCGCTGACACTAGCCGGTCCTTCGACGATCACCGCGATCCCGAGGACATCCGAGTCCCGCGCGTATCGAACGGTGACTTGCCTCCCTCATGGGAGCTCATGTAGACGCGAATCAAGCCGTGGACAACGAGGGCTGCCCTTGGGGATGAACCTTCTCGGTAGACAATGCTGCCCGCGGGGTAGTCGGTACGTTCTCCCTCCGCCATCAGCTCGTCGACGACCTCGGGGGGCAGCGTCGCTAAGAAGCTCCCCGCCACGGCCTCTGCGACTTCTCGGTCAGCCATCGCTCACAGTTGGCATCTCCCACCACTTCGACAGCCCCGTCCAGAGCCCGCTGGGATCCAGCCGGCCCCGGGGCGCCCTACGTCCCGGCTCCCGGCGCGACGGGAGTCTCCCACTCTCCCCGGGACGGAATCTAGCGAGGAGCTCACCTCCCTCGCCGCGGCGCTGCGCTGCGCTGCGCGAGTTGACCCGCTGTTGGAGCGCCGTCGATGATGGCGCATGGAGTTGTCGGCCAAGAACTTCGACGAGCCGGACGAGACCGTCGTGCTTCCCGGCCTCTAGACATCGGGGCGAGGCATTCGTTGCCGATATCGCCCGTCAGTGGACTAACCACCCACCGTCCACGACGAGTTGGGTCCCGGTGACGAACGATGCGTCATCCGACAAGAGGAAGGCGATCGCCGCGGCGACCTCCTCGGGGCGCCCGGGCCGCCGGATCAGCATCCGTCCGATGAAGCTCTCCATGATCTCGGGGTCTTCGAGATCGACGCCGGAGAAGCCAGTGTTGATCGGGCCCGGGGCCACCGCGTTCACGCGGATGCCCATCGTGGCGAGTTCGTGCGCCAGCGCCTTGGTGAGCATCTTCACGCCCCCCTTGGACGCGTTGTAGTGCGGCTGGCAGTGCGGTCCCGACGCCGCGACGATCTCAGCCTCGATCGTCGACATGTTCACGATGCTGCCTCCGCCTGATCGCGCGATGGCCGGAGCGACCGCCTGCGTGACGAGGAACATCCCTTTCAGGTTGATGTCGAGGACGAGGTCCCACTCGTCTTCCGGCAGATCCATGAGCCCGGTCATCGTGACGACTCCGGCGTTGTTGACGAGGAACGATACGGATCCGAACCGATCGATCGCCTCCTGGAGCGCGGCACCGATCTCATCCTGGGATCGCACGTCCCCCTGAGCCGCCGCGGCGCTCCCTCCGCTCGCTTCGATCATCCCCACGGTCTCGTCCACCCCGTCGCGGTTGAGGTCGTAGCAGAGGACGGCCGCGCCCTCGGTTGCCAGGCGCTGTGCCGTTGCTCGTCCGATCCCGTGGCCCGCTCCCGTCACGAACGCGCCCTTCCCCTGGAACCGCATCGCCACCTCCTTCTCGGTCGGTGCACATCCTGACGGGGCTCGGCGCCCGAGCCAAACGCCGCCGTTGACGGGTTCCGGGGCAGCGGCTAGCGTCGGCGTCGAGTCGATGGAGGTCGGGTTGCCTGAGACGGACGCCGATCCGGACGAACGGATCCACGAGATCGCCCGGACGTTCGGTCACCACGACGAGGGCCTCGAGGTCGCCTTCGACGTGTACCGCGAGCTGCGTCAGGGGTGCCCGATCGGCCGGAGCGAGCGCTACGGCGGCTTCTGGTTCGTCACGCGATACGACGACATCCACCGCATCGAGCAGGATCCGGAGACGTTCGCGGTGTCACCCGGGATGCTGCTCCCGCCGATGGGTCACGTGCGTCCCGGTATCCCGATCGACATCGATCCGCCCATGCACCCGAAGTACCGCCGCATCATGCTGCCGGCGTTCACGCCGCAGCGGATCAACGAGATGGAGTCCATGGTTCGGGCGGTTGCTCGCAGCCTCCTCGACGGGTTCGGCGACGCGCGAGAGGTCGACGTCTCGAAACGGTTCGCGGTCCCGATGCCGATGCGGGTGTTCTGCGAGCTCGCAGGGCTTCCGATCGAAGACTCGGAGCTGCTGGAGGACTGGATCGACCGCATCTTCTACGTGCGAACGCACGACTACGCGGACACCGAGCGGGCCGCCGCCGAGTGCTGCGACTACCTCGCGAGGCAGTTCGAGGCTCGGCGAGGCTCTCCGCCCGGCGACGATCTCCTCGGCAGGCTCCTCGCGGCCGAGATCGACGGCCGGCCGCTCTCGGACCAGGAGCTCGTCGACTACGGGTTCGTGCTGCTGACCGCCGGGCTCGACACGACCGCGTGGGTGATCCGGAGCGGTCTGTGGTACCTCGCCCAGCACTCGGAGGACCAGACGCGCCTCGCGGCCGATCCTTCCCTCGTCGCCAACGCCAGCGAAGAGTTCCTGCGCTGCCTGTCATCGGTGCAGGCGATGGCGCGGACGGCGACGAAGGACGTCGCACTCGACGGCTGTCGCGTAGACGAGGGCGATCGCGTGCTGATCGTCTTCGGCTCGGGGAACCGCGACGAGGAGGTGTTCGACGACGCGGACCGTATCCACGTCGACCGGCAGCCGAACCCCCACATGGCCTTCGGCGTCGGGATCCACCGATGCCTAGGGTCGAATCTCGCTCGGCGAGAGCTGCGCGTGGCGTTCGAGGAGTTCCTCGGGCGGTACTCGAGCTTCTCGCTCGCGTCGGGTTCGGATCCGCCGTGGCACGGGATCGGCCCGCTCCCCCTCGTGGTCGGGTAGGAGATGTATGGCCGACGAGAGGCTGCCGAAGAAGCTGACGGTCGCCGTCGACGGCGCGAAGTGCCAGGGCCACAATCGCTGCATCGTGATCTGCCCCGAGGTGTTCGAGGCGGACGAGCTCGGCTATTCCGTCGTGAAGACGGACCGGGTGGGTCCCGAGCTCGAAGACAAGGTGCTCCTCGCGGAGGCGAACTGTCCCGAGCACGCGATCACGGTCACCTGATCAGACCATAAGGTCGCCGCCGTTCACGTCGATCGCTGCGCCGGTCACGTATCCGGCGGCGTCGCTCGCGATGAACGCGACGATGGCGGCGACCTCCTCGGGAGTGCCCAGGCGTGCGATCGGGAAGCCGTTCGCGTAGGCCTCCCGCTGTTCCGGCGTCGTGGTCGCTCGCACCATCTCGGTGTCGATCAGGCCCGGGCAGACGGCGTTCACGGTGATGCCGAACGGCGCAAGCTCCTTTGCGGCCGCCCGCACGAGGCCGAGGACGCCGTGCTTGGAGGCGGTGTAGTGCGCCCCTCCCAGCGTGCTCACGGTCTTGCCGGCAGTCGAGGAGAAGTGGACGATGCGACCCCACCCCCGCTTGCGCATCGGCCCGATCGCGGCTCGCGTCACGAGGAACGCGCCGGTAAGGTTGACCGCGACGACGCGAGCCCACTCGTCGGGCGAGATGTCGATGAGACGTGTCGGCTCGAGGATGCCGGCGGCGTTCACGACGACGTCGAGTCGTTCGAATCGGTCGGACGCGCTCCGGGCGGCCTCGTCGACGTCGGACGGCACGGTGACGTCGCCGACCGAGCCGACGGCCTCAGCTCCCGCGCGCTCGACGTCCCGCGAGATCGACGCGAGCAACTCGGGCCGGTTGTCGACGAGGATCACGGCAGCGTGGTCGGCCGCGAGTCGACGTGCGCACGCGGCGCCCATGCCGCTTCCGGCACCGGTCACGAGCGCCACGCGGCCGCTCCGCCGATCGACCATCACCGCACCCCAGGGTCCGTCGGACCGCGGGGGCGATCATAATAGGATGGGCCGTCGGTCCAGGATCGTCAGGGGCGAGCGCGGTCGAGGGCCCATCGCCGTCGGGCGAGCGGACCCGAGAGCCGGGAGGCTGCGGCGTGGAGATGCGATCGCTGGGGGCATCCGGCCCGCCGATCTCGGTTCTGGGCTACGGCGCATGGATCACCGGCGCAGACACCGCGTCGACCACGTTCGACGCCGCCGGCGTCGAACGGGCGATCCGGACGGCGCTGGAAGCCGACGTCACGTGGATCGACACGGCCGAGATCTACGCTGCCGGCGCCTCGGAGGAGATCGTCGGACGTTTGGTCGCCCCCGTACGCGACGACGTCGTTGTCGTGACCAAGGTCGCCCCGACCGAGGCAGGGAGCGGGATGCGACCGGAAAACATCCGACGAGCGATCCATGGTTCCCTCCGTCGCCTCGGCACCGATCGGATCGACCTCTACCTGCTGCATTGGTATGACGCGGCCGCTCCGATCGAGGAGACGTGGGGAGCGATGAGCGGCCTCGTCGAGGACGGGCTCGCGCGCTCCATCGGCGTCTCGAACTTCGGCGAGGACCTCATCCGGAGATGCATGAGCGTCGCGCCGGTGCACGCGGTCCAGAACCAGCTGTCGCTGCTTCACCGCGACGACGAGGGGCTCGCTGTTCGGCTGTCGGCGCAAGGGATCGCGTTCCTCGCGTACGGTGCGCTCGCGTTCGGCCTGTTGTCCGGGCGCGTGACGACCAACACGCAGCTTCCCCCCTCGGACTGGCGAGCCGGACGCTTCGCGCGGTACGAGTCGAACTACTACGAGGAGCTGTTCGCGCCTGGCAGGATCGAACGCAGCCAAGCGTTCGCACGCGGGCTCGGCGTGCTCGCCGACGCCGTCGGCGTACCGGCTCCGGTCCTCGCCGTGCGATGGGTGATCGACAGGCCCGGCGTGACGGCGACGATCATCGGGAGCCTGGATCCCGAGCACATCCGGACGAACGCTCGTGCCGGGACGGTGCGGCTCGACGCGGAGACATCGAGGGCGATCGCCGTGCTCCTCGATCGATACCATCGCGACCTTCGAGCGGGAAAGGAGCCGGAGCCGTGGCGGATCCGGTCCGCTTCGACGAACGACTGAACCGGCGAGTTCGGACGGGCGGCCAACTCAGCCAGGCCGCATCAACGTATCGACTCGCCGTTGAGGCATTGCAGCGGAACGACTTCCCCCGGGCACGCCTCCTGGGGCGGTTCACCGAGGACGAGGCCCGAGAGGGTCGCGAGCTCTACCCCGTCTTCGCCGAACGAGCCCGAGCGTTCCTGCTTGGCGAGGGGGTCTCCGCCGAGCGCCTCGCGGCGGAGGAGCGGAAGATCTCGGACGCCCTGCGGGGTCCCGACGGTTCGGCGTTCGACCTCGAACGCGGATGGTCGGCATACACGGCGGCGCTCGATCGTTTCGAGGCCGCGTGCCAGCGCGAGGACGCGCCGGCCGCGCTCGAGTGGCTGGAGAGGGCTCGCTTGATGTGGCGTGAGACGCACGATCTGGCATGCGACCTCGTGTACGGCCTCCTCGACGTCGGGTATCGACTCCTCGGCGAGGACCGGATCGGGGAGATGTGGGACCACATGCTCGAGGACGTCTATCCGTCACGCGATCGCTACGACGTGCGAACGCGCCCGTGGGAGGAGTCCTTGGAGGAGCTCCTCCTCGATGCGGCCGCCTCCCTCCGCGGCCACCTCAGCGGCCCAGCTCGGACCGGCGAGATCGAGATCCAGGAGCATCCGGACAGGTTCGTCCTCCGGTTCGATCCGTGCGGCTCGGGCGGTCGGACCCTTCGCCCGGACGTCGAGGGTGGCCCGCCGAGGATGGGGTCCCCAACGAACGTCGCCGTCACCACGCGCCCACACGACTGGGCCTGGAACATGGAGGGCGTCTGCCTGTACTGCGTCCACTGCTGTCAGCTTCAGGAGCGCGCGTCGATCCGTCGGCTCGGGTACCCGGTCCGCGTGGTCGAGCCGCCCGTGTGGCCGCACGGCGCCGACCTCGCGTGCACGTGGACCGCTTATAAGGATCCGTCGCTCGTGCCGGACGACGCCTACCGGCGTGTCGGCCTCGAACCGCCGGCCGGGACGAGCGCGGACGTGCCCGAGGACCGCTAGAACGAGTCGATGTACTCGTTGCGCTCTCAGTCGGTGAGAGGTCGTGGAACCGGGAGAGCTCGAAGCGTTGAGCACCGAGTACGGGGTCACGAATTCCTCGCCGAAGGACTCTAGTCGTTCTCAAACGCATGCTGCGAACCGTGCGGGCGAGCAACCCTTCACCCGGGGTCGCCTACTAGTCCTGCCAAATGGCGAGTCCGGTCGGGTCAGCCCCCACTACCTCAACGAGATCTCATGCGCGTCTGGCACATTCATGGGGACCCAGAAGCTGATACCCGGGCCGGCCAGCCCGACGGGATTCTGGAGGTGAGCCCGATCCAACGCGTCCACACGGGCGCGCGGCAAGGCGTTGCTCCACGTAATCGTTCAGGCCTAGGAAATCGAGCGTTCGGTCAAGGAATCCCTTGGTAGAACGCCCCTGGGGATACGCTGAGTGCGTGCCTCGACCTCGAAGGGACCTGACGACGATCGAGAAGCGGCACCTGCACTCGCTCGAGGGGCGCATCTCGCGGCTTGAAGCCGAGCTCCAGGCCACGCGCCGCGAGTGGGCCGAACTGGTCGAGGAGGCAGGCCAGGCGGCCGTGGCGCGAGAGTTAGGCGTGTCCCGCCAGGCAATTGCAGATCGCCTGCGACGGATCCGGGCGAACCGCGAGGGGCGGAGCGGTCGGCGATGAAATACGCAAGGGGATCCTTGCGTATTTCCATGGCCGAGTGTATCGTGCACTTAGGCACCGGAGCGGCGCGAGCCGGTACAGCCACCAGCGGTCAGAGCCCACCTAGGGCATAACGCCAGCACCAAAGAGCTGCCGCCAGCCCCGGAACCTGAGAGCCCCCGATGGGGGAGCGTGACACGGTGGCCGGTCGCAAGGCCGGCCGAAGAGGTCGGTGTTTTCCTAAGGCGACCTCTGAGAGGGCGGCCCCGAAGGACCGCCCTCCCCTCTTTCTCAAGGGCGGGGATCAATGTCGATGGGCGAGGCCGTCGCTCTGTCGTCGCGCGCCTCGGGACTCGAAGCCGAGACTCACCAAACCTTGGCCTTGGTTTGGCCCAGCCCTCCGTCGCTCTGACCGGTTTAGACAATGAGCCATGAATCAAACGCAGGAATGAGTGGACGCTTATCGCAAGCTACCGAGCCGTTTGGAGCCGCCCCACGGAGCCATGCCACCCACAAGCAAGGTGGCGTAGATTGGGCCTAGCCCTCGAGCATGCTGATCGCGGAGAGTCATATGCCTGAGCAGAGCAATGCAGCCGACGCACGCGCTCGGGGGGTCCATCGCCTGGAACCGAAGCCGCCCCTGATAGTCCAAACTGGCCTAGCCGGAAGAACTGAAGGGTTCAACAAGTAGCTAGCGGAGTCAGCGGACCGACGAGGGGCGGGCTGCCGCTCAAGCCCTCTTCGATGCCCGGACGATGCGGGCGGTCCCGCTCTTGGGTGCGATCAGGGTCTGATGTCCGTCCGCCCACCGGACCCTGTAGCTGACGCCCACCTCGCCCTGAATGACTTCCAGAACCTCGCCCTCGCGAGGCGGCGAGCCGACCTGAGGTGAGTCGATGACGATGAGATCACCCGACCGGCCTGGCGCGGTCAGCGTGGATGCGCGACCGGATGGCGTTGCAGCCCGACGCGCATGTACCCTTTCGGGCTGAGACGAAGCTCGAGCCGTGACCTTCCTCGCCGTGGCCTTCTTCGCCGTGGCCTTCTTCGTCGTTGCCTTCTTCGCCGTTGCCTTCTTCGTCGTTGCCTTCTTCGTCGTTGCCTTCTTTGCCGGCACGTTTCACTCCCGCTCCGCGGTAGCCCGCCTTGTCTCGCTGATTACATCCTTCAAGGACGCTTCGGGCAAGGGGCAGTTCAAGGGCACGCTAGGGCTTGTCTCGCGCGGTGGTGCGGCAGGGTCGTAACCCTGGGCGCTGATATCATCGGACGAGCTGAGGCAAGGTCCCGCGCCTCCCGAAGAAGCTCGAGCGGAGGGCGAACCATGAGCAACACGAAGGACTACCTCGTCCCCGTCGTCGTCGAACAGACCAGCCGCGGTGAGCGATCGTTCGACATCTACTCGCGGCTGCTCAAGGAGCGGATCGTGTTCCTTGGCACGCCGATCGACGACAACGTCGGGAACCTGATCATGGCCCAGCTCCTGCACCTGGAGAGCGAGGACCCCGACAAGGACATCAGCCTCTACATCAACTCGCCGGGCGGGGACATCACGTCGCTGTTCGCGGTCTACGACACGATGCAGTACGTCAAGCCCGACGTCTCGACGATCTGCATGGGACAGGCGGCCTCGGCTGCGGCGGTGCTCGTGCTGGCCGGCACCAAGGGCAAGCGCTACGCGCTGCCCCACTCCCGCATCCTGCTCCATCAGCCGCACGGCGGTGCGGAGGGCCAGGCCGTTGACATCGAGATCCAGGCCAAGGAGATCACCCGGTACCGCAAGCTCCTCGAGGAGTTGATCGCCGTGCACACCGGCCAACCCCTGGAGCGGGTGGCGAAGGACACCGACCGCGACTTCATCCTCACCGCCGAGGCGGCCGTGGAGTACGGGGTCGTGGACGAGGTCATCACCACCCGGAAGATCACCCCCGAACTTGCGGCGGTGGGGCGCGGAGGCTCGTAAGGACCGAGTGAGGTCGTGGAGTGGATCCGCGAAGGGGAGGTCTCCATTCCGGGGACCCCGGGCGAGCCCGACAGCGTCCGGGCGTGGCGTCCGTGGGTGCTCGAGGAAGGAGATGCCACCCTTCGGATGTGGTACACGGGCAGCGACGGCACGACCTCCAGGATCTTGACGGCGGCCCGGCCGCCAGGCGGCGGCTGGGAGCGGCTGGGGGTGGCGATCGACGCCGGGTTCGCCGGCGACAGCGACTCCTACGGCGCCGAATCGCCGTGCGTGGTGAAGACCCCCGGCGGCTACCTCATGGTCTATGGGGGGTCCGACGGGGAGATCAGCCGCCTGCACATGGCGACGTCGGAGGATTCCCATCGATGGGACACCCAGGGGACGATCATGCAGCGCGGCCCCGAGGACGCGGGCGGGGCCAACCATCCCTGTCTGTTGATGACCGGTGAACGGTGGTGGCTGTTGTACACGGGGTATCCGGGCTCGGGCGCGGGTCAGCGGTCGGTACTGGTCGCGGCCGTCTCTCAGTCGGGAGCGTCCTGGGACCGGGTCGGGGCGATCCTCGAGCCGGAGGCGGGCGAAGTCGCGGTGTCGCACCCTTGCGCGCTGGAGGTCGCAAGGATCGTCTACACGTTCTATGCCAGCGACGTCGGAGGTCCGATCCGCATCGCGCTGGCGACCTCGGGCGACGGTCTCTCGTGGGATCGCCGGGGCACGGTCCTGGAGCCCGCGGGCCAGGGGCCCGACGGTTCGAGCGTCCACACTCCCTGCGTGGTCAGGCTCCACGACGGGTCCGTTGGGATGTGGTACGCGGGCACTCCGATCGGAGACGAGGAGCTCGGCTACCGCATCTGCTCCGCGCGGTTCCCCGGGCCCTGGTCGACCTGAAACGCCTACCGGGAATCCGCTGCACCCGCACTCGGCATAGAGACACCGCCGAGGTTCGCGGTCCTGCATTCGGGCCCCGGACCAACATGCCGCCGAAGGAAAGCCTAGATCCAGATCTGCAGGAACCGGATTAGGCAAGGCGTGTGGTCGTGTCGAGGATCCAGCCGGTGAAGGGCGTCACGCGGACCCTGACCTGCTCGGTCATCCGCCCCTGTGCAGGCGCGGGCTGTCGCCGACCGCGACGACGAGCATGCAGCTCTTGCCGATCGCATCCGGCGAGAAGAAGCGCTCGACCTCGTCGTCGAAGAACGTGAGCCCCGTCGCGCCCATGCGATGTGCGTACGACGCCAGGTACACCTTGCCGGCGACCGTGCCCGCCTCGAGCTGCGCCGCTCGGTAGCCGCGCGCGCCAAGCTCCTCGAACGTCGCCGGGAGGTCGGCCATGAGAAACACCGTCACCGAGGCGTCCCCGCCGAGCCGCTGG
>DASXTX010000087.1:0-2374 GCA_036505195.1 Actinomycetota bacterium
TCGTCCGAGTCGACGCCGGGATCCACCCCCGATGCGAAGCCCGACACGAAGCCCGACACGAAGGGCGGCGAGACGAAGGCCGGCTCCAAGGCGGCCGGCGAGAAGGCCACCACCGGCAGCGCCAAGGAGAAGAGCGCCTGAGCACGGCCGAGATCGGCGTCTTCGGAGGGTCGGGGTTCTACTCGTTCCTGAAGTCTTCGGACGCCGTGGACGTGGATACGCCCTACGGCAGGCCCTCCGCCTCACCCGTGGTCGGCGAGGTCGGCGGACGCTCGGTCGCGTTCATCCCCCGCCACGGGGTGGAGCACGAGTACCCCCCCCACCGGATCAACTACCGAGCCAACCTGTGGGCCATGAAGGAACTCGGGGTGCAGCGGATCTGGGGGCCCTGCGCGGCCGGTTCGCTCCAACCGCGCGTGCAGATCGGTGACTTCGTGGTCTGCGACCAGCTCGTGGACCGAACCCGTTCGCGGCCCCACACCTTCTACGACGGTCCGGTCGCCACGCATGTCGCCTTCGCCGACCCCTACTGCCCCACGATGCGCGAGGTCGCTGTGAAGACGGGCACCGAGCTCGGTATCTCCATGCACGACGGCGGGACGATGGTCGTGATCGAGGGGCCTCGGTTCTCGACGCGTGCCGAGTCGGCGTGGTTCAGCCAGATGGGATGGCACACGATCGGTATGACGGGGTATCCGGAAGCGCTCCTCGCGCGAGAGCTGGAGATCTGCTACGCGAACGTCTCGCTCATCACCGACTACGACGTCGGCGTCCCAGGAGTCCCGCCGGTCACGCACGAAGCCGTGATCGAGGTCTTCGAGCGGAACAACGCGAGGCTCCGTGAGCTGCTCTTCGCATCGATCCCCGCCCTGCCGCAGAAGCGCGATTGCCCGTGCGTCACGGCCCTGCGAGGAGCACGGTTCGAGGTCTAGGGGCGAGGGTACGATGGGGGCTATGGCTGCCGAACCCATCCTCGTCACCGTCGAGCTCCGCTTCAAGACCTCGGAGGACCCGCAACAGCTCGGGGATCGGATCCGCGAGTCCGTCGCCATGATCGTGGGTCAGGCAGCCCTGGAGGAGTTCCGGGTCCGGGTCCTGCCTCTCGGGGAGAAGAAGCCCCGGGGAGTGTGATGCGCCTCACGGCGGACGACCGACGCATCCATTAGCGTCGGGCCGCTTCCCCTCGCTTCGTTGGGGTGATGCGTGTTCGGGCGCCGTTGGTCGCCGACCTCGAAGGCCTTCGCGTTCCTCGCGGTCGTGGCCGCCGTGGCGGCGTACGGGCTGGTCCGCGGGTACGCGGCCCGGCTGGAAGCGCTTCGGCCGGTGGTCGGCACGATGCAGCCGGTCGTTGTCGCCGCCGGTCCCATCGAGCGGGGAACGGTCCTGACCGAGTCGATGCTTCGGGTCGCCGAGATCCCGTCGACGTTCGCGCCGCCGGGAGCGCTCCGAACCGTGAGCCTCGCGGTGGGTGAGACCGTCGGCTCCGACGTGGCCGAGGGCGAGCCGGTGACCCGGACCCGCCTCGGCGCGGCCGAGGCGGGTCCGGTCGCGTCGTTGATCCCTTCCGGACTCCGGGCGTTTCCGGTGGACGCCGCGGTCCCGCCCGGCGCGGTGCGTGCCGGGGACCAGGTCGACGTGTACGCCACCTTCGGCGGGCCTCATCCCCACACCGAGACCGTTGCCACCGGCACTGAGGTGTTGATGTTGCTCGGGGATGACGCCGCCGACGGGACGATCGGCATTACGTCGAACACTTCGACCGGACTCTCGCTGGTGCTCCTGGTGAGCCCGGAGGAAGCCGAACGCCTCGCGTACGCGACGGCCTTCGCCGAGCTCGCCGTCGCCATCGCGGGGCCACCCGAAGGCGAGGCCGGGTAGCATCAGCGCCGTTTGCCCGGCGAGAGGATCGGCGACGAGCGTCCTGCAGGCTATCGTGCTCGGGATCACCCAAGGTGTCACCGAGTTCGCCCCAGTCTCGAGCTCCGGGCACCTGATCATCGTCCCCTGGCTCTTCGGCTGGACCATCCTGCAGAACCCGGAGCTCAACAAGACCTTCGACGTCGCGCTCCACATCGGGACGTTGATCGGCGCGCTCGTGTATTTCCGCCACGACGTGGCCCGATACGTCGCGGCCTGGCTCAGGTCCATCCGGCGCCGTTCCATCACGTCCGCCGACGAACGACTGGCCTGGGCGCTGGTCGTTGGGACCATTCCCGGCGCGCTCGCCGGGGCACTGTTCGAGAGCGTGATCGAGGACACGCTGGGCCAGCCCTGGCTGATCGCGGTGATGTTGATCGCCTTCGGGGTCATCCTGGTCCTGGTGGATCGGGCCGCCCCCGTCCGTCGTCGTATGGCGGACCTGTCCGTGCGGGAC